>NZ_CALLVU010000020.1 GCF_938015485.1 uncultured Lachnoanaerobaculum sp. | reverse complement strand
TTTCCGCTAATCTGTGTCCACTTCTCACACATAGCGCCGTTACTGTCCAAGTAATAGTACTTGCCGTCACTACTGTGAAGCCATGTGTTACTTAACATCTTACCTCTCGGTACCTCGGCATTTAAGTAATACCACTTGCCGTTTGACTGCTGCCATCCCATCGTCATCTGACCTGATGAGTTCAAATAGTAGTACTCACCGTCTCTCTTTTGCCAACCTGTAAGCATTCTGCCCGAGTCGTCAAAAAGATACCACTTATCTCCTATATATTCCCATCCGTTTGTCTTAAGGCTTCCGTCAGGGAATCTGAAATACCATGTATCTCCCGATTTGTTCCAGCCTACATTATTTCCGACACCGTTTCCACCTTGGTTTGAAGAGTTGTTATTGCCCTTTGATACATTGCTCTCATCCAGATAAAACTCATCTGATGTCACCCAGTCCGAACTTCTGCCGTAGTCGTCACCATGACTTACGGTTCTTATTTTGAACTTATATGTACCTTTTTGTGTCATATCGTTTCTAAAGCTGTAGCTGTTACCCTTGAAGTTCTCCACCTTTGTAACCTGTGTACTTCCACGAAGCAGTATCAATTCGTAATATCCTGAAGTTCCAGAAGGCTCATCCCATTTGGCAATGCCTATTCCGCTGTCCTTCCACTCCACATCCTCAGGCTGCTCATAGGTACCCTTTATAGGATTTAACTTAACAGCCACCACCAAGTCACCGTCTTTTTTTGAAGATGACAGATACTTACCTCCGGTAACACTTATATTGGATGATGAATAAGTTCCCTTAAAAGCATAGTCGCTTGCAGGCTCAAGAGTAATCTTAAGCTTTATCTCATCTCCTATATTAAGACGCTTCTTTCCGTTTGTAATCTCGGCATCCACCACATTGAACCTGTCGGATGCGGTATATACATTGATATCTCCGCCTGAATTGCTTCCGTAGTTGATACTGAGTGTATCTGTATTGTCTCCGATATCCAAATCCGTATTTACTTTTATTCCAACCGAACTGATAGTCTTATTTGCCGCATATACAGGCATCGCCGCAAACGAGCATACTAAGACCGTCCCGAAAATCGCCAATTTCTTAGCTAACCTCATACATTCCTCCTTATATTTTCACAGTCAAGCTGTCTTTATACTCTAAGTATATTTAATTTAAGGTCTCATGTATAGTTAAAATTTTCTTACTAATTCATATCTTTTGTATGTTGTTTTTATATAAGTATATATAGAAATAAAGATATTTTGACGCTTGCATTATAATTTATTTAAAATATACTCAATAAGATGTTGTTTAAAATATACTTCTAATACAATATCTGATAAAAATGTAAATAACTCAACACTTTCGCTGTTAAAGTCTTTTGACTTTTTCTTCGCATACTCAAGCCTATCCCTTAAATCGGATATAATCGCATCTTTTTTATCGGACTCCATACTTACCAAAATATCGTATAACTTTGAAAGTGAGCCGTCCTCTTTTTCAAAACTGTCATATATACTTAGGTCACACAGACTCTTTATATCGGCAAATGAAAGCACATTTTTATAAAAGTATATAAGGATAAGCAACATCACATGATCCTTTGTATACTTCTTCTTATCTGAAGGCGGCAAAAGCTTATTCTTGGTATAGTTGTTGATCATAGTCTTTGTAAGAAGCTTATCATCCTCCTCTTTTTTAAAACTTCTCAGCTTCTCATCTATGAAACTTGTCATCTGATCCATATAAAGCGATATGTCGGGAATATCCTCAGACTTTACAATATCAAGCTTTTCAAAATGCTTTATCATATCATTTATAATTTCAATATTGGTTTCCATAACATTAGTATATAGTAATAAAAACTATATATCAAGTATATAAATATCAGCATCCTTCTTTTAACAACAATATACTCTTTATCATTGCTATAAATGATACAATGAAACATACAATGCTTAATACAAATAATATCGGTTCATTTATAACAGGAATATCCGTTATATAATTCATATTGCTCATTACTACAAATGTCAATGACCGGATCATAAAGTTGGTACTTAACAATATTATACCGCTTAAGAAAAAAACACCAAATATTCCAAATCCGAACGCTACATTAAGTTTATTTCTTTCCATACCTGCCCTCCGTTATTAACAGTTAATATTTTATCTATAGATTCTGTATATCATTATTTATAAATTTTGTCAATAAAGTGTACCCGTCTTCTATAAAGATACCGCTCTTGCCGGCATTCTTTTCGCTATATACTTCAGCACCTTCCTTCTCGTCATTTGATCTGTAAATCTTAAACGGAACAGGGTCTGAAGAATGAGTCCTTGTTTCTATAGGTGTGGGATGATCCGGCATTATAAGCATTGCAAAATCCTCACCGGCATCCCTTAGTGCCTTGCAAAGCGGTCCCACTATATTCTTATCAATTCTTTCAACCGCTAAAATCTTACCCTCTATATCACCGTGATGTCCACATTCATCAGGTCCTTCAAGGTGAATATACACAAAGTCGTTGCCGTCTTTTAACAATGTCTTTTTAGCAGCCTCAAGCTTTCCCTCATAGTTGATATCAAGAGTACCTGTCGCACCTTCCACATCAATACTTTCCATACCTGCACTGATTCCTATACCCTTTATAAGGTCAACAGCGGAGATTACAGCGCCCTTAAGGCCTGTCTTTTCTTTAAAATTCTCTATTCGAGGCTTGGTGCCTTCGCCCCAAAGCCATATGGAGTTTGCGGGATTCTTACCTTCTCTTATTCTTTTCAGATTTACAGGATGATTTTTTAATATATCATAGCTTCTTTCCATAAGCTTAAAAATCTTATCATTCTTCGGCAGATACTCTCCTGTAACTCTGTCTGAGATATCATGTGGCGGTGTAAGATTAAGTCCTGTCTGCCCTTTATCCCATATAAGACAATGTCTGTATGAGATTCCCGGATAAAATTTAAAATCGCTGTCTCCAAGCGCTTCTTCTACAGCCTTTATAAGCTCAACGGCTTCTTTTGTTGATATTTCTCCTGCGGAGTAGTCAAGCATTTTTCTTTTTGTTATATCATCTTCATCCGATAGTGTAACAAGATTACATCTTATTGCCACATCTGTGTCTTTCATCTTTATTCCGATACTTACGGCTTCAAGCGGAGAACGCCCCGTATAGCACTCCAAAGGGTTATATCCCATCACGGCAAGGTTGGCTACATCACTGCCGGGCTTTAATGTATCGGGAACTGTTTTTACCATACCCATAATGCCCCTTAAGCTGTCAATGTTCGGCTTTTTTGCCACATCAAGTATTGTCTTATTGCCAAGCTCCTTTATATCTCTGTCAGACATCCCGTCGCCAAGTACCACTATATATTTCATTTCTTCACCTTCCGTCTATTTGTTTAATGCCCCTATAAAGTTCTTTGTCTTTTCATTGTCCGATGCAAATACCACATCCGGAGTTCCGGACTCCACTATCACACCGCCCGACATGAAAATAACCTTATCTGAAATCTCTTTTGCAAATGCCATCTCATGAGTGACTATGACCATTGCAATATTCAAATCCGATAAAGACTTTATAACCTTTAAAACCTCTCCTGTCAACTCCGGATCAAGCGCCGAGGTCGGTTCGTCAAAAAACAAAATCTTCGGATTTAGCGCCAATGCTCTGGCTATCGCCACTCTCTGTGACTGTCCGCCTGAAAGCTGATACGGGTAAGCATCGGCTCTGTCTGAAAGTCCCATTTTCTTAAGGAGTTCAAAAGCCTCTTTTTTCACGCTTGCTTTATCTCTTTTTTGTACTCTTATCGGCGCATCACAGATATTTTGCAGCACATTCATATGTGGGAAAAGATTGAAGTTTTGAAATACAAGTCCGAAACACTCTGAAATCTTTTTCAAAGTTGCAGGACTCTCATAAACGGATTTTCCGAACACACTTTTGCAAACCGGTTTTCCACTGTAGCTAAGTTCACCGTCATCCATACTTTCAAGCAATGTAGCACAGCGTAACAGTGTAGACTTACCTGAACCTGAAGGACCTATAATACTTAAAATCTCACCTTCACCGACTTTTAGTGAAATATCCTTTAATATCTCCACGCCGTCAAAGGACTTTTTTACCGACTTCATACTTAATAATGACATAATCACCTACTTATAATATTCCAATTTCTTCTCAATAAACTCCATTACAAATGCGACGATACCGTTAAATATATAATAAAACAGTGCCGCACATACAAAAGGATACATACTTGTCGTACTGCTTGCCAGCGCCTTTGCCGTAGTGAACATCTCCGCCACACTTATTGTAAATGCAAGTGAAGTATCCTTTACCAAGGTTATTACCTCATTGGTTACGGAAGGCAATATTCTCTTTATCACCTGCGGCAATATAATAACAAAGAAGGTTTGAGATTTACTATATCCCAATATTTTTGCAGCTTCATACTGTCCGGCAGGCATTGACTGGATTCCGCTTCTGTATATCTCCGCAAAGTATGCGGCATAGTTTATTACAAAACCTATTATGGTAGCCACCATACGATAGCTTCCCGAAATTGATACTCCGAAGATATAATAAGGTCCGAAATATACCACCATAAGCTGTAACATAAGCGGTGTACCGCGCATTATAGATATATAAATCTTACACAGATAAGATACTGTTTTTATTTTGCTCATTCTTCCGAATGCAACCAAAAGTCCAAGCGGAAGCGAAAATATCAATGTAACCAGGAATATCTGTATACTTACAAGCATACCCGGTGCAAGCTTTGCTGCAATATTAAGAATATTCATAAATTCTCCTATAAGATATATTGTGCATAAAAAACGCCGGCAGATGAACTGTCAGCGTCTCTTACATTACTCTAAAGTAGTAACATCCTTACCAAACCACTTCTCTGAAATAGTCTTCAAGCTTCCATCGGCTTTCATCTCATCAAGCTTTGCCTGAACTTCATCTCTCAAAGCCTCATTGCCGAGCTTAAATCCTACACCGTACTCTTCACTTGAAAGCGGTGTATCAAGCACTGTAAAGCTGTTTCCGCCTCTTTTTGTAATCTGATAGTTTGCTACCACACTGTCCATTGCTATAGCATCAACGCCGCCCATATCAAGGTCCATAAATCCGGTGTTGTAATCAGCTACGGTCTGAAGGCTGCCGAATGTCTTTACCATATCAGGATCTTTCTTTAATGCGGCCTCTGCTGAAGAATCTGTCTGTACTTCAACCTTCTTACCTGCAAGATCCTCTATTGAATCTATACCCGAATCGGATTTTACTACAAATACCTGGTCGTTTTTCATATAAGGTTTTGACCATGTATACTTATCTTCTCTTCCCTGTATACTGAAGCCGTTCCAAATACAGTCTATAGTGCCTGATGAAAGCTCCATATCCTTTGCATCCCAAGCTATAGGCTGATACTTTATCTCCTTGCCCATTCTCTTTGCAACCTCGGCAGCCACTTCAAGGTCAAACCCTGTAAACTGTCCGTCATCTCCTACAAATCCCATCGGAGGAAAGTCCTGATCAAATCCTACAGTAAAAGTATTCTTACTGTCCGTTTTCACTGCTTCGCTGCTCTCGCTTGCAGTTTTACTTGTTTCTGCAGATGCAGATGTGCTCTCGGTTGTCTTTGCGCCGGAACAACCTGCCAACATAAGTGCCGCCAATACTCCAAACAAATAAATTTTCTTCATAATATACCCCATTACTTTCTTTGCTTTGTCTTAACACTTTCTTATGGTAGCATACTAAAGTATTCTTGTCAACACTTTATTTCTCTACTACGCTAAAGCTATTCCGCTTTGTTCTGATTTTTAGAAGTCTTTGATTCATTTATATGTACTTCCAGCTGGTCATAAGGTATCTCAATACCGTTTTTATCAAACTTTATCTTGATTTCTTCGACTATTGCCCACTTTGCAGTCAAATAGTCTCCTGTCTTACACCATGCCATACCTCCAAGCATAACGGCAGACGATGCCAGATCATCCACATACGAAACAATATCATTGTTTTTTAATATCAGTCCGTTTTCATCAAATGCTTCTTTTATAAGCTTCTTTGCCTTTCTGATATCGGTGTTATATGATACACCCACCTTTATATCTATTCGCCTGATATCGTTTGCCGTAACATTGGTGATAACATCATTTGCCAACGCACCGTTAGGTATTGATATTCTTTTGTTGTCCGGTGTCAAAAGTACCGTATATATTATGCCTATAGTATCTACAATGCCTTCAGCCTTCGGAGTAATTATATAATCGCCTCTGCTGAAAGGATGACTGAAAAGTATAATCATTCCGCCGGCAAAGTTGCTTAAGCTGCCCTGCCAAGCCAAACCTATCGCAACACCTGCAGAACCGAGTATTGCCACTATGGACGCACTGCTTACACCGATTCTTTCCGCCAGTCCAAGTATGACTAAAGCATATAGTGCCACTTTCAGTGTTGACAACAAAAATTTCCTTACGGCTATATCAATATTTATCCTTTTTAAGAACTTATCAAGCATCTTTGAAAAAAATCTGATAACCTGACTTGCTATAAAAAGTGTAATAATGACTATTACTACGTCATATGCCAGTGCCAGAAAGAAAGGATAGAGTTTCTTTAAAGTTTCCATCATTACACTTGGCTTAAGCTTTTGAATATCATTGGCTACCGATTCCGCCACATCACTTTCCGATATACTAGGCAAGCCGGAATCCGTCACGCTTGTCAGACAAATTCCGGCTCTACATAATTTAAAAATATTAAAAATCACTATTTATCCCACTTAAATACTACCATTGCCATTGGAGGAACCTTTATCTTAAGAGAATTTTCTCTTCCGTCCGCTTTTTTCTTAACTGACTTTTTCGCTCTCTTATTTCCTACTCCGCTTCCGCCAAACTTCTTATCATCCGAGTTGAAAATCTCCGTATAAGTGCCCTTATAAGGAACTCCAATCTCCCTTTCATATACTACCGGTGTGAAATTGCATACCACTACCAATGTATCTTCTTCTTTTTGTGTCTTTCTGAGGAATACTACCATTGTCTCATCCTTTGAAGTACAGTTTATCCACTCAAATCCGTCAGGATTGTAGTCAAGCTTATAAAGTGCAGGATAATCCAGATAAAGCTTATTGAGTGCCTTTGAGTATCTTTGCATCTTCTTGTGATTTTCATACTCAAGCAAATCCCACTCAAGCGATACATCCTCATTCCACTCGTTCATCTGTCCGAACTCCTGTCCCATGAACAAAAGCTTCTTGCCCGGATGTGTCATCATAAATCCGTACGCCACTCTCAGATTGTTAAACTTCTCCTCCTGAGTTGCACCCGGCATCTTTCCTGCCAGAGTCGCCTTACCGTGTACCACTTCGTCATGGCTGAGTACTAATATAAAGTTCTCACTGTATGCATAAAGTAATGAGAATGTAAGCCCGTTATAGTCTCCGCTTCTGAAGTATGGGTCAAGCTTCATAAACTCAAGGAAGTCATTCATCCAACCCATATTCCACTTGTAGTCAAATCCAAGTCCGCCGTCCTTTAAATCACCTGTAATCTTCGGCCATGCTGTAGACTCCTCCGCAATCAAAAGACTTGAAGGGTATTTTTTCTTGTATATTGAATTAAGATGCTTCAAAAACTCTATTGCATCCAAATTTTCATTGCCGCCGTATATATTCGGTAACCACTCTCCGGCATTCTTGCCGTAGTCAAGGTAGAGCATGGAAGCCACCGCATCCATTCTGATACCGTCCACATGGTACTTTTCAGCCCAGAAAAGTGCGTTTGCAATAAGGAAGTTGCTGACCTGCGGTCTTGCATAGTTGTATATCAAAGTACCCCAGTGCGGATGTGAACCTCTCCTCGGATCCGGATGCTCATATACATGACTGCCGTCAAAGCAACCCAGTCCGTGTAAATCTCTAGGGAAATGTGCCGGAACCCAGTCAAGTATTACACCGATATTCTTTTTATGCATATAGTTCATAAAATACATAAAATCATCCGGAGTACCGTATCTGCTTGTAGGACTGTAATATCCTGTCACCTGATATCCCCAGCTTCCGTCAAGAGGATGTTCCATAATCGGCATAAGCTCTATATGTGTATAGTTCATCTTCTTCACATAGGTGGCAAGCTTCGGCGCTATCTCACGGTAGTTATAGAATACCGAACCGTTTATTTCTTCACCGTTTTCAGTATACTGCATCTCTTTTCTTATCCATGAGCCAAGATGCAATTCATATATATTCATTGCAGGGGACTTATCCGTCTCTGTAGACTGGAATACATCTCTGTTCTTCATCCAGTCCTCATCACTCCATTCAAATCCTGAAATGTCTGCTACTATGCTTGCAGTATTCGGACGGAGTTCTGAATAGAAAGCATACGGATCCGCTTTCAACATCGGCTCTCCCTTCATGGTTTTTATTTCAAACTTATAAAGGTCGCCAACTTTCAACCCCGGTATAAACAGTTCATATACTCCGAAGTCTCCAAGTTTGTTCATCTGATTCCTTCTGCCATCCCACAGGTTAAAATCACCTACTACAGACACTCTCATAGCTTCCGGCGCCCAAACCGAGAAATTTACGCCTTCCACCCCTGAAAGCGTCATATGCTTGGCACCCATTTTTTCATAAATCTCATAGTTTATTCCCGCTTCAAACTTTGACAAATCTTCCTCTGTATAAATACTGTCAAAAGAATATGGATCATAGATTGTTTGCACGGTATCGTTATCATATGTCACTATAAACTGATACTTAAACTCCTTGCTTCTACCTACAAGACATGCAAAAAATCCCGCTTCATCGGCACATTCCATTGCAACCGGATTTTTATTGCCGTCAATCAACAGTTCAACACTCTTTGCATGAGGTATAAAAGTCTGAACCAAAAAACCGTTTTCCACCTTATGTGAACCAAGAATCTTTTTCGGTCTGTCACATTCAGAATAAGTGATTTCTTCTATTGCTGCCCAATCCATCAAATCATATAAATTCTTATCCATAGCCTAACCTTTCTCCTTACAATATGAGTAATAGTTCAGATAAGATACTGCCGCTTATCCTCTCCATAACATTTATATAGATTATACTATTCTTTTGCCAAAGTTAAAAGCAAATGTTATAAGCTACTCAATATAAATGTGATTATTATCATATAATGTTTTATACTGCCGTTTCACAAAAAATGTTTATTATTATTTTCATAATTATATTATCATTTGGTTGTATTATACTTTCAATTAGCGTAAAATAATATAGGTTTTAAAGACTATGTTAAAAAACGGATTGGAGAAGATAATGAATAAGAATTCAGATTTTGATGTTGTAAAAGAAATCTTCAGTTGGATTTCCATAATAGTGGTAGCTGCCGTAATAGCGCTGGTTCTAAATCTCTTTATTATAGCAAACTCAAGAGTTCCTTCAGCATCTATGGAGAACACAATAATGACAGGTGACAGAGTGGTCGGCTTCAGACTTACATATCTTTTCCAGGAGCCCAAGCGCGGTGATGTTATAATATTTAAGTTCCCTGACGATGAGAGTCTTTACTATGTAAAGAGAATTATCGGTGAGCCGGGAGATGTCATTGATATAAAAGACGGCAAGGTATACTTAAACAACTCCGAGACTCCGCTTGAAGAAGACTATATAAAAGAGCCTATGATTCCTGAGGCACCGATGCACTTTGAAGTACCTGAAGACTCATACTTCTGTATGGGAGACAATAGGAACAATTCCGCGGACTCAAGGCGTTGGGTTCACCCTTTTGTACACAAGGATAAGATAATCGCAAAGGTAATCTTCCGCTACTTCCCTGGATTCAAGATGATAAAGTAAAACAAAGGCTGTTGCACTTTTTGCAACAGCCTTTATTTATATCAGTTCTTAAAACTGTGTATAGGAGCAGGTATTCTGCCTCCTCTGTTTACAAATTTCTCACATGAAAAACCGTTTACAGGCATTATCGGAGCGTAACCCAAAAGTCCTCCGAACTCAACCACTTCTCCTTCTCCCTTTCCGATAACCGGGATTACTCTGACAGCGGTAGTCTTTTGATTTATCATGCCTATAGCGGCCTCATCGGCAATGATTCCCGCAATAGTCTCTTCTGAAGTGTCTCCCGGTATTGCAATCATATCAAGGCCTACAGAACAAACACAGGTCATCGCCTCAAGCTTTTCTAAAGTCAAAGCGCCGGCATTCACCGCATCAATCATACCCTGATCCTCGGAAACAGGTATAAACGCACCTGAAAGTCCTCCGACATATGAAGAAGCCATTACACCTCCCTTTTTGACCTGATCGTTTAAAAGAGCAAGTGCCGCCGTAGTTCCCGGTGCTCCAACTCTCTCAAGACCTATTTCCTGTAAGATTTCCGCTACCGAATCACCTACCGAAGGAGTAGGGGCAAGTGAAAGGTCAATGATTCCGAAAGGTATTCCAAGTCTTTTTGAAGCCTCTCTTGCCACAAGCTGTCCGACTCTGGTTATCTTAAATGCGGTCTTTTTTATAGTCTCACAAAGTACCTCAAAGTCCTTGTCTCTGGCTTGCTTAAGAGCTGCTCTTACTACACCCGGTCCGCTGACACCTACATTTATAACGGCATCCGCCTCGGTCACACCGTGGAATGCACCCGCCATAAAAGGATTGTCATCGGGAGCATTACAAAACACCACAAGCTTTGCACATCCGATAGAATCTCTGTCCGCCGTAATCTTTGCGGTTTCTTTTACTATCTTACCCATCAGTCTGACAGCATCCATGTTAAGACCTGTCTTTGTAGAACCTAAGTTTACCGAGCTGCATACAAAATCGGTCTCATTAAGCGCCTGAGGTATGGACTCCATCAAAAGTCTGTCCGCCGCAGTTATTCCCTTTGATACTACGGCCGAATACCCTCCGAGGAAGTTTACACCTGTATCCTTTGCCGCTTTATCAAGAGTCTTTGCTATCTTAACAAAGTCGCTCACACTCTTGCAGGCA
Organism: uncultured Lachnoanaerobaculum sp.; assembly: GCF_938015485.1. GTDB lineage: Bacteria > Bacillota > Clostridia > Lachnospirales > Lachnospiraceae > Lachnoanaerobaculum. The sequence continues at coordinate 22,801 of NZ_CALLVU010000020.1, read as the reverse complement.
CTGCCGCCTATTAAAGCTATAGGAGTAACGGATATTCTTTTATTTACAATAGGCACACCGAAATCTCTTGAGATATCATCTCCCACCTTTACAAGGTTCTTTGCCACGTTTGTAATTTTATTATAAATATTGTCACAAAGTTTATTAAGGTCCGTATCAATACAGTCCAGTAAGCTTATACCGATTGTAATAGTTCTGACATCCAACAGATCTTTGTCTATCATGTTGTTGGTCTCTATTACTTCAAACATATCAAACATAGTTTCCTCCTAGAGTCTGTGCATTGATTCAAAAATTTCTTCTTTTTGTGCCTTTATCTTTACCCCGATACCGTCCCCAAGAGCATCCAAATCTTCTACAATTTTTTCAAAGTCCACACTTGCATTTTCCATATCTGTAATCATCATCATATTAAAGTAGCCGCTTACTATGGTCTGTGATATATCAAGTATATTTATCTTATTCTCGGCCAGATATGTACATACCTTCGCTATAATACCTACTGTATCCTTACCTACTACAGTTATTATTACCTTGTTCATAAACTTCTCCATTTCTAAATATCACTACACGTAGCAAACTCCCGAGAGCGCATCTCTTTTTGCCACTTCTATATCAAAATCCTTAGGATTGTAGGGTCTTTCGTCTGCAAAAATTTCAAACCTCACACTTTCAAGTGCAAGCTCAGGCAGATTGTTCTTATCCGACAAATGCCCCAAGAAAATCTTTTTTATCTTATCATTTAATATCTCACATATCAACTTACCTGAATTCTCATTTGAAAGATGACCCTTATTGCTTAGGATTCTCCTCTTAAGTTCATAAGGATACGGACCTGTCTCAAGCATTCTGATATCGTGGTTTGCCTCTACAAGCAGTGCATCCAAGTCTGAAAGATTTTTTACAATATCCTTTGTATATCTTCCAAGGTCTGTAGCCACGGCTATCTTTTTATTACCGCATTCCACTCTGTATCCGAACGGCTCGTTTGCATCGTGGTCAATATCAAACGCTTTTATATTGAGGTCTCCCAATATAATGTTATTCTTCGAATCAATAATGTTAAAATAATCAGAAATCCTCGAGTATTTGTCTCTGTCCTTCAAATAATCAAGTGTACCCCTTGATGCAAAAACAGGTATTTCATTTTTTCTTACAAATACTTCAAGTCCCGCTATATGGTCACTGTGCTCATGTGTCAAAAATACTCCTGAGATATCCTTGCCGCAAAGCCCAAGTTCATTTAACCTTGTCTCTATTTTCTTATTTGATATACCGGCATCTACCAATATATGCGTCTTTTCACTGCCGATATATGTGGAATTTCCGTCGCTACCGCTTGCCAAGCTTACCAGTCTCAATACGTCACCTCAAAGCCTCTCTTATATTTTTCTCCAATTCAGACTTATCTCCGTTATTTTTTATAATCTTATCGGCAATAGACTCAAAATCAGATTCTTTAGGCTGTTTTGATATTATTGTCTCTATTCTCTCTCTGTTTAAACCTCTTGATAACATCAGTCTTTTTATTCTTATCTCCATATCTGTATACAGATACCAGACAGAATCATAGAAGTTTTCATCAGGCATAAGCGCCTGCTCCACCACATTCAACCTGTTATCTAAAAGTCTTTTTTTTATTTCAGCATTTACTAACGGATGTATTATTTCATCTACTTTACGTAGTTTGTCTTTATCATAGTAAAGTATATCACCTAATTTTTTTCTATCAATATCTTTTTTATCATCCAGTATGGTATCTCCGAATAAAGACTTTAGGGCAGTATATCCTGCCCTATTCTTTTCATACAAAAAATGTGCCACCTTATCGGCCTCAATAATGTTTGCGTTATGTTCTTCTTTAAGTATCTTTAATGCTTCACTTTTACCTGAACCGATACCTCCCAAAAGCAAAATATTCATTACTTTGCCTCCAGCCATGTCTTACCGATATGTGCGTCCACCTCAAGCGGTACCTTCAGGCTGACTGCTTCTCTCATTGACTTTTCCACAAGTTCTTTTACCTTGTCGGCCTCATCTTCTCTTACTTCCACCAAAAGCTCATCGTGGATTTGAAGTACAATATCCGCATCATATCTGCTCTTATCAAGCGCCTCATCCACCTTTATCATAGCAATCTTCATAATATCAGCAGCACTTCCCTGTATCGGCGAGTTCATCGCCACTCTGTCACCGAAGGATCTTGTCATAAAGTTTGAGCTTTTTATCTCAGGTATAGGCCTTATTCTGCCGAACATAGTCTTTACATAGCCCTTTTCCTTGGCATCAGCCACCTGCTTGTCCAAAAATTTCTTTACACCTTCATAGATTTTGAAATAATTGTTGATATAATCAAGCGCCTCTTTTCTTGAAATACTTAGGTCCTCTGAGAGTCCGAATGCCGATATGCCGTAGACCACTCCGAAGTTTACAGCCTTAGCATTTCTTCTAAGTTCAGGTGTCACCTCATCAAGCGGCACATGAAATACCTTGGCAGCCGTAGCCGCATGAATATCTGCTGCAGTATGGTAGCTTTCTATAAGCTTTTCATCTCCCGACATTGAAGCCAGAACTCTAAGTTCTATCTGTGAGTAGTCCGCATCCACAAACACATAGCCTTCTTTCGGTACAAAGATATCTCTTATTTTACTTCCCATCTCCGTTCTTACAGGAATATTTTGCAGGTTCGGGTCTGTAGATGAGATTCTTCCTGTGGCGGTGATTGTCTGATTGAATGTACCGTGTATACGTCCGTCATCCCTTATATAACCTGCAAGTCCTGTAGCATAAGTGGAGTTAAGCTTTGTAAGCTGACGATATTCAAGTATATCCCTTATTATCTCATGCTCCGGTGCAAGCTTTTCAAGTACATCCGCCGCTGTTGAGTATCCTGTCTTTGTCTTTTTTCCGCCTGACAGCTTTAATTTGCCGAAAAGTATCTCTCCAAGCTGCTTAGGCGAATTTATATTAAAGCTCTCTCCTGCCTTATCTATAATACTTGCTTCAAGCTTTGATATCTTTTCAAGAAGTGTATCCGCATAGGATTTTAGTCTCTTTTCATCCACCCTTACTCCGGTGTTTTCCATCTTGGCAAGTGAGTATATAAGCGGCATCTCCACATCTTCATACAATTTTGTAAGCTCAAGCTCATTAAGCTTTTTAAGTAAACTGTCACTTGCAAACAGTGCCACATGGCTTTCACTTGCAAAGTACTTTTTCGCCTTTTCATCATTGAATCTTAATACTTCACCAAGCTTTGATTTCCCGATCATTTCAGACTTTGAAGAAACACTGCTTCCCATATAGTCTCTTGCAATATCTTCCCCAAAGTAGCTGTCCTTAAGCGGATTTATAAGATATGCGGCTACAGACAAATCATAAAAATTCTTAGCAAGCTTCATATCCTTTACCTGCTTTATAAGAGGCTTTAGTGAAAGTATATATTTTTTTGCATCCAGAAAGATAATCTGCTCCAAAATATCATCAATTTCCACAATGTCTTTTATAAGATATGTCCTGTTATCCAAGGTAATTGAAATTGCATAAAGATTACTTACTGTATAACTCTTTATAAAAGTCTCATCCAAACATATGGCGATACCGAATTCCTTTGCAGATTTTAATTTCTCATAAAGAGCGCTCCAGTCATTCAAATCTGTAATATCACTTATATCAAGCTCTATACTTGCGGCGGTTTCTACATTCTCATATCTTTTTAAGAACGACTTAAACTCCAATTTATTCATCCATTCAAGACTTTCTTTTGTATACAGATTTCCGACCGCCATATCTGAAATATCGGTATCTATAGGAGCGTCTGTGACTATTGTAACAAGCATCTTTGAAAACTTGGCTTCTTCAATGTTCTCGGAAAGTGCTTTTGACGCTCTCGGAGGCTTAAGTTCACTCACATGCTCAATTGCATTTTCTATAGAGTGGTATTCCTGTATTATCTTTGTAGCCGTCTTTTCGCCTATTGAAGGCACTCCCGGCACATTGTCTGAGGTATCTCCCATAAGTGCCTTCACATCTATAAACTCTTTCGGTGTCACACCGTACTCACTTATTACATCCTCAGGAAGATAGTCGTGAACTGTAGTAACTCCCTTTGATGTCTTTGGGATTCTTATCTTTATATGCTTATCCGACAGCTGCAAAAGGTCCCTGTCTCCCGATATTATACTGACAAAGACATCGTCACTTTGATATCTCTTTGCAATAGTTCCTATTATATCGTCCGCCTCATAGCCTTCCTTTGTAAGTATAGGTATGTTCATAGAAGATAAAACATCCTTTATCAGCGGAACCTGCTCTCTAAGTTCGTCAGGCATCGACTTTCTGGTGCCTTTATATTCCGCATACGCCTTATGTCTAAATGTGGGTGCAGACAAGTCAAAAGCGACTGCTATATAATCAGCCGCTTCCTCGTCCAAAATCTTGAACATAATATTCAAAAAACCGTAAACGGCATTCGTATGAAGTCCCTGTGAGTTTGAAAGCTCAGGTACTCCGTAGAATGCTCTGTTTAAAATGCTATGTCCGTCTATCAGAACTAATTTTTTCATATATCTCCTACTAAAAGAACCAATTTCGTAATTGCATCATTGCGATAATAAACACACCGAAAATCATAAGTGTATTTACCACATACTTAAACACCTGCCCGAGGAATATTATAAATATCCTCTGATACGCCTCTCTTATATGGCTGTGCAGAGCCGCCGTCATATTATAGTTGATATCGTCATTTCCGCTGCCGTCAAGTCCCACCTCAACTATATAATATATTTCAAGCTCGTCCATACAGGCCTTGCAACCTCTTACATGCTGTAAAAAATCTCTTGTATCTTCCATAGAAAGCTCATCATGTATAAAAGGTATGATGAGCTTTCTTGCTTCCTTGCAAGTCATTTTTATGACATTTCCTTTACCCTTTTTGAGACATTCTCTTTAAAGTTTATCACATCATGGTCATACTCTTCATCCATAAGAGATGATGTGATAATGAAGTCCGCACTTGACTTGTTGATAGCCATAGGCACATCATATACCTGTACTATACGTAAAAGCGCCTTCACATCCGGGTCATGAGGCTGTGCAGTAAGCGGATCTGTAAAGAAGATAACAAAATCTATCTTTCCCTCCACTATTCTTGCACCTATCTGCTGATCACCTCCAAGCGGACCCGAGTTATATCCCTTTACTGTAAGTCCTGTCTTTTCAGTTATAAGTCTGGCGGTGGTTCCTGTTCCGTACAGCTTATGCTTAGCCAGAACTTCCTTATGCTCCTCACACCATTTGATAATATCAGGTTTTTTACCGTCATGTGCAATCAATGCAATATTTTTTTCTTTCGGTATCGTAAGTGTTACCTTATCTATATTATTCATACTAACTCCATCTATATCGGTTTAGAACGGCTTTCCGCATTCAGGGCAGAACTTAGGCAGATGTGACTGATCTGCAGGTGTGTATCCGCATGAAGCACAGCTTACAACACCTGAAGGTTTTGCTTCACCGCATTCCGAGCAGAACTTACCTGTGTTTCCGCCATGTCCGTGGCTGCAAGTCCATGTATTTCCCGCTTGCTGATTTGTCTGCTGCATATTGTTCTGACCATACTGCTGTTGCATATTGTTTTGTCCGTACTGCTGCTGCATATTGTTTTGCTGACCGTACTGTTGTTGCATCTGTTCGTTTTGTGCCATTTGGAAAAGCTGATTTGCATTCATACCGCCCATCTGATTTGCCATATTCATACCTGCAAATCCCATCATTGCACCTGCTGTATTTTTTGCCGCATCTCTCATAGCGTCAGCCTGTGCGGCGTTTAAGTTTGCAGCCGCCATTGATGTTCTCTGGAATACCGCCGTTCTTTGAAGCTGCTTTATAAGGTCTTCATCTTCCTTTGATATTGTAATACTGCTTATTCCGAATGAACTTATTTCAATACCGTATCTGTCTCCCCATTCACTTGACATTACACTGTTAAGTTCATTTGCAATTTCCTTGGTATGATTCGGGATATCGCTGTATCTTGCCCCTATTCCGGAGAGTCTTCCGAGTGCAGGTTGAAGCGAAGTAAGCAGTTCTGAAGTCATCTGTCTTCTGAATGCTTCATCCATTCTGAACTCTCCGCCTGTATTTCCCGCCACTTCCTTGTACATAAGTATAGGGTCCACAATCTTAAACGCAAACTCTCCATGACACCTTACCGCACTTTCTATATCAAGTCCGATATTGGGATCCACTATCCTGTATGGAATCGGTTCTGCGGTACCGTACTTATTTCCATAGATATCCTTTGTGTTTACATAATAAACTCTTGTATCTCTTGTAGCACCGCCGCCAAATACCAATCGGTTCTTAAACTGCTCCCAGGTTCTTTTTACAGTTTCCTTCAAATTACCTGCAAAAATAGTAGGTTCATCAGTATTACTGTAGACATATTTTCCGGGTTGTGCACAGACATCCTTTATCATTCCGTTTTCCACCACCAACATACATTGTCCGTCTGCAACTTCGATGATGGAGCCGTCTGTAATAACATTATTTGTAGATTTATTGTTTGAACCTCTTTGGTCCACTCTTTTTTTACCTTTGGTTACAAGAAGCTCATTATCCATTGAATCTTCATAGAAAAAATCTCTCCATGAGTCCGCCAGTACTCCTCCTGCGGCACCTGCTATAGCTGAAATAAGTCCCATAATTATATCCTCCTGTTTATTTATTTAAAGCCGTCATTTAGCTAATTATATCAATTTTTCATATGTAATACCAGTAATACAATTCTTAAATATATATTATGTCAATATCGTCAATTTTCTTGTATCAAAAAATAGACTGTACAAATCTGAAAATTAGTATAAAATATAAGAAAAAGAAAAAAGGAGATTATCATGAAAGTAATCGATACAAAAAATGCACCGGGTGCAATCGGACCATATTCACAGGGATTTATAACAAACGGCTTGGTTATCACATCAGGACAGATTCCTGTAAACCCTGCCAACGGAGAAGTTCCTGAGGGTATTGCCGCACAGACAGAGCAGAGCTGCAAGAACGTAGCTGCTATCCTTGAGGCTGCAGGTTCAGGTATGGACAAGGTTGTAAAGACAACTTGCTTCCTTGCAGAGATTGCAGATTTTGCAGCATTCAATGAAGTATATGCAAAGTATTTCACATCAAAGCCTGCAAGAAGCTGTTTCGCAGTAAAGGATCTTCCAAAGGGCGTTCTTTGTGAGATTGAGTGCATCGCCGAGGCGTAATTTTACATTAATATTTTGGAGTGTTGCACTTTTGTAACACTCCTTTTTTGTATTTGAAAGCGGGGGATTCAAATGAAAGGTACATATATTATAGCTGCTACTCTAATATCCTTGCCGGTTTTATGTTTTACAGCTTGTAATAAAGCAATAAAAAATACCGATTCGATTCAAAGCTCAGGTTATACAAAAAATGATAAAACCGCAAATATTTATTTTCCATATTCAAAACTGAAGGATTTAACTATTGATAAAGAAGCGGGCAATACATATATAACGGATGTTGTTTCAAAGACGCCTGCAATACTGCCTTATATAGAATTAAACAATGCTGTATTGGAAACAAATGATAATACATATACTCTTATATTAAAGTATACTGAAGACTATGAAAAATCAAAAAATATAGTACTAAGTGACAATCCGCTCTATACATCACCATATTTATTCTCAAGAGCGACTAATACCGCAATACTCTTAATGCTTGCAAATAATTATATTTCCTCTGTAAATATTGAAATAGCCATTCCGAAAGAATACCCTGATGTGGAGCCTGTCACTATAGAGTTTAATAGCGACGAACTTAAAAATGAATCAGGTCTGTTTGATACCGCAAAAGCGAATGAAAATTCCTACAATGAACTGTTAAGCCTTAATGATGCCGTGTATGCAGACAGATTATTTTATAATCGTATAAAACTCGGAGCAACCAAAGATGACATAATTTATCGAAACGGTGATCCTGACAGAAAAATTAGTGAAAACTCAGATTTAATATACACCTATGGCGACAATAACTGTTATACTTCATTTGTCCTAAAAAGAATAAACTCATCCGGTGAACCGATTGTTACATCTATAGTTGTACACCCAAGTAAGGATGATATCGGTGGGGCTGAAATGTTATATAATATCGGACTTTTACCTGATGAAGGCAAATACTTAACAAAAACAAAAGTTGAAAATTATCTCGGTACGCCAAAATTCAGTAAAAGCAATACAGATTACTACAGGATAAGTTCAGGATTAAATGACTATCTTTTCTTTACATATGATACTGAAGGCAATGTAGTTGAGTACGGATTGCAAAGAGATTAAAACTCAAGAATTCTCAGTGATTTATAAGATATTTTATAAAAAAATCTGCTAAATATTGTCTTTTATAAGCTTCTTATTGTATAATAAATTTAGAGTTCTGTGAAGTTCGTATTTACACTTTTATTCACAGATACACAAAGAATATAGGAGGTTTACCTAATGGCAAACTCAACAACTCACAGTGCCTGGCAACAGATTCAGGCAGGGGTTTATGATACAGAAAAGCTTCTATCCGGTCAGGAATATAATCTTGCCATGATTAAGGCAAGACAGACATTAGAGATTATGATAAAGCAGCTTAGCGGACGAGACGACTATGACGATCAAAGCCTGACAGACATTATAAATTCCTTATGCGAAAACAAAACCATTTCAGAAAAATCATGTGAACACTATCACAAGATTTGTGTTATAAGCAATAAAGCCGTACATGAAAATAATGACGACGGCTTCAATGCCACTATGGCATATCAGTTACTCTCAGAGGAAGTGCAGGCTTTTATACGCGACTACTCACCTAAAAAGAGCAAGATAACTCCGGTTCCTGTACGTAATGACAATGTACAAAGAAGACCGGTTACCAAAAGCAGCGAGTCCGCTCCGAAAAGGAAGGTCGCAAAGAAGACTCCGAAAAAGAAAAAGCCGACTGTAAACACACCTGATTTGATAAAAGTACTTATAGGTGTGGTTATTCTGTTCATTTTGATAATTTTATTCAGATCCATCAACCCTCTAAAGGGCGGTAAAGGTACCAAGACCAAGACTGCAACCACTACTACCGTTGCTACAAGTGAGGGGTCAGAAAGCTCTGAGAGCAGCTTGGAAACATCAAGTACACAGGCGTCAACCACAAAATATATCACTACAACCAAGCTTAATGTTCGCTCTTCACCGTCAAAAGACGGCGATCTTTTGGCTACACTGAATGTAGGTGTAAGTGTCGAATATGTGGGAGCACAGGATGCCAACTGGGCTATCATCAACTACAACGGCGGACAGGCTTATGTAGCAAGTGCATATATTAAGCCGGCACAATAATATAACTCAAAAGGCTAATCAGGTTATCGCCCGATTAGCCTTTTTATTAAAAGAAAAAGTCTCCGCTCTTTCCACCTTTCTTTTCCAAAAGATGCACATCACTTATAAGCATCCTCTTGTCGATAGCCTTACACATATCATAGACTGTAAGAAGTGCAATATTTACCCCCATCAGCGCCTCCATCTCAACTCCGGTCTTGCCGGCAGTCTTCGCTTTTGAAAATACCACTATATCATTGCCTTCTATCTCAAATGTTATCTTGGAACTTGTCAGATTGATATTGTGGCACATAGGGATAAGCTCTGAGGTTTTTTTTTGTCCCATAATACCTGCCACCTGTGCTACAGTAAGTACATCGCCCTTTTTTATCTTTCTGCCCTTTATCGCTTCCATAGCCTCATCACAGAGTGTAATTCTGCCCGTCGCAACGGCAACCCTGTCTGTTATATCCTTATCCGATACATCCACCATCACGGCATTCTTATTTTCATCAAAATGTGTAAACTCCATTTTTCTCCAATCTACTTTAAAAGCAATATATCTTTCTCATCTACTTTCAAAAAATCAGGTAAACCCTTTTTTTCTATCAACTCTTTCATATCTCTTTGAACAAGCCAGGTAATATCCTGTACGCCGCAGGTCTTTATATAATAATTGTCCTCAAAAGGCAACTTTGCCTTACTCTTTAATCTGAAATCAAATATATTTCCCTCAGGCTCACCCCATACAGGATGAAATTCATGTGCCCTTATGCCTACTGCAGATACTCCCTTAGGTACTGTCTCTGAAAATTTCAATCTTACTCCCCAGTCAAGAGCTTCCAATGTATTTTCATCAATATATCTTATATCGGAAATATTTTTACAACCTGTAAGTATTGCGGCATTCTTCGTCTCGGGATTTTTGAATATTTCCTTTGTATTTCCAAGATTGGTCATCTTTCCCCTGTAAATAACTATCATGCTTTCACAAAGTCTGTATATCTCATCTCTGGAATGTGATACAAATATGGCACTGCCCTCAAAGTCTTTTAGTATTGACGATATCTCTTCCTGTATATGATCCCTGAGATATATATCAAGTGCCGAAAATGCCTCATCAAACAGTAACACTTCAGGTTTTCTTATAAGTATTCTTGCCATCGCCACTCTCGCCGCCTGACCGCCGCTTATTCTGTTCGGCTTGGCATCTTTTATCTGAGTAAGTTCAAATTTTCCCAAAAACTCATCGGCAAGACTTTTACCGGCATTATCCAGTCCTATAGTGATATTTTCATACACTGAAAGATGTGGAAAAAGTGCATAATTTTGAAAGCAATACCCTATATGTCTGTCCTGCGGCTTTATATCAATCTTTTTTTGTGAGTCAAACAACAACTTACCGTCAAGCTTTATATAACCTGAGTCCGGTTTTTCTATGCCTGCAATCATCTTTAAGATCATACTTTTTCCTGCACCTGAGCCGCCCAAAATTCCTATTCTGTTATTATCCAGTTTACAATTTACTTCCAAAGTAAAGCTGTTCAGCTTCTTTTTTACATTCAGTTCAAGCATACTACCTCTGTATATATTCCATCAAAAGCATTATAAGAAATGCAATAAAAAGTACAATAGCTACCCATATACCCGCCTCAAGATAATTTTGGTTTTGTACCAAAATCGCTATCTGCTGTGATATGGTCGAAGTCTTTCCCGATATATTACCGGCAAGCATTGAAGTTGCACCATACTCACCTATAGCCCTTGCAAAACTGAGTATCGCTCCTGAAAACAGTGAAGGCGATGCAATAGGACATACTATCTTAAAGAAAATCTTAAACTCCGACAGCCCCAAAGTCCTGCCTGCATATATCAAATTTTTATCAAGCTGTAAAAATGCCGATTTTGCATTCTTATACATCAGCGGAAAAGCAATAATAAAGGCGGCGATTACACATCCTACAAAGCTTTGGACTATCTTTAGATGGAAATGTCCGTATAAGAACATACCCACAGGTCTCCTTCTGCTGAATATAAGAAGCAGAAAAAATCCTACTACGGTAGGAGGAAGTACCATCGGAAGTGTAAGTATACTGTCAAATACCGCCATTATCCTTTTATTCATATACAGACTTATATACGCAAGTCCAACACCCAGAAAAAAACATATTATTGTTGAAAAGAGCCCTATTTTTAGGGTTATAAAAAAAGGGCTCCAATCCAAATGTGCTAAAACATTATTCATATAAATAATTTTCAAATACCTTCTTTGCAGCGTCGGACTTCAAATAGTCATAGAACTTATCAGCCTCCGCACTTACCTTCTCATCAGCCTCGTCATTGTTTACTCTGGCTATAGGATAAGTAATCTTTCCTGTCAAAGACTCGTCCACTTTCTCGATAACCTTAACATCATTATTGCCGTATGTGTCTGTAAGATACACAAATCCTACCTCACCGAATCCGTCCACTACGGATAAAAGTGTCTTTGTAACATTTGAGTTCTCTATTATCTCCATACCGAGCTTATCTTTAAGTTCGGCACCTGTACTCTCTTTTGTTATACCGAGGTCAGGATAATCCTTTGAAAGTGCTTCTCTTGCATATGCACCTGCAGGTACGCTTGCTTCACCGATTGATATTGACTTAGCTTCCTTGATATTTGCAATTCCTGTAACCTTTGTGTCCGAATCCTTGGGTGCCACGATACAGAGTTTGTTGTGCAATAAGTCTACATCTGTACCGTCCTTTATATGTCCCTCTTCTTTAAGCTTCTCCATCTGCTTCTTACCGGCACTGAAGAATATATCACAAGCAAATCCTTCTTCTATCTGAGTCTGTAACTTACCTGATGAATCCGTATTTAAATTTATCTTCACATCAGGATTTGCCTTGTTGTACTCCGAGATTATCTCATCCATTGCACCCTTAAGTGATGCAGCCGCAAATACATTTACCGCTGAAGGGTCGCTTGCAGCCTTGCTCTCCTGTGCGCTTGATTCTGCACTTGAGTCCTCCTTAGACTCCGCTGTACTTGTCTGCGCGGTAGTATCTGCGACTTTACTCTCTGCAGTCTTTGCGCCGCCGCATCCTGTAAGCGCAATTGCAGCAACAACACCTAATACTTTACAAATATTTTTCAACTTCATAACCGTCTCCCTTTAATTTTATAATATCAGTCACTTTCTCTGCCGCTAAGTATTCCAAGTCCGTGTTTTAGCGGCTTCATAATATATTCAATGTTCTCTCTACAGGCTTTAGGACTTCCGGGCAAATTTATTATAAGAGTATTCCCTCTTATTCCGGCAGTCTGACGACTTAACATGGCTTTAGGCGTAATGGTCATCGAATAGCTTCTGAGCGCTTCTCCTATCCCCGGAACCTCTCTTTCAACCACCTGTTTTGTCGCCTCAGGAGTAACATCTCTTTTTGAAAAACCTGTTCCGCCTGTGGTAAATATAAGATCCGCCTGTCTCTGATCACTGAAGTGAAGCAGCTTTTTTACTATTTCACTTTTCTCATCCGGCACAATAAGGCAGTCAATCACTTCCATACCGGCTTCCTGTACAAGTTCTTTTATAACAGGACCTGATTTGTCCTCATATACTCCCTGTGAAGCCCTGTCCGAAACAGTGATAATACCTACCCTGTAAGGTCCTTCCGCTTTTTCAATAATGTTTATTTTGTCTCCTTTTTGTATACAACCTCCCTTCAAAACCTCTGCAAAGATACCTTCTCTCGGCATAATGCAGTCTCCCATTTTATGATATATATTGCAATGGCTGTGACATTCCTTGCCTATCTGTGTTACCTTTAATATTGCATCTCCTATTTCAAGGACGGTTCCCACAGGTAGACCCTTTAAGTCAACACCCGCTACAATAATATTCTCTCCGAATGCGCCGAAGTCCACTTCGGCTCCTTTTTTTCTGAAATCATCTATCTTTTCAAATGCCAAAAGACTAACCTGTCTGTGCCACTTTCCGGCATGGGCATCTCCTTCAATGCCCCAGTCGGGCTTTAATACGGCTTTATCTATTTCTTTTTTCTCTGTTCCTTTTTTCTCGCTGATACATACTGCCAAAACTTCAGCTTTTACTTCCATTTTATCCACCTATTTCTACCATATCCTTAAGTTCACTTACCTTGGATAAATCTTCAAAGGCATGTGCTTTCGGCTTTGTCGTTATACACTCTCTTATCTTATCTTCAAGTAGTTTTATCTTTTTATCGGATTCTATTGTTTTATCCTTTATAATATCCTTTAAGTCGATATTTGAGGCGTAACAAAGACAAGGCTTAAGTTTTCCGTTAGATGTAAACCTTATTCTGTTGCATCCGTCACAAAATTTACCGTGTATTGCGCTGATAAATCCTATTGAACCTTTAAAACCTTCAAGTTTTATATACTTTGCAGGACCGTTACCGTGTTTTTTATTATCCTCGCGTACAATATATCTCTCTTTTATTTTCTCCGATACTTCAAAATTTGAAACACCGTCAGACTCTTTGCCATGACCTATAGGCATCATTTCAATAAATCTTATATTTATATTTTTGTCTTTTGCAAGTCCTATAATATCAAAGAGTTCGTCCTCATTTACTCCTCTTTGTAAGACTGTATTTATCTTTGTGCACAGTCCCGACTTCTCCGCTTCATAGATACCGTTCATAACATCATCAAATGCATCCAACCCTGTAATTTTAAAAAATCTGTCCTTTTTTAGTGAATCCAGACTTACATTCACACTTGAAAGTCCGGCATTCACCAAACTGTCGGCATATTTACAAAGATAGAACCCGTTTGTTGTCATGGTGATATCTTTTACACTGTCTATATAATGAAGCCTTTTTATAAAATCTACTATTCCGTCTCTTATAAGCGGCTCTCCGCCCGTTATCTTAAACTTGGTTATGCCGCATTTACTTGCCGCAAGCGCCACTTCATATATCTCGTCAAGGCTCAGTGTTTCATCTACCTTTTTTGTCTCAGGCATACAATATGTGCATCTGAAGTTACACCTGTTTGTAACCGAGATGCGCATATAGTCTATCTCTCTGTTGTAACAATCTCTCATATCTAAACCGGTTCTATAAGTACTTCTATTCTTCCTCCACAGACCATGCCTTCCAAACTTGCCTCGCTATCTGTAAGATTGACATGTAACAGATACGGCTTTATCTCTTCATCACTTTTCAGTACTTCATCCACCTTAACCATGATATCATGTTCGGCTTTTCCGCCACCGATAGTTCCGATAAAGCTTCCGTCTCTTAAAAACAATGCCTTCGCTCCGACTCCTCTCGGCGCCGAGCCCTTTTTATCTACGATAGTTGCCATAACCATTCTCTCATTGCTCTCTTCAATCTTTTCAAGCATTCCTTCAACATAGCCTACATTCTTGGTCTTTGAATTTTTTACCGATATTATCTCTGCAAGAATGGATATGGAGATTTCCGCCGGAGTCTCGGATTTTATATCAAGTCCTATAGGAGTATAGATTTCCTCAATCTTCTCCTCAGGATAGCCTTCACTTCTCATAGCATCAAGTACGAAACCGACTCTTCTTTTTGCACCCATAAGTCCTACATATGCGTAAGGCTTTTTTAGAATCTCTCTGATACATTCCTTATCCCACTGATGTCCTCTTGTCACCACTACAAAGTAGGTATCATAGTCCGAGTCAAATTTTCTCAGCGCTGATGAAAAGTCCTCACAATAAACTCTGTCTGCGCCGGCATCTCTTGCCTTATCGGCAAACTCTTCTCTGTCTTCTATAACGATCATCTCACATCCGATCATCTGACCCATCTTTATCAGTGCGATACTTGTATGTCCGGCACCGCAGATTACTATCTTGCTTACATTACATATATGCTCCACATATACTCTGTTACCGTCTATTTCCGTTATACCGGCCTTTGTTATATTCTTTATTTCATCAAAATTGTCTTTAAAAAAACTTGTATCCGGGCTTATCCAAACAAGTTCACCCTCTCTTAAAACCGCCTTGCTGCCGTAATCTTTATCGCCTAATGATGTAAATACAAAGGTTCTTAAGCCCTTTTTCTTTGATTCATCTATTATTTTGTATAATTCTTTGTCCATATTTTCGCTCCTTTCTATTTATGATACGCCGAATGCACAATTAGGGAAAATACATACCGGACAGTGCATACAGTATCCGCCTACACCCAAGCTGTCGATATCGGATTTTTCCACCTTTTCTCCGGCCATAATCCTCGGCAAGATTATATCAAATATAGTTCTCTTTTCATACATTACACAGCCCGGAAGCCCCATGAATGTAATGTTCTCATTCTCACCGCCGTAGGCAAGCATAAACATGGCACCGGGAAGTACAGGCGTACCGTAAGTAATAACTCTATCGGCATTTTGTCTTATAGCATAAGGTGTCTTATCATCAGGATCCACGCTCATTCCGCCTGTGCAAAGTACAATATCCGCACCTGCAGCCATGACCTTTTTGATGCGCTCAATTTCCATCTCCACATCATCACTGCTTATTTCATGAGCTATAATTTCGGCACCGTACTCTTTCATCTTGTTTATAACCACAGGAGTGAAGGTATCCTTTATCCTTCCATAGTAGACTTCATTACCTGTAGTCACTATTCCGACTTTCTTTTGTTTGTACGGCAAAAGCTCAAAGAGAGGCTTATCTCCCACAACTTCCTTTGCCTTTTCCATTTTTTCTTTTTCTATAATAAGAGGTATAACTCTCATACCTGCAAGATGCTGTCCCTTTTTCACAGGAAAGTTGTCATGTATACTTGCAATCATCATCTCGCCAAGTGAATTGAGCTTATTTATCCTTTCCTTATCTATCTTTAAAAGACCGTCACATTCCGCAATAAGTTCAACCTTGCCCTCTTTTATATCAGGATCTCTTGTAAGGTGGTCGTTCTTACACATATCATAAAGCATCAGTGCCGCATCATTTTCATGCAGCATATTCTCATTTACTTCCCAGATATATATATGGTCCTTGCCTACGGAAAGCAATACTTCCACATCCTCAGGCTGTATTATATGACCTTTTCTGAATACAGGACCTTTCTTTTCTCCTTTTATAATCTGTGTTATATCATGACAGAGCATATGCCCTACGGCATCTTTTGTATCAATAAGTCGCATATTTCCCCTTCTATGTAAAGTTTATATATTACCAAGCTGTAACTATACATTTAAAATTTGTTTATACCAAAGCATTATACTATATAAATCATAAAAGTTCCATTCATTTATTTAATATTTCGATAAATGGATGGAACTCTTATTGTCTTAAATCATGTGCTTTTTATAAATCTGTATAAAAGGCAAACACTTCGGTTCGATTTTATCCTATAAAAACTTCTTATAAGGCTTTCTCTCAAGGAACTTGCCCTCAGGAGCATCTTTGATTTTTGCATTGTCCACTATCTCACTACCTCGCAAGAATACTTTCTCGATATGTCCGTTCAGTACCTTACCTTCAAGCGGTGCATAGTCACATTTTGAAACCTGAGTGGCGGCACTAATCTTTGTCTGTGACTTAGGGTCCAGTATAACTATATCCGCATCAAAGCCTTCCTCTATAAATCCCTTTCTGTCATAAAGTCCGTAGAGCTTTGCAGGATTTTCACAAAGTACCTCACACATCTTCTCCAAACTTATTCTGCCCTTACTAACACCTTCGGAGTACATTACAATACCTCTGGTCTCAACTCCCGGCATTCCTCCGGGAATCTTTCTGAAATCGTTTATACCAAGCTCTTTTTGCTTGAAAGTAAATGCACAGTGATCTGTGGAAACAGTCTGTATCTCACCGTCTGCAAGCGCTCTCCAAAGCTCGTCAACGTCCGACTGTTCTCTGAGAGGAGGTGCTATAACATACTTTGCTCCCTCAAATCCCGGCAACTCATAGAGCTTGTTTGTCATAGTAAGATACTGAGGACAGGTCTCCGCATATACTTTCTGACCTCTTTTTCTGGCGGCTCTTATCTCGTCAAGCCCTTCCTTACAGGTAAGATGCACATCAATGATGTCACTGCCTGCCACCTCGGCTAGGTGAAGGATTCTGCCTATAGCCTCCGCCTCGGCTGCAGCCGGTCTGGTCTTATAATGGGATGAAACATTTTTTTGTAATCCGGCTTCTACAAACTCCTGTTGAAGTGCAAATATAAGTCCCGCATTCTCACAGTGAACTCCTGTGATGGCACCCACTTCCTTCAGCCTTTGTATTACCTCAAAAGCCTCATCATCCTTTAGGAGAATGTCATATGTAAGGTAAATCTTAAAGGTGGTCACTCCTCTGTCCATCATATCCTGACACTCTTTTTTCGCCTCTTCGTTCCAGTCACTTATAGACATATGTATACCGTAGTCACAGAACACTCCGTCTTTTGCCTTTTTCAACCAATTGTCCATTCCTTCATTAAGAGTCTCTCCCTTGTACTGTGTACCGAAGTCGATGATGGTTGTGGTACCGCCGCTTACAGCAGCTTTTGTACCTGAGTAGAAATCATCACAGGTTACGGTACCTGCAACATGAAGGTCAAAATGTGTATGTGCATCTATAAATCCCGGAAAGATAAGCTTGCCGCCTGCATCCACCACTTTTGTATCATCGTCAAGTTCTATAAACTCATCAGGCTTTAATACTTTTTTTATCTTTTCACCTTCAATAAGTATATTTCCCGAAAAACTTTCCTTTGAATTTACAATAGTTCCACCTTTTATAAATACTTTCTTCATATATTCTCCTTAAAAGTAAATATGCCACTTTTTAGGGTGGCATATCTGTAAAAATTATTTTATTTTAGAAGTAAGTAATCATACTCGTTATAGATTGTGTCGATAAGCTCAGCATATCTGTAGTTCAGCTTATCATTTGACTCACCTATTCTATATACAAGTTCCTGACCGTCGATTCTTACCTTAACATCCTTGCATCCTCTTGTGATTACAAAGCCGTCATTCTTGGAGTCAAGCATATCAGCTTCACTTGCAAACAATGTAAGCTTATCCTTATACGGTGCGGAAGCGTATGGACAGAATGTCTCACAGTTACCGCACTCATTGCACATATAATCCACATGAACTATCTGATGTTTACCCTTTACATTCACATATACATTAGCTCTGTTTGGACAAACTTCTGTACAATTCTCACATATATAGTCACAAGCCAAGCATCTGTCGTCAGCTTTCTTCTCTACAGGCTCCTCTAAAGTTCCTCTGTAGTCGTAAACCTTCTCGCCTGTAGTATCAGATACCTTAAGTTCTCCGATAGCATGATTTAAGATAGCCTCACAAACCTTCTTGCTGTCTGCAATAGCTTTAACTATAACTGATGCACCCTTGGCACCGTCACCTGCAGCATATACTCCCTTAACATTTGTCTCAAGGGTAACAGGATCAAGTACAGGAAGATTCTTCTTATCTATATTAATACCGTTGCTTGTGTAGAAGTCACCTCTTACACTCTCACCGATTGACGCGATAAGTGTATCACATGGCAATTCAACAAGTTCGTCTGTCTCCTTAACGCCTCTTCTGCCGCTCGCATCAGGCTCACCCAGTACATTCTTTGCACATACAAGCTTGCCGTCTTTTAATGACTTCGGAGAAACAAGTGTAACAAACTCTACGCCGTCCTCAATTGCCTCATTAAGTTCTTCCTCATCGGCAGGCATATATCTTGCATTTCTTCTGTATGCAAGGTATACATTCTTAACGCCCGGAACTCTCTTTGCCGCTCTTGCAACGTCCATAGCCGTATTTCCGCCACCTACAACGATAACATTCTCACCAAGCTCCATCTTTCCTTCAGACTTCTTGAAATCCTCTAAGAAATGAAGTGCATTGATTGACTTTCCTTCGCTAAGCTCAAGCGGAAGCTCCTTATGAGCACCGATTGCAAGTATAACCTTGTCAAATCCTTCAGCTCTAAGTGCCGCTATATCATCAATTCTCTTGTTTGCAACAAACTTCGCTCCGTAAGCCTTGGCAAGCTCCACATCTCTTTGGATATCATCTGCAGGAATTCTGAATCCCGGAATGATGTTTGCAACGACACCGCCCATGGTATCTCTCTCGTCGAATACGGTAACATCCACACCTTCTCTTGCAAGGAAGAATGCAGCTGCGATACCTGCAGGACCGCCACCTACTACAGCAACCTTCAAGTCTTTCTTATCTGCGCTCTTTAATGTAGGTACAACACTTTCAAAGGCGTTTTGTGCCGCAATAAGCTTGTTTCTTCTGATCTGTACATCTGTCTCATAGTGATTTCTTGTACAAGCACTCTGACAGGTATGTGTACAGATATGACCTGTCATGAAAGGAAGCGGATTCTTCTCAAGGATTACATTAAGAGCGTCATCATATCTTCCCTCGTTAACAAGTATTCCGTATGTTGTAATATCCTGATTGATAGGACATCTGTTTACACATGGTGCCATATAGCAATCAAGGTATGGAACCTTCTTATCGGCCTTTCTGTTAGGAAGCGGCTTAACAGGCTTAACATGATGCTTGTCGGTTCTTACATCCTCTGTAAGCTTCTCAAGTTCTGCAACATTTATTCCGGACCAAGCCTTAATCTCGGCCTTCTCAAGCTTCTTAGCCATCTGATCGAATCTCTGATATCCGCCCGGCTTAAGGATAGTGGTTGCCACTGTTACAGGCCAGATTCCGCTGTCTATAACCTTATCTATATTGAAGTAATCACAACCGCCCGAGTATGCAATTCTAAGCTTGCCGTTAAAGCTTCTTGAAAGATTTCTTGCAACCAACATTGAAAGCGGATAAAGTGACTTTCCTGACATATACATTTCCTGTGAAGGAAGCTCGTTGTTCTTTACATCTACAGGGAATGTGTTTGTTATCTTAACACCGAACTCAAGATTCTTTGATGAAGCAAGTGCCATAAGTCTCTCAAGCATCGGAACTGCATCCGAGTACTGTAAATCCTCTTTAAAGTGAAGATCTGTAAACGCAATGTAGTCATATCCCATGCTGTCAAGCATCTCTCTTGCAACTTCGTATCCTAAAAGTGTAGGGTTACATTTTACAAATGTGTTCAATCCCTTCTCTCTAATAAGATATGATGCGATAGCCTCAATCTCCTGTGGAGGACATCCGTGCAATGTTGATACTGTAACCGAATTTACAATATCAGGAGTGATAGCATCAAGATCGGCCTTTGTAAACTTCTTGAACTTGCTTAAATTCTTCTCAAGATATTCCTTACACTCTTTGTATATTGGAGTCTCTGAAGCATCCATCATTCCGTTGATGAAATTATCAACCTTAGGAAGCTTAATACCTGCAAGATCGTAACCTACTGAAATATTGAACTGGAAGCCGTCGCTGCCGCCAAGATCCCATTCCTTTGAGATAACCTTAAGTGCAAACCAAGCCTTGATATACTCGTCAAATGCTTCCTGAACTGTAAGCTCTGTTGACCACTCACAGTTGTAGCACTCATCTTCAGCTGTAATACAAGGTTTTGCAACACATGCCGCAAGCTCTCTACCGTCCATCTTCTGAACTGTCTTAAGCTCAAAAAATCTTGCGCCTGCATAATATCCTGCAATGATATTCTGAGCAAGCTGTGTATGAGGACCTGCTGCAGGACCTATCTGTGTCTCCAACTTTCTTCCGAAAATTGTGTAAAATTTATTCTTATCGGCCTTATATGCTTTCTTTACTCCAAAGCAAGACCCCTCTTTTGCCATCTCATCGAAAAGTCTGTCCATTATCCTGTCAAAAGGAATAGGTGTCATTATATCGCCCATTATGCGTTGCTCCTTCCATTGATCTTATCCGCAAGTCTCTTTGCGCCTTCTCTAACCTTAGCAAGTACTTCTTTCTCATCAATGTTAAGAAGCTCTCTATCCTTCATAAGGATATTTCCGTTTGCAATTGTAGTTCTTACATCTTTACCGTTTATTCCGAACAACAGATGACTGTTGATGTTTGAAGCGGTCATAGGTGTGTTAGGTACATAATCAACAACGATAACATCGGCTGCAGCACCCGGCTTTAACACTCCGAGAGGCTTCTTAAAGTATCTGTTTGCAATATTTGCATTGTACTCAAAGAGCATCTTCGGAACTTCGCCCCAAGCTGCATTAGGATCGCATAAATGGTGCTTATGAAGCACATTTGCAACCTTCCATGACTCTGTAATGTCATGTGTATATCCGTCACTTCCAAGTCCACATACTATACCCTTGTGAACAAGCTCCATTGTAGGAGGGCATCCGCAGGCATTACCCATATTTGACTCAGGGTTGTGTACTACACAGGTATCCGTATGCTTAATCAAATCCATCTCATGAGGATTAACATAGATGCAGTGTGCAAGCAATGACTTGTTGCCAAGTACCTTCCAGTCATAAAGTCTGTCAACTATTCTCTGGCTGTGCTCCTTTAAGCATGAGTGTAAATCCTCAATACCCTCTGCAACATGAATATGGCAACCGATATCTTCCGGTTTTCTTGACATAGCGTATTCCATTGACTTGTCTGAAATGGTAAAGCTTGCGTGCATTCCCATCATAGCGGCAATCATATCGCTGTCATCTTTTTTCACATAGTTTGCAAAATCAACATTCTCTTTAACAGCCGCCCTCATCTTATCTTCACCGTCACGATCGGATATCTCATAGCAAAGACAACTTCTGACTCCTGTCTGTCTTGCAGCCTTCTCTATAGCGAAAAGACTTCCTTCAATCTCTCCGTAGCTTGCATGATGATCGAAAATAGTTGTAACACCGTTCTTGATACAATCAATGTAAGTGGTCATAGCAGACAGATATGTGAGCTCGTTGTCTAAGTTTCTGTCTATGGTCCACCATAAGCCGTCCAAGATCTCTAAAAATCCATGCGGGTTGTAACCGTTGATGCTGAGGCCTCTTGCCATAGCTGAGTAAATATGCTCGTGTGTATTTATGAATGCCGGCATTATGAGCCCGCCCTTTGCATCCACAAAAGTTGCATCAGCATACTTTGCCTTCAAATCACGGTAGTTTCCAACCTCTAAAACTGTGTTGCCATCCAGTACTACAGACCCATCCTCAATCAATGGCTGTTCCTGATTTCCAGTAACTACCCTTCCATTACCAATTAGTAGCATTGTAAATCTCCTCTCTGAATTATGCAGTTTTAATAACAAAAACATAATAATGTACCTTTATAGTATCATTTTTCATTAGGGTTTTCAATAGGTATCTAACTTTATTTTTAATTTTCAAAAACTTTTTTAGACAGAACGAATGTACGAAAATAAGTGCATTTTTTACTCGATTTTTTGTTGACAACTCCATAAAATTTTGATACTATTGCAATGTAATTTTTTGCAGGTGTGGTTCAATGGTAGAACATCAGCCTTCCAAGCTGAATACGTGGG
>NZ_CALLVU010000019.1 GCF_938015485.1 uncultured Lachnoanaerobaculum sp. | reverse complement strand
AAAGATGAACCATTTGCAATGGAGGCGGTAG
Organism: uncultured Lachnoanaerobaculum sp.; assembly: GCF_938015485.1. GTDB lineage: Bacteria > Bacillota > Clostridia > Lachnospirales > Lachnospiraceae > Lachnoanaerobaculum. The sequence continues at coordinate 8,570 of NZ_CALLVU010000019.1, read as the reverse complement.
GATATCAATTTGAAAATTTGGTACTGAATGCTACACAGATGGGACTTGGAACAGTCTGGCTTGCTGCGACTTTCAGCAGAAAGAACTTTGAAAAGGTAATGGAAATTTCTTCAGATGATCTGTTTCCATGCATCAGCCCGATAGGATATCCTTCCGAAAAGAAATCACTTGTAGAAAAACTTACAAGAGTAGGGCTTGGTTCAAAAAACAGAAAGGCTTGGGAGAAAATCTTTTTCTTAAATGATTTTGCCCATCCCTTATCAAAGGATGATGCAGGAACATATGAACAGTCACTTGAAATGCTAAGATTGGCACCAAGCTCTACCAATGCTCAACCTTGGGCTGTAGTAAAGGAAGGAAACAAATTCCACTTCTTTTGTGATTATAAGAACAATATAAATGAGGACATGAGGAAGATAAAACATCTGGATCTAGGGATAGCTTTATCACATTTCCATCAAACAGCTATGGCAGACGGATTAACCGGGAAATTTGAAGTAGAAGATATTAAAATTACAACACCTGAAAATATGCATTATGTAATATCTTATGAGGGGGAATAAAAGCTATAATATTGAAAAAATAAAAAAATTTAAAAACAATGCAATAAAATGCTATCCTCGTGCATTAATATAGTGAAAGGGTAAATAAGAGAACTTAAAAAAGACAGTATTATCCATATAAACGTCGACGGTGGATAATAAGATTATTAAGAACTTACGACCTTTTGAAAAAACGCTTGTATTAACAGATTGGTAAAATTATTTTCACTGTACACGGAAAGGATGGAAAATATGAAAAAGTTTAATAAATTAGGTAAGAGTTTAATAGGTGCGGTTACAGTATCTTGTATGTTATTTGCAGCAGGAATGACAGGAGTTCCATATTATGGAAGCACCTTTGTTGCCAAGTCAAAAGTATCCAAATCATATAAAGCAACAAAGAAAATAACAGCTGATGAGGCTAAAAGAATTGCACTTGCACACGCAAAGTTAGCGGAAAAGGATGTAACTTTTGTTAAAGTGGAACTTGAGCTTGAGGATAATAACAGATGTGAGTACGATATTGATTTTTACAGCGGAAATGTAGAATATGATTATGAGATAGATACAGTGAGCGGAGCAATATTATCAACTGATATGGATATTGAGAACTATGTGATTCCTACACAGCCAAGCACAGCAACGGCTAATACTCAAACTTCAGAGATTTCAGTAGAAAGAGCAAAGCAGATAGCACTTTCACATGCAGGAGTCGGATCGGCAAGATTTAAAAAGGCAAAGCTTGATTATGAAAATGGCGTTAAAGTTTATGAGATCGAGTTTAAAGTAGGAAACTTGGAATATGAATATGATATCAATATTTCAAACGGAGCTATAGTCTCTAGCAGTGTAGAGGTAGATGATTAATAGAGATATATACTTATAGTCAGTCAGGGGCGATTCCCCGGGCTGATTTTTTATGTATAACAGTAAGTCGGGCTAAGTTTAAATTACTTCAAAGTAAATTGAAGTTTGTTTGAAGTGATATTGAAGTTGACTTTGAAGTAACAGTGAAGTAGTTCAAATAAATACTTGTTAGCAAATCCTAACTATGATATAATAATTTTACCGACGATAACGTCGGTAAAGAGGAGGTATACAATATGGCTGCTGCGAAGAGACTTAGTGAGGCTGAAAGAAAAAAAGAAATTATGGATTCAGCCGCAAAAGTAATTGCCGCAAAGGGTTTAGGAAAGGCAACTATGGAAGACATCATCGCGGGAACAACTTTATCAAAGGGAGGAGTATATCACTACTATGGGAACGTAACAGAAATCTTTAAAGACATTATGATAGGCGGGATTGATTACAGAAACAATATCATTAAGGAGCATTTGATAGAATGTGAAAAGGGTGGTGAAATCAAGTTTATGGCAAAACAGATGGTTGATAAAGTTATAGACAACAATCACTTAATGCCCCTTTATGTTGAGTTTTTGATTGAGAAAAAGAGAAATCCCGAATTGAACAGTATTATGGAAGAGCTTCAAGAACAGACAAAGGAAAGATTTAAAGCGATAAGTAGTGACTATTCAGGATGGTTATTTGATCCTCAGATTTTTCAGTTTGTTACCGATTTTATGAATGCTCTGATACTGGCTTCGGATGTACTGGATGCAAGAGAAAATTTTAAAAAGAACAGAAAGTATTTGGAAGCAATATTTACTTACATATTTGAACAAGTAAAGGAGAAAACTGATGGGAGTTTATAAGAAATTATTCAGATATGTGCCGAATGAAAAATATATCGGATATATGACAATCATAGTATCAAGTATTTCGGCATTCCTGGTGGTTTATGGGTATTATTATATATTTTTACTTCTAAAAGAAGCGGTAGTAAAGGGAAATTATGAAAATGCAGGATATTATTCGACAAGGATAGTTATCTGTTTAACTATAAGTGCAATAATGTATTTAGCCTCCGGCATTGTTTCACATAAGCTGGCATTCAGACTTGAAACAAATTTGCGAAAAAGAGGAATTGAAGGTCTTACCGATGCAAGCTTTCGATTTTTTGATCTGCATTCCTCAGGATATATCAGAAAAACTATAGATGATAATGCGGCAAAAACACATATGGCGGTAGCTCATATGTTGCCGGATAATTCACAGGCATTTTTGGTACCGATTTTTTCATTTATACTGGCATTTGCCATAAGTCTTAGAGTCGGAATCGTTATTATAGTTTTATCTGTTGTAAGCGGACTTATATTGATGGGAATGATGGGCAATAAAGATTTTATGAAACTGTATCAGACTTCACTTGATAAACTGAGTTCTGAAACTGTGGAGTATATCAGAGGCATACAGGTAATAAAGATATTCGGTTCAAAACTTAAATCCTTTAAGGCATTGAATGATTCTATTATGGAGTATTCAAAATATGCTTACGATTATTCTCTGTCTTGTAAAACACCCTATGTAATATATCAGCTGATATTTTTGGGATTGATCGCAATTATCAGTATTCCGCTCAGCTTCTTTTTAACCGGTATAAAAGATCCTAAATTTATGGCTGTAGAGCTTATTATGATCTTTTTCTTAAGCGGTGTAATAATGGTCTCTTTTATGAAAATAATGTGGGCAAGCATGAATATCTATAATGCAAATTTTGCCATTGACAGTTTGGAAGAATTATATGAAAAGATGCAGGAGGATAAACTCACATATGGAAACAGAGATCATTTTGACAATTTCAATATTGAATTTGAAAATGTGAGCTTTTCATATGGAGATAAAAAGGTTCTGGAAAATTTATCATTTTCATTAGAAGAGAAAAAAACATATGCCTTAGTAGGGCATTCAGGTTCAGGAAAGTCAACTATTGCAAAGCTTTTGTCAGGATTTTATAAGGTGGATAAGGGTACAATAAAAATCGGAGGTTATCCTCTTTCTGAATACACAAAGGAAGCTGTTATACGCAATATTTCATTTGTATTTCAAGACAGCAAACTGTTTAAAAAATCAATATATGATAATGTTGCATTGGCTGATGAAAGTGCAGACAGAGATAAAGTAATGAAGGCTCTCAGTCTTGCAGGCTGTGATGAAATTATTGAAAAGTTTAAAGACAGGGAAAATACAATTATAGGTTCAAAGGGTGTGTATCTTTCAGGAGGTGAAAAGCAAAGGATCGCTATTGCAAGGGCTATTTTGAAAAATTCACCTATTGTAATTATGGATGAAGCAAGTGCGGCAATTGATGCAGATAATGAATACGAATTACAAAAGGCATTTAAAAATTTAATGCAGGATAAGACTGTTATAATGATTGCCCATAGGATGACAAGTATTAGAAATGTAGATGAAATAATAGTTTTGGAAAAGGGAAATGTAATAGAGCGAGGAGATAATGATTCATTAGTAAAAACCGGAGGGTTATACAGCAGACTCCTTAGCCTTTACGAAACTGCAAATGATTGGAGGGTGTCAAATGAAAAACTATTATAAGAAAAGATATGCTCTCTCAGAACAGGGTGCAAAAAATCTTACAAAAGCAACGACATTTTGTTTTTTGACATATTGTATCAACCTTGGTCCGATGTTTATTTTAATGGGACTGATTAATCAGTTGGTCTTGGGAAATGTATCAAGCACCTTGCAGTATATTGTTATGGCAATACTTACTCTGATATTTATGTACATCTTATTATCAGAGGAATATGTAAGTCTTTATAATTCCACCTATAAAGAATCGGCAAATTTGAGAAAGGGAATAGCAGAGAATCTGGCACAGCTTCCGCTGGCTTATTTTTCAAAGCACGATCTCTCCGACCTTTCACAAACGATAATGTCTGATGTGGAAAGGATAGAGCATTCTATGAGCCATTCTATACCCAAGGTTGTGGCTATGTGGTTATTCTTTCCTTTGATGGGACTTATTATGCTTATCGGAAACTGGAAGCTTGGACTTGCGGCAATTATTCCCACTCTTTTAAGCTTTATGATTAATCCTTTGGCAAAACAAAAGGAAGTTTCAGAGTACAGCAGATATTTTAATATTCTAAGAGATAATTCAGAGCTTTTTCAAGAAACAATAGAGTTACAACAGGAGATAAGCAGCTTTAATCAATCCGACAAGGTGAAGAAAAAACTGTATAAAAAGATGGAGGAGAGTGAGAGAATTCATCTTAAAGTAGAGGTTCTTCCGATGTTGGCTGTGGGAATTTCTTCATCACTTTCATATATAAGCCTTGCAGTAGTATTGGCTGTCGGAATACAGTTACTTATTCATAATGAGATCAGCCTCTTATATCTTATAGGATACCTGATAGGAGCAATAAAGGTAAAAGAACTTTTTGATGTTTCAAGGGAAGGAATGACCGAAATGTCCTATATTGAACCTGCAATTGTAAGAATAAAGGAGATAAAAAATGCAGTGCTTCAAGAGGGTGAAGATACAGATCTTTCAAGCTACGATATCGAATTTAAAAATGTTTCATTTGCTTATAATGAAGATGCAAAGGTATTAAAAGATGTGAGTTTTACGGCAAAGCAGGGAGAAGTTACAGCTCTGGTAGGTATATCGGGTTCCGGTAAAACTTCCGTACTGAGACTTATATCAAGGCTGTACGACTATGATACCGGAAGTATCTTAATAGACGGAAAGGATATTAAAAATATATCTACAGAATCATTGTTTAAAAATATCTCAATAGTTTTTCAGGATGTGACTTTGTTTAATACAAGCATTATGGAAAATATTCGTCTGGGTAGGGAGAGTGCAACCGATGAGGAAGTAAAGAAAGCGGCAGTGCTTGCAAACTGTATGGATTTTATTGAAAAATTGCCGGATGGATTCAATACTCTGATTGGCGAAAACGGTGCGGAATTATCAGGGGGAGAAAGACAGAGAATTTCTATTGCAAGAGCATTTCTAAAGGATGCACCTGTTTTAATATTGGATGAGATATCGGCAAGCCTTGATGTGGACAATGAAAAGAAGATACAGGACAGCTTAAATAAGCTTATCAAGGACAAAACGGTTATTATTATCTCACACAGATTAAAATCAATAGAAAATGTGAATAAGATCGTGGTAATAGATGAAGGAGTTGTTGAGACGGCAGGAAATCATGATGAGCTTATAAAAGATTCAAAGGTATATAAAAACTTGATTGAAAAGACAAAATTAGCTGAAGCATTTAATTATTAAGGGGAAGATATGAAAGAGAAAAAGCTGAAAATAAAGGATTTGGTTACGATAGGTGTGTTTGCAGTCATATATATTGTAGTTACCTTTGCCGTTGGAATGATTGGAGTTATTCCGATTTTATTCCTGATATATCCTACAATACTGGGAATTGTTAGCGGAACTGTTGTTATGTTATTTATGGCGAAGGTACAAAAACCTTGGGCATTGTTTATTTTCGGAATGCTGTCACCTCTTATTATGTTTGTGGGGGGACATACATATGTCATTGTACTTCATGCATTTGCAGTAATGATTATAGCCGAGTTGATAAGAAGAGTCGGTCATTATAATTCCTTTAAATACAATATGCTTTCGTTTGCAATATTTAATACTTGGATTTGCGGTTCACTTATGCAAATGTTATGGGCAAGGGAGAAATACATTGAGTTATCTATGATGATGGGCAAGGAGTATGTAGATATTTTGATAAAACTTATTACTTATCAGCATATGGCTTTGGTTTATCTTGGTGCTATAATCGGAGGACTTATAGGAGCAAATATCGGAAGAATATTACTGAAAAAGCATTTTATAAAGGCAGGTATAGTTTGATGTATTACATCAAAGATAACAGATTAAATCCGAATCCTATAACCAAATTTTTTGTGGTTGCATTATTGGGGGTTACCGTAGTAAATTCTATAAATCATTATTTAGAATGGGCAGTTGTAATTGTAATTTCCGCTATGTATTTTATAAACGGATTTAAAAAGGATGCTATAAAAAATATACTTTGGTTTGGTGTGTTGTTTTTCGTACCTGATTTCAGTGCTTTGGAAAAGTTTCCTATTTTTATACTGATGATGCTTTCATTGTTTGCTCTATGCCGTATGTTCTATCTTCCTTTTGCGGCAGGTAAATTTATGATTAAGACTTCTGATGTAGGAAGCATTATTTCATCAATGGATGCCATAAAAATACCTAAGGAGGTTTCCATCCCTATTGCGGTTATGTTCAGATTTTTTCCGTCTTTTGTAGAGGAGAAAAACAGTATCAAAATGGCAATGAGAATAAGAGGAATAGAGACAAAAAATCCTGTTAAATATCTTGAGTATGTAGCAGTTCCGCTGCTTATTATTTCATCAAATATTGCTGATGATATTTCAAAAGCTGCAGAAACAAGATGTATTGCCAATCCTATAAAGAAAACAAGGTATGTAAGCGTGAGAATACATTTGATCGATTTTATTTATGCCGTAACAATCAGTGTTATAGTAGCAGGAGGCATTATATGCTCACATTAGAAAACTTATCACTGTTTTATGAACAGGACAAAAAGATTCTGGATTGTATAAACTTAAATGTGGCAGACGGTGAATGTATATTGCTTACAGGAGAGAGCGGAAGCGGAAAATCCTCTATTATAAATTCTATAAACGGACTGGCTTTTGAATATGAAAATGCCAAAATTAGCGGAACTATAAAGGTTGATAATAAGGACTTAAAGGGAATGGAGCTTTATGAAATATCATTGTTGATATCAAGCGTTTTCCAAAATCCCAAGACACATTTTTTTAATGTTGATACAACACTTGAGCTTTTATTTTATCTTGAAAATATAGGGCTTAGTAAACAGGAAATGGAAAGCCGCATGGAAGATATGCTGAAGCTCTTTCCGATAAAGCATTTGCTTGGTCGTAGTATATTTGAACTCTCAGGCGGTGAAAAGCAGATACTTTGTGTGGCGGCCTGCTATATTTCAGGTTGTAAGATAATAGTACTGGATGAACCTTCATCAAATCTTGATGATAAATATATTGATATATTAAAAGAAATGCTGCATATACTAAAGAATAAGGGTATTACACTTATCATTGCAGAGCATAGAATCTATTATTTGACGGATTTGGCAGATAGAATTATTCTTGTTAGAAAAGGAGAGCTTTTTAAGGAGCTTACAAAAGATGAACTTTTAAACAGTAAAAGTAAACTTGGACTTCGTTCTGCAATAAAAACAGCTTTGAAAGCTCAAAATAGGCCGGTTGGAAATGATTTAAATATTAAAAAACTTGAGTACAATTTTAAAGACGGTTCCGGGCTAAAGATAGAAGACATTTCATTTGGTCTTGGAAATATTTACGGTATTACCGGCAAAAACGGCTGCGGCAAATCTACATTTATAAGAGTAATGACAGGCCTTGATGATAGGGGAAAGAGTGAGATAACATTTGACGGGAAAATTCTAAACAAAAAAGACAGACTGAAAAATTCATCCTTGGTTATGCAGGATGTAAATCACCAGCTTTTCACAGATTCTGTAGAGGAAGAAATAAAACTTGGGGTTAAGGATTTGTCGCAGGATAGATTAGATAAGGTGCTATATGGTCTTGAACTTACAGAATTTAAGGACAAACATCCTATGATCCTTTCAGGTGGACAAAAACAAAGAGTAGCCATTGCTTCAGTTCTATGTAAAAACTCAAGATTTATATTTTTTGATGAGCCAACAAGCGGTATGGATTATAAGAATATGATGAAAATTTCAAAGCTGATAAAGGAAATGAGTAATAAAGATAATATTATATTTATTGTTTCACACGATGTTGAATTTTTGAATGAAACCGCAGACAGTATATTTTGTCTTGAGGAATTTAAGGCTTGAACATCCAAAATCAAATGATTAGAATCATTTATTATATGATATAATTAAAGAAAACATCGGAGGATACTTTATGGATCGTTTCAAGAAAGTTTACAGACAGGGAGTAATTGATATACTTGAAGTCTGGGTTGATACGGAGACAGGTGTAAACTATTTGTTTAAAACAAACGGATATGCAGGAGGTCTGACAGCTTTACTTGATAAAGACGGAAAGCCTGTAATAACACAT
>NZ_CALLVU010000018.1 GCF_938015485.1 uncultured Lachnoanaerobaculum sp. | reverse complement strand
AAGGAGCCTTACCGCTTGCCCAAAGGCTCTCAAGCTTCTCCTTCTCTCTTTGAGTGTCCATACACTGCCAAAATCCGTCATGCTCAAATCCCATAAGCTCACCGTCCTTTGCAAGCTTTAACATAGGACCCTGTTCAAATACTGTAGTATCTCCTTCTATAATATAATCAAATATATTAGGATTAAGTACCATAAATCCGCCGTTTATAATGGCTGAATCGTCATCGCTCTTTTCTCTGAATGATGTAATAAGACCGGACTCGTCCTTTTGCAGTACACCCTTTTGCTGTGCCAAACTTACAGTGGTTATGGTCGCAGTCTTTCCGTGGCTCTTATGGAACTTAAGCAGCGCATCTATATCCACATCCGATACCCCGTCACCATATGTCAGCATAAAAGGCTCATCCTTTAAATGTTCCTTAGCCCTAAGGATTCTTCCGCCTGTCATAGTATTAAGCCCTGTATCAAGAACCGTAACCTTCCAATCTTCCGCATTTCTTTGATGTACTTCCATCTTATTGTTTTTCATATCAAAGGTAACATCGGAATTGTATACAAAATAATTGGCGAAATATTCTTTTATCTTATTCTGTTTATATCCTGCCAATATAACAAACTCATTAATGCCGAATGTTGAATAGTACTTCATAATATGCCATAAAATAGGCTGACCTCCCAGTTCAATCATCGGCTTCGGTTTTAAATGGCTTTCCTCGGAAATTCTAGTCCCAAGTCCACCCGCTAATATTACTGTTTTCATTTTATTCTCCATAATGTAGTCAATATTGTTTTAATACAGCTAAGCTATCTTATCTAATCTTTTATCATACTCTACCGTCCCTAGCCACAAAACAAATCTCTTCTAATACTAAGGCATATCTTATACTATGTCAATAATAGCAAATTTTGATAAAATCCACTCAAAAAAAGAGTTGAATAATCAACCCTGTCAAAGCTCTATATGGAATACTTAATATACAGCCAAGTAGCCGTAACTACTTGACTGCATATCATGAAGGAAAAGTGTTACCCATGCACGGGACTCTAAAATGGTTTTTAGAAACTTTTTAGAAATTCAGATTAACAAGAGCGGAAAGTGCATTTTCCATAGATTACCTTAGATATCAAACCGAAAGCCACGAAAAAGATTTGATGGTTTTATTATACTATTTTTGCTGTTTTTGACAATAGGATGTGCTAATACTTAAGATTTTAAAACAACTTTCATCGTATTGTACAAAGTTCAAGGCTATGTTATATAATATAAAGGGTATCTATTATGCAATATGTACTAAAATATATTACCTTTTCTTTAATATTAACTTAAGCACCTCCGAATAACCAATCTTATCACTAAAATCAAACCCCCAACACTTGACATAGAACCTTCATACAATAAGTGCAAAAACGGAGATGCGAAAAACTCAATTGAGTTTTTTCACACCCCCTAAAATCTACAACCTAAAAAAATCTCTCCTCAAGCATCAAACATAGCGCATGATATACAGGTAAATGTAACTCCTGAATCTTAAAAGTTTCTACCTCCGGAACAATGATAATCTCATCACAAAATTCCTTCATCTTGCCGCCGTCTCTTCCTGAAAGTCCTATTGTCTTCATTCCTTTTGCCTTAGCAGTCACTAAGGCATATAAAATATTCTCGGAATTACCTGAAGTTGATATTCCAAGAAATACATCTCCTGCATTACCGAATCCGTTCACCTGCTGCGCAAATGACAGCAAAGGATTACAATCATTAAGATATGCGGTTGAAAGTCCAACATGACCTGTGACTGCTATTGCCGGTAGGGCACCTTGCAAATTCCGGGCAAGTACATCGCCAAGATTCTCATCTACAGACTTTAACTTATCCTGTAGTGTAGTATCCAACTTTCTAGGCTTTATAAAAGCCTTCATAAGTTCACCGACAATATGCTCTGAATCAGCGGCACTTCCGCCGTTACCTGCCACCAATAACTTACCGCCACCGGAATAAGACTCCTCCAAAATCTTATATACTCCAGTGATATTTTCTCTTTGTCCTACCAGACTCGGATACCTTTCCAGCAGTTCGTCTAATATCTTTATAATAATTTCTTTCATCGATAGCTACTATATTTCATCGATAGCTACTATAATTAAAGTCTTTCTCCATACATATTTTCAAAATACTTTGTATATTCTCCGCTTATGATATGCTCCCACCACTCTTTATTGTTAAGATACCATTCAA
>NZ_CALLVU010000017.1 GCF_938015485.1 uncultured Lachnoanaerobaculum sp. | reverse complement strand
AATCAACTGAGGCCACACAGGAAGAGTCATCGGCCGGAGAAAGTAAAAAGACTGAGGGTGTAACTATAAAATTCCAACAATGGTGGGGTGGAGAATTACCGGATGGATATTTACAGAAAATATGTGACGATTATGAGGCGGCTACCGGCAATAAGGTAGAATTGCTCACTGCACCTTGGGCTGATACTAAGACAGCGATAACAGCGGGAGCAACAAACGGTACAATTGCAGATGTGCTGAGTATAGATGGAGCGTGGCTGGCAGAATTTGCAGATATGGGGATTTTAACAGATCTTTCTACTGTAGGTGTGAAGCTTGATCTTGCAAGTGATGTTTGGAAAGTAAAAGACACTGATTATGTAGTACCGATATTAAACTTTGCATATCCTATGTATGCCAATATGGATATATTGGAAAAGTCGGGAGTTGAGAAGATACCTACAACATGGACTGAACTTGAGCAGGCTTGTGAAAAGATAAAAGCGGCAGGTTATTCAGCTTTTGCCTTAAACTTAGGAACCACTAATGCAAATGGAATACAGAATGTATATATGGGTACAGGTTGGGCATCAGGAATAACATTAAAAGATAAAGATGGAAAATATGTAACTAAGGATAATAAGGAACTTGCTGATTTAGCGGAAATGTATAAGAAATTATATGATTCGGGAGTATTGTATCCGGGAATGAGCACATTAGAAGAAGCGGAAATGACCAGTAATTTTGCTGCAGGAAATTGTGCATTTACTGTGGCATCAGCTGCAACTATGAGTCAGTTTGAGAAGCTGAATTTCAAAGCGGCCACTATACCTGTAAAAGATGGATATACAGACAAAAGCGGTATTTGCTATGCAAGCTGGGCCGTCGGAATTTCAGAATCATGTAAAAACAAAGAAGCGGCAGCAGAATTCATAAATTTTTTACTTGGTGGAAAAGACGGTAAAGACGGATCTGCTTCTGCAGGATTAGCTTCAACAATGTCAGCATTTCCAAACAGTAAGGTTGCTACACCGGATTATAGTTCAGCACCAAAACAGTTCCAAGAGTATTACGAAGAATATAAGAAAAACTATGTAATAAATGAGTTTATAGGGTTGGCAAATGCTTCAGATGTTATGACCTCAATGACAAATGACTTAGTAATGTATCTTGAAGGTGATATGGAAGTTAATAAGATGCTTGAAAATTGGCAAAATTATTTAGATAATGCCGGTAAATAATAGGCGTATTATGCCAAAAGATATAGGAATATTTACACTGTCATTTAATATAAAAATAGTTATTGATAAAGTTGTTACGTGAGGGGGATTGTTTTGAATTTACTGACGGGAAAGAAGTCTGCACCATATAGATATTTGTTACCGACAGTGGTATTGATGATTATATTTATGGTTATACCGATTTTTATGGTAATTACATATTCATTTGCAGACAAGGCAGTTGTATCTAAGAATCCCTCTTTTGTGGGATTGGATAATTATTTTAAGCTACTTAAAGATACCGTTTATTGGAAGTCTGTATATAATACTTTTATATTTGTAACGGTAAGCGTTGTTGCACATTTGGTGATTGGAATGTTATTTGCAATGCTGCTGAATTCAAAGTGTTTTAGTATAAGGACAAAGACAATTGCACGTGTTATATACATATTACCATGGGTTTTTACCGCTTCTGTTGTTGCTATACTTTGGAAGTTAATGTTGCAGCCGTCCGGAATTGTAAACTATATATTATCGTTATTTCCACATGTACATAGAGATACGGAATGGCTTAGTGACAGAATGATTGCATTATCGGTTGTATGTTTTATAAATATTTGGTGTGGATATCCGTTTTATATGATTAGTATTTTAGCAGGTCTGCAAGGCATTTCAGAAGATCTGTATGAGAGTGCCGCTATAGATGGAGCTAATGATTTAAGCGCATTTTTTAACATTACAATACCACAGTTAAAGCCTATTTTAATCAGTATTGCAATGTTGGATTTTATTTGGACGCTCCAAACATTTAATGTTATATGGATGCTCACAGGAGGAGGCCCGGTTAACAGTACACAGACTTTAAGTATTTATATATACAAACTGGCGTTCCAAAAGGTGGATTACAGTATGGCTGCTACAGCTGCTACAGTTCTTTTATCGGTTTGTATTATTGTGGCGGTGTTCTATGTAAAGCAACAGAAGAAAGTGAGAGGATAGCAATGGTAGGGAGCAACAAAGGGGTAAAGAAGATAATATCTACAATATTGTTAATATTGGGAGCTTTATTTGCATCATTTCCTATTCTGTGGATGATATGCTCATCATTAAAAGATAATTCTATGATTTTTTCTTGGCCACCAAGATTTGTAGATAAATCATTTAGCCTAAAGTCATATATTGCAGTTATAACTGACGGTACGAAGGTAAGGTTTTTTATAAATAGTTATGTTGTTTCAATTTGTGTAGTTATTGCGACACTGTTAATCGGTATATTGGCAGCATATGCATTTAGCAGATTTGATTTTCCCGGTAAAGGAATTTTAAATTCAATAATAATAAGTGTGCAGGCAATTCCTCCGATTGTTTTGCTGATTCCGTATATGGGATTGATTGTTTCAATGAAGCTGTTTAATTCTTATATGGCATTGATATTGACGTATTTAATTATGACATTGCCATATTGTATTTTGATGATGACAGGATATTTTAACACATTGTCAAGAGAGCTGGATGAAGCGGTAATGATTGATGGAGGATCCAGGTGGAAAGCATTGTGGTATATACTTGTTCCGATAGCATTGCCAAGTATGGTATCGGTTGGAATGTATACATTTATGCAAGCGTGGAATGAATATTTATTTGCTTTGGCATTGACGCAGACAACTGATATGAGAACGGTACCTATAGGTATAAATTTACTTATGGGGCAACATGCATATGATTGGAGTCAAATGATGGCTATGAGTGTTTTGGGTTCCATTCCTGTTTTGATATTATTTGTATTCTTTCAAAAATATTTTGTTGCAGGAATGTCATCAGGTGGAGTTAAAGGTTGAAATAAAAATAGAAAAGAGGAAGATATGATATTAAATATGAAAGATTTGCTTGAAGTGGCAAAGAATAAAGGATTTGCTGTTCCGGCATTTAACATTAGTGATTATAGTATGTTTAACGGGATTATGGAAATATGTGAAGAAGAAAATGCACCTGTCATTATTGCAATACATCCGGATGAGTTAAGGCATATTACATCGGAAATGGTAAAAGGGATACGAGAGAGGATAATATATTCTAAAATACCTGCTGTAATACATTTGGATCATGGAGCTTCTATTGATCAAATTATGAAAGCGATACAAGCAGGGTTTACATCGGTAATGATAGACGGGTCATTGTTGAAATATGAGGATAATGTCAGTATATGTAAAAAAGCGTGTGAATTGGCTCATTCGGTAAATGTGTCTGTTGAAGGTGAACTTGGAACTATAGGGAATACAGATTCTGTAGAGACTACCGCACCTGAAGATATTTTATATACAAATCCGGGTCAAGCATATGATTTTTCACAAAGGACAAAGATAGATTGTTTGGCTATTGCCATAGGAACTTGTCATGGGATATACCCTAAAGATAAGATACCTAAATTAAGAATAGATATATTGGATGAAATAAAAAAAGAAGTATCTATCCCGTTAGTATTGCATGGCGGTTCATCAAATAAAGATAGCGAGATTGAAAAAGCTGTAGAGCATGGGGTAAACAAGATAAATATATCAAGTGATATTAAAGTGGCATATTATAACAAGATGAGAGAGGTTCTAAAAGATACATCACTTAGAGAGCCGAATGTGATACAGCCACCTTGCATAGAGGAAATGAAGAAGGTTGCACTACATAAGATAAAACTGTTTAAGGCAGATAACATGGCAAGTTTTTATTAAATAGAAATATTAAGAGGGATAGCTTGAATGAATGAGAAAATTGCTATGGGATTTCATACTTGTGTAGATTATGAATTATTTTGGGATACTTCTGTAGTTGAAGAGCAGATTAAAAGATTTGATATTCATGATAATGAGTTAAAGTTAGATATAGATATTTTATCTGAGAGAGATATATGGCTTATAAGCCTTGCACACCTTAAAGAAGGTATAGGATGTGAAGTAATACCGAAAACAGAGATGCAAAGTAAGAGTTTCGCAAAACACTTTGAGTATAAAATCACATTAGGTGGAACGGCAACAAGAGCTGCAATTGCTATTTCACGTCTGGGTTATCCAAGTTTGATACAAACGAGTTGTTACAATGAATATGTAAGAAAACTGTTGCCAAATTGTATAAGAGCAATACCGGGAGTAAAGGACAAAAATACCGTGTATCCACACATAGTTTTACAGTGCGCAGGTGGTGTAAGGATAAAAGCAAATGATATTGACTTTACAACACCTAAAGAAAATCGAATATTGATTTCATATGATGAAGACAGTTTAAACTTGGCTGTTCTTGAAGATGAATTCGGAAATGAAATAAGAGAGTGTGAAGTGTTCTTGTTGGGTTCTTTTACAGAGATATTGGATTTTGATATATTGAAAGACAGGATAAAAAAGACTTATAGAATTTTATCATACCTTCCGGACAAAGCTGTTGTGGTAATGGAAGATGGCTGTTATACAAAAGAAGAATTTAGAAAATATATTCATAGCAGTTTGTCGGATAGAATAGATATTTTAAGTATGAATGAAGATGAGCTTCAAAAATATATCGGTCGTAGGATAGATATCATGGATATAGACGATGTAATGAATGAGATTAAGTATGTTTATGATCAAGTTGGTGTCAAGAATATAATCGTTCACAGTTCTGCATGGGTTATTGCATATGGTCAAGGTGCGAAAAATTTACGTCCGGCACTGGATAGCGGGATTACGATGTCAGCTACAAGATTCAGAAAAGGTGACGATTATAATATAGATGATTATCTGCATACGAAAAGTATAAGTAATAAGATTGAAAGTGAAGAGTTTTGTAAAAAGATAGAACAAAAATATAGAGAAAATACTTGTTGTGTACCATGTAAAGATTTAAATTTTGTGAGTAAACCCACAGTTGTAGGTTTAGGAGATTCTTTTGCCGGTGGTCTGTTGCTTGGATTATTGTAAAAAGTTAGGTATAATAGAAAGTGTATTTAAAATGTATGAAAAAACACATAACTTATTAAAAATTGCAAGGGAGTGTAATACTGCAGTTATAGCCTTTATATGTATGGATTATGTAATGGCTCGTTCGGTTGTATATGCGGCGGAAAAAACGAATACACCTGCCATCATCATGTTATATCCGGAGCATGTAAGTGTACAACATACAACAGGGCTGTTTAATTACGCAACTATGGTAAAAGAGTTGGCGAATGAGGTCAGTGTTCCTATCGGACTGCATGCTGACCATGATTATACTTATGAGGCTGTCAAAAGATCGGTTGATGCAGGATTTGAGTCTATAATGATTGACGGTTCAATGTATTCGCTTGAAGAAAATATTGCGATTACAAAAAAGATTGTAAGCAAAGTTCATGGTATCGGTGTGTTTGTTGAAGGAGAAATAGGACATATCGGATTGGCTGAAACTTCAGATAATTATAAAGAAGATTTATACACAAAACCTGAAGCTGCAAAAAAGTTTTGTGATGAAACAGGTGTTGATGCGCTGGCAATTTCAATAGGTAATGCTCATGGAGAATATAAAAGTATACCAAGATTGGATATAGAAAGGCTTAAAAAAATACATGAGATAACTGATGTTCCTTTGGTACTTCATGGCGGAAGTGGAATCCCGGATGATCAGTTGCTTGAGGCATTTGCTAATGGAATAAATAAGTTTAATTTGGGGACTGAATTTTTGAAAAAATATTATTCTGCAATAGAGGATTACATACAATATAGTAAGAATGATTCAAATCCGGTAAAAGTTATTGAAATGCCGCAGTATGTTCAGTCGAAATTACAAACTTATTTAGAAGGTCGTCTAAGGACTTTGTGTAGATTTTAGTGCTGTATAAAGGAGATTAAATTTGGAGGTAAGTAATATAATAAATCGAGAAGTTCTTAGTGTTATGAGAGAACAATATAAAAAATTATCATTATCTGAACGTAAGATTGCGGACTTTATTGTAAAGAACCCATATAAAACTGTTGACTGCAATGTTGCGGAACTTGCTAAACTTAGTGGAGTAAGTGATGCAACAGTTGTACGTATGTGTCACCACATAGGGTATACAGGTTATTATCAATTTAGAATTACATTAGCCAGAGATATGGGGAAAAGCCAATATGGTGATATAAAAACATCAAACAGTACAGATGAGGTGGAGAATTTTTTTCGCGAATGTGCTGAAAATATGATAGCTATCGGAAAGAGAATAGATATTGAAAGTATGCGTAGCTGTGTGAAATTGATAAGAAATTGTGGGACAGCACATGTGATTGCCGCAGGAAATACAATACCTTTGTCACAGTATATCGGTTTTAGATTGGGCAGAGTAGGAGTAAGATGCAGCTTCGGATTGCCGGCTGAGTATTATATGAATCATATAAATTTGGCGGAGCAAAATGATATCATAATAGCAATCTCAAAATCAGGGGCTTCAAAACCGGTGTTGATGGGGATGGAACTGGCAAAAGATAAGGGACTGAAGACCATAGCGATAACAGCATATGAGGATTCGCCATTAGCTAAGATGTCAGATTATATATTACTTTCAAGAGGGAAAGATATTTCTTTTAATTATTATAAAGATTATGCTCATACTAATATAATGGCTACTATAGATGCTTTGTTAGAGTTTTTGACAAATGAGGAATTTATAAAGAATAAGCAAGCAGATAGACCGGAGATGATATTATCCGAGTATAAGGTTTAATATAAAAAGTATACACATACCGTGATAAAACGAGCTTAATTAAGTTTAGGCTCGTTTTTTGCTATAAAAATTCTTTGTAAAAGAAGAAGGCGGTATCTTCAGTTTTGTAGATTTATTTGAGATATATCTATAATCTTTTAAATTGCACATAATATTCAGATAATTAAAACAATATATACAATTAAGACAGATATAAATATAAAATCAAGAAAATAAATAAAATAAAATGCTGTTTTAATATAAAAATTTTTAAAATACTCTTGACAAGAGTAAAAAATCTGATATACTATAGACATAAACAAAAGAGAATATATTCTTAAAAGGTTTGATGAACGCATCCACGAGGAGAAAGCAGGTGGCAGATTTGCTAAGTGGAAATTAAAATATAAAAGGAGGTACGGTCCAAAGAAAACATAAGTAATGATTAGACTTTGATCTAATCCGGAACCTATAAGAAGATTAATTAGATAATATATTATTGAAAACTTTAAAAGTTACTATCTGAAGAATCGGTTAGGATAGTATTCGTATAAGTCTTATGACGAGAAAGTGGGATTCGTACGAGAGATAGACCGTGTAGATAGATTGATAACAACCATGTATTAGAAGTGAAAGGAAGCTTATAGGAGGATAAATCAAAAACTGAATAGCAATAACTATACAGAGTGTCAATAATTTTTAAAAGGCATCAGATATAGAAATCCCGGTTTATTTAGAAAGAGAGGATTAATCCGTTGGAGCCAGGAATATATTGAAGAGAGCATTGATGTGAAAGGTCGGTGCTCTCTTCTTAATGTGTATAAAGGAGTTTAACCTGTTGAGTTAGCATTTGCTAACTAAAATCCGTTTTGCGCAATTCAATCTCGATATATTGCATATATTTTAGAATTGAATTTTCAAATAAACTATAAAATTAGACTCTGATAAGATTTAATACAAATATTTTATGTAATTTTGCTTGTATAAAATTTATAAAGATTATGAATATATATAAAAAATACAAATAAATACTTTATATTTTGGCTTTATTCTGATAAAATATGTACAGATAAAGCAGTTATGTATATTAGCATACTGACTTATATCAAATAGATTAGCAGGGAGAATATAATGAAGAAGCAGACAAAGCTGGCATTACTCGTAGGTGTTATGAGTGTTGCAGGTGCGATGACATCTTTTGCCGCAACAGGTTGGCAACAGGAGAACGGTACTTGGGTATACTATGACAAAAACGAGGAGAAAGTATCACAGAAGTGGCAAAAATCAGGGGACTATTGGTATTATTTGGATGATTTAGGAGATATGGCAAAAGATTCTCTTATCGATGACGGAAACTCTACATACTATGTGGATGTAAACGGTGTGATGGTAAGAAATCAGTGGGTTGCCATACCGAATACAAATGACTACGACAAAGATGAGCCTGATCAGTGGTGGTACTATTTCGGTGACAACGGAAAAGCATATAAGAGAAACGAATCATCTTCAAGTGATGTTTCTCTAAAGACTATCAACGGAAAGAAATATGCTTTTGATGTTGACGGAAAGATGCTTTTCGGATGGGTATCACAGGGTGAGAGACTTACAGATCAGGATGCATGGAGGAATGCAAAGTATTACTTCGGTGATGCAAATGACGGTGCAATGACTACAGGTTGGAGAGAGATTATGGTTCATGACGACAATGCAAGAACCATGGAAGAGCAACCGAACATTGATTACTGGGATACGGATCAGGTAAGATGGTTCTATTTCAATGCCTCAGGTAAGAAAGAGGTAAAGAGTCTCGGAAAGACCATCAACGGAAAGAAGTATGGATTTGACGAAGACGGTAGAATGATTGCAAGCTGGTATACAGAGGCTACTCCTTCTACAGCGGTTCCGAAATCACAGAGAGCGGAATACAGTGAGAGCTTTATGTATTTCTCTACACCTGAGGACGGCGCAAAGTCTACCAAGGGATGGTTTAAGGTTATTCCGGGCTACTTCCTTAACAAGGGTAAATGGGAAGAGGACGGCAGTGCATGGTATTATGCAGACGGCAAAGGCCATTTGATTGCAAATGAGATAAAGACTATCAACGGAAAGAAGTATGCTTTTGACGATAAGGGCGGAATGATATCAGGTCTTGCATTGTTTGAGATGAAACAATTGCCAAGCGGAAAGTATTCTACTACAGAGTTTGTAGATAAGCTTGGTAGAGACGGTAAGAAGATTCCGTATGAGACTCAGGAGAATATCGAAGAGTCTATCGGTAAGATCCATTACAGTGAATTCTTGTCAGGCAAGTATCGTATGATGTACTTCGGAGACGGCAAGGACGGTTCTCAAAAGTACGGCAAGCAGAGCATAAAGCTTGATGACGAGAACAGAACATTCTATTTCAGAGAAGCCGGATCCAATAGAGGTGCCGGATTTAACGGAATAAGAGATGATAAACTCTATATCGGAGGTCTTAATATAAAGGCCGATCAGTATGACAAGTATGAAGTGGTTGTAGTTGACAAGAGTAACGACAATCAGCTTGTATTTAAGGGAACAGTTGGAGAACTGCTTAATATGCCGGGATATGTATCTTCTGTAGAAGAGACTGAGAAGAAGACTACATGGCATATCACAACACCGAATTCAAACTATCAGGTGAAGTTGCTCAGTAATGCAGGAGTTGTTCTAAAGAGCGGAACAAAGAGAGACGGTGAGAATTATAAGATCAGAGTAAACAACAAGATTGTTACAACTGTTACACTTGAATAGAGAAGTTTATAAAGTGAATCATTTTTGAAATCTTAACATAAAAGGGGGCTTACACAAAGCGTGTAGCCCTTTTTCTTATGCTCCCATTATTTCTTTGGTCTCTATTTTAAAGTTGCCGTCATCGTCCACATTCATCACCATATATGTAGGTATATGGCCTGCCTGCCTCGGATAGCCGAGTGAACCCGGGTTTAGTATGGTCACTCCGTCTATAGTCTTTAGGTAAGGTCTATGTGTGTGTCCGTACATTGCAAAGTCACAACCTCTGGCGAGAGCCTCGTCTTTGAGTATTGAGATGTCCATACCTACACCGTACTGGTGTCCGTGTACAAGGAGTGCCTTGTGATTTTTTATATTGATTTCTTTTTCAAAAGGAAGCTGTGAAAAGAAATCATTGTTTCCCTGTACCATAAGACATGCACATGTCGGGTCAAGCATAAGGCTTATCTTGGTTTCACTCCCTTCGCCGTCGCCGAGATGGATGAACATGTCAAAAGGTTTTTCTATTGATATTACTTTTTTTAAAATGTCGTCAACTCTGTGTGTGTCACTAACAATCAATATTTTCATAAATTTCCCCCAGCTTTTGTTTCATTGCTGTAAGTGCCTTACCTCTGTGGCTTATCTTGTTCTTTTCCTCAGGGCTTATCTCGGCACTTGTTTTTTGATATTCAGGTAGGTAAAGTATAGGATCATAGCCGAATCCGTTTGAACCGGAAATTTGTGTGGCAATCAGACCTTCCATACTGCCTTCGCAAAATAATGTGGTACCGTCTTCCAGTATAGCACAAATACAGGCTTTAAATCTTGCACTTCTTTCATTTCTCGAGGCATTTTTTAATCTGTCTATTATATTTTGATTTTTTATAGTGTAGGAGGTGTCCTCACCCATATATCTGGATGAGTATACTCCGGGCTCGCCGCCGATATAATCCACTTCAAGTCCGGAGTCGTCAGACATTACGATACCGCCTGTAATGTCCCAAATGGCTTTTGCTTTTATATGAGCATTTTCCTTAAATGTTGTTCCGGTCTCTTCAATATCAAGTGATACTCCGGCTTCTTTGGCTGAAATTATATCAAAGCCGGGTAAAATAGCTCTGATTTCTTCAAGTTTATGCTGATTTCCGGTTGCAAAAATAATCTTTTTCATATGCATTAAAACCTTTATTTAGTCTTCTTAGGCGGTCTTGGTCCCATATATTGATAAAATCTGGTCTGCAACATACCGTTGTAAATCTTGCGATTTTTATCAGGTTCTCTGCCTATATATTTACAAGCATCGTCATATGAGGTTATAAGGTAAAGTGACCATGAGTCAAGGTTTGCATACCTCTCTCCAAGCGCCTTGTATATAGCCGGTAGATTTTCCTTTTCTTCAAGTCTTTCACCGTAAGGCGGATTTGTAATGATAAAACCGTATCTTTTCGGGTGTGAGAGACTTGCAACGTCTCTGCACTGAAGGTGAATCATATCTATAACTCCGGCTTTTGTGGCATTGCTTCTTGCCGCCTCTACAATGCTTTTATCAATATCATAGCCTTGAATATCAACATTTGTGTCGATATCCACCATTTCACGGGCTTCCTCATAAGTATTATCCCAAACTTCCTTTGAAATAAGATTTGACCACTTACAACTTAAGAATCCTCTTTTCAGTCCCGGGGCGATATTTGCAGCCATCATGGCAGCCTCTATAACAAATGTACCGCTTCCGCAGAAAGGGTCTACCAGTATTCTGTCTTTTTTCCACGGTGTCAGCATAATGAGTGCGGCGGCAAGAGTCTCTGTGATAGGCGCTTTTGCTGTCATGGTTCTGTAGCCTCTTTTGTGAAGTGACACTCCTGTGGTATCAAGTCCGACAGTAACAATATCTTTGTTTATAGAAACACGGAGCGGATATTCGGCACCGGTTTCTTCAAACCAATCCTTTTTGTAGATACGTTTCAGTCTTTCGACCATAGCTTTCTTTACGATGGACTGAATATCCGAAGGTGAGAAGAGTTTGCTTTTGACTGAGGTGGCTTTGCTGACCCAAAATTTTCCGTCGACAGGAATATATTCTTCCCAAGGGATATCTGCGACCGAGTCGAACAGTTCGCTAAAAGAGGTCGCCCTAAACTGTGCAACATTTATCATTACTCTTTCGGTAGTTCTAAGCCACATGTTGGCTCTTGCAACAGCTTCGTCATCTCCTTCAAAGTACACCCTTCCGTCCTCGACCTTTGTGATGTCATAGCCTATATCTATGATTTCCTTTTTCAGTACGGCTTCAAGTCCGAAGTGGCAGGGCGCGTACAACTCAAATATTTTTCTCAAGCTTTATCTCCTTTAATACATTGCCGTCAAAGTCATATATGGTAAAAATATCATCATCAAGTATTGCATAGGAGTTGGGATTTTGTTCCTTAGGCAGTGACGCGGATCCGGGATTTAATATATAAATATCTCCGGATTTTTTCGCTATCGGAAGATGCACATGTCCGTATATGAATGCGCTTCCTTTGGCAAGCTGTGGCAGATGATCCTCGCCGTATATATGTCCGTGTGTTATGAAGAAATAGATATCATTAAATACACCTATACAGTAGTCGGATTGCATTGGAAAATCCAAGACCATCTGGTCAACTTCCGAATCACAGTTTCCTCTGACTGCGATGATATTATCCTTATATTCATTCAGCATTGCAAAGACTTCCTTAGGACAGTAATCTTTAGGCAAGTCATTTCTCGGGCCGTGGTACAATAAGTCTCCAAGCAGGATCAGTTTTGAAGCGTTGCTTTCTTTATATTTCTCAATAATTTTCTTTGTGTAGAATGATGAGCCGTGAATATCGGATGCAAAAAAATATTTCATATTAGGATTCCTGCGCTCTGAACTCTATATTTTGTGTAGCGGCATCCATTGAATCTATTATTGCAAGTGATTCCAAGTGGAAACCTAAGTTTCTGATGGCGCGACCGCCACTTTGGAAGCCTTTTTCGATAGCAATACCGATGCCTTCCACACTTGCACCTGATTCATTGACAATTGAGATAAGTCCCTGAAGTGCACAGCCGTTTGCAAGGAAATCGTCAATGATAAGTACTTTGTCATCCGGACCTAAAAACTTCTTTGAAACGATAACCTGATTCTTGCATTTATGTGTGAAGCTTTCTACTTCTGCCGTATACATATCTCCGTCAATATTTATGGACTTTGACTTTTTGGCAAATACTACCGGTACACCGAATTCTAATGCGGCTATGGCTGCAATACCTATACCTGAGGACTCTATTGTCAAAATCTTGTTTATATTGTGTGAAGCAAACTTTGACTTGAATTCCTTTGCCATCTCTAAAAAGAGTTGTACATCCATCTGATGGTTTAAAAAGGAATCTACTTTCACAACATTACCTTCTTTAATAACACCATCTTTTTTGATACGCTCTTCTAACAGTTTCATGAAAAATCCTCTCCTTTTGAAAACACATGAGTGTTTATCGTGTAAGCATCAGCATCTCAAGTGCCAGCTTATCATTAATATTACCTTGTTTTATAGCTTCTTCCAACTCTATTGCATTTTTCACATAGGACAAAAGCATAGCCATATCAAAACCTCTTGCCCTGCGCATCAGATTCTTGACAACATAAGGATTTAATTTCATATTTGAGATTATATCCTTTTCATTAAAACCGGCTGCTATCAATTCCTTGATTTGCAAAAGTTGGTTAAACTGTCTTGTGATGAGAATCATTATTTTCAGCGGGGGTTCTTTTAAAGCTACCAAATCTTCATATATATCCAATGCGTCCTGTATCTTATTATTGGTAATGGATTTTACCAATTCAAAGATTCTGTTTGTCAGACTTATGCTTGTTATAGCCCTTATATCTTCCTCTTCTATAATATCTTTGTCAAGAGTAAAGGATAGAAGCTTTTCCAACTCGCTTTTCAGTCTTTCCATATCATTTCCCACTCTGGCAATGAACAGGTTCATATTTGAAACTGTGATTTTTTTGCCGGATTTATTTATGATATTTCCTGCCCAGTTTATCAGTTCATCATTGGTAGGGTGGTTCAGTTCTGAAATGTATCCAAGCTCTTTTATTTTTTTGTACAGCTTGGAACGTTTATCTAAGTCATTCTCCACAAAAATGATTTTTGTGCTATCGGGCTTATCTGATATATAGTTTAAAAACTTATCGTTGCCGGATTTGAACCACTGACTTCCTTCTATGAGAATGCATCTGTATTGTGAAAAAAAAGGAAGTGTATTTGCAAATTCGATAACGGCATCTGCATCTGTTCCTTTTCCTTCAAAATAAGCAAAGTTCATTTGGTCTTCACCTACGATAGCTGCTTTAAGTCTTTTTTTGTAGCTGTTCTTTAAAAATTCATCATCACCTGATAGTACATAAATGCCTTTGAATGTGGAAGTTTTCAAATCATTATTTAATACTTTCATGTGCAAGATTATAACATGAAAGGATGAAAGCCTCCAGTATAAATAGGGAGTATTTCAGGAAAAAATACAGTTTGGAAGCTGTTTGAAAAAATATTAAAAAAGGTGTTGACATAGTGTGAGATAAAGTGTATATTATACCCACTGTCTCTGAGACAGACAAATTTTTAAAACAAAAACAAAACTTTTGAAATAGATAATTAAAAAGTTGTTGACAAAGTTTTAAAAGTTTGGTAGTATATAAGAGTTGCTTATCAAAAGTAAAACTTAAATGACTAAATAAATAAGTTTTACGTTTTGCAACAATGAACCATGATAATTTAAGATTAAACAGTACACACAACCCTGAAAATTCACATATTTTTCTTAGCGAGAACGAACGAAGCGAAGTTCGAGTTTAGAAAAATAGTGCACCTCGTCGAGCGCAGTGAGACGATGGTGCTACATATGATTATGTAATGAAGTTTCAGCAAACAACGTTTAGATTCGAACAGAATTTAAAACCTTTAAAAAACAGTAGATCTGTGAAAACAGATGCAAGCTAGCGACAGGCTAGATTAAACTTTTATATGAGAGTTTGATCCTGGCTCAGGATGAACGCTGGCGGCGTGCTTAACACATGCAAGTCGAACGAAGCTGTTAAAAGGAAGCCTTCGGGTGGAATTTTAGTAGACTTAGTGGCGGACGGGTGAGTAACGCGTGGATAACCTGCCTTATACAGGGGGATAACGGAGAGAAATTTCCGCTAAGACCGCATAAGACCACAGCACCGCATGGTGCAGGGGTAAAATATTTATAGGTATAAGATGGATCCGCGTCCGATTAGCTAGTTGGTGAGGTAGAGGCTCACCAAGGCGACGATCGGTAGCCGGCCTGAGAGGGTGAACGGCCACATTGGGACTGAGACACGGCCCAAACTCCTACGGGAGGCAGCAGTGGGG
>NZ_CALLVU010000016.1 GCF_938015485.1 uncultured Lachnoanaerobaculum sp. | reverse complement strand
AGAAAATTTCTTTAAAACTTTTCTAAAAGAAATAAAAGCTTGTGATTCAAAGTATACAAAACATCTACGAGAAGCACATAAATATGCATTAAAATTTGTACCAGATGAAACAAAAAAAATAGTAATAGTTGATATAGGATGGGGAGGAACAATTCAAAATTTATTTTCTGAATTTTTAAAATTAAGAGGGAAAAAAATAGAAGTAGATGGCTTATACTTAGGAAAAGAGCCAGTTAGTAGATTTCCTATCAAACCGTTAAAAAGTGTAGGATATCTGATTCCAAATGTTTATGATAAACATAATATAAAATTATGGAATCCTGTTATCTGGGAATATCCGTTTACAAGTAAACCACAATTTGAAGAGGATTATGCTAGATTAGAACAAATAAAGATAGGTTTCTTAGATGGAATTGACTTTTTTAAAAAAAGACAAAGCAATCCAAAAGAATACTTTGATAAAGTAGTTAGATTTGAAATAACAAGATTAATAAATAAACCAAAAAGAAATGAAGTTTCAGTTTTAGGAAATATAACTTTTGATACAGGATTTGTAGATTTTAAAAAAATTAAAATAGTTGAAATGGATAAAAGCCAACTAGGATTTATTAGAGAAATTATAAGAAATTTTAGTGGAACATTTAGATTGATATATAGTCATACTTCATGGACACAAGGATATATAAAATATTATAGACTTAGAGGTATAGGAATACCTGTAAGAATTTTTAAACTATTATCAAATTTAAAAAAGAAAAGAGGTATGGCAATGAATAAAACAAATGAAATACGTAAAGAATATTTAAGTTCAACATCAATAGTATATACAGGTGCATTTAACGGTGAGGTGTACGGTGTCAGTGACAGGTTTATGACCTATGGGATGTATTTAAAAGAAGGTGAGACTTTGGGATTTGAAATCGTAATGAAGCCCGGTGAGCCTTATAAAAACTATATATATTTGGATTCGGACAAGGAGGTCTGCGCAGATGAATTTGACTGGATTTTCGGTAATTATGCAAAGGTAATTCCCGATAAGTATATTTTGGAAGATAAAACCAAAAAAAATGACAGAATAAAGTATAGAGCGGTTGCCTATGAGAGTATGAATATGAATTTTATAGATGAAGATATACTGTATACGAGTCACAAATCCGAATATTTTGAAGCAATGTGTAAAGAGATAAGCGAGGTTGACGGACATATCAGTTTGATTATGAAAGCCACTGACAATAAAGAAGGCAATGTCGGAAGTATAATCTTTGATTTCCCGAAAAGAATATCCAAAAAGCTTAAATCACTTATAAGTATGGTCTTTTACGGTTGTGTTTTGGAAGAAGCGAGGGATGAAGTAAGTGATAATAGTATAAGTAAAAAAAATTTAAGGGGTTATATTATTATTCTTTTGAAAGTGCTTGGCTTGCAACAAAAGTTGGATAAGGACTCCATTGACAATCTGGAACTGGGGGTTCGCTCCTACAATGCATTAAAAAAAGCGAATATAACATCTATAAAGAAGCTTCTTGAGATGTCCGATATGGAACTTCTTAATATCAGAAACCTTGGCAGAAAGAATGTTGCGGAGATCAGAACGCAGCTTATTGAAAAGAATTATATAAGTTCATATGAAGATGAATTCTTTGAAAATATGGACCTTCTCGAATTTCATCCAATACCTGAAGACATTTTTGATGATATAGTTGATAAGCGTAACTATATGGATGAATTGCAGGCTTTGGTAGGTATAAAGTCCGCAAAGGATCAGGTGAAAAAGATTTTGGCATTTGCAAAGATGAGAAAGGCTATGGAAGAAAAGGGAGAACAATTGGAACCTATAACTTTGAATATGGAGTTTGTAGGAAATCCCGGTACAGCCAAAACCACTGTAGCAAGGATTGTGGCAGGGGTATTAAAAGAAATCGGCATTATAACATCAGGAGAGTTCATAGAGGTGGGAAGAGCCGATCTTGTGGCACAGTATGTAGGTCAAACAGCCCCGATGGTAAAGAGTGTATTTCAAAGGGCCAAGGGAGGTGTGCTCTTTATAGATGAGGCATATTCTCTTTTAGACAAAGGAAATGGAAGATTCGGTGATGAAGCTCTAAATATGATTGTTCAGGAGATGGAAAATAACAGAAAGGATACTATCGTAATATTTGCAGGTTATCCTGATGAGATGGATGAGTTTTTCTTGAGAAATCCGGGGCTTAGATCAAGAGTTCCTTTTAGAGTGAGATTTGATGACTATACTGTTGATGAACTGACAGATATCTGTGAGCTTGAAGCAGGTAAAAGAGGATTTTTGACAGATAAAAATGCAAAGGAGATTATCAAAGAAATCTGTGAAAGCTCCACTGGGAATATCGAAAACGGTAACGGAAGATTTTGCAGAAATCTTGTAGAAAAGGCTGTTTTAAACTTTGCACTTAGAAATTACGGAGGTGATGAAGTGGCTGAAAATATCGAGTATATACTAAAAAAGGAAGATTTTTGTGATACAACCGTTTTTAATAAGAAGAAAATAACTATAGGTTTTCAAAGCTTTGATGCGTAGGTCAGTTCGAGGCGTATTTACATAGAAATATATTTTTTTCTTTATAAATTATTTCTAAATATTGATATTGGCTAAATTGATTATTTGTTGTAGAATAGAGGTCAGTGTATTAAATTAAATTTTTAAGAGTAGTTTGGAGGAGAATATGTTTGGGTTTACATCCAATGATATTGGTATAGATCTTGGAACAGCGAGCATCTTGGTATACATCAAGGGCAAGGGTGTTGTACTTAAAGAGCCAAGTGTTGTTGCTATAGATAGAGAGAACGGAAAGATACAGGCAATCGGTGAAGAGGCTAGGCTTATGATTGGTAGAACACCCGGTAATATAGTGGCTGTAAGACCGCTTCGTCAAGGTGTTATATCAGACTATACTATTACAGAAAAGATGCTCAAATATTTTATAGATAAATCGGTGGGCAAGAAGACTTTCAGAAAGCCTAGAATTGCAGTATGTATTCCGTCAGGTGCTACCGAAGTTGAGAAGAAGGCCGTAGAGGATGCTACATATTCTGCAGGTGCAAGAGAAGTAAAGATTATCGAGGAGCCTGTAGCGGCAGCTATCGGTGCCGGAATCGATATTTCAAAGGCTGTCGGAAATATGATAGTTGATATCGGTGGCGGTACTGCAGATATTGCGGTTATCTCACTTGGAGGTACTGTAGTAAGTACTTCAATAAAGATAGCAGGTGATGATTTTGATGAAGCTATCGTAAGATATATGAGAAAGAAGCACAATCTTTTGATCGGTGAGAGAACTGCCGAGGATATAAAGATTACTATCGGTGCCGCATACAGAAGACCTGAGGTACTTACTATGGAAGTAAAGGGTAGAAACCTTGTAACAGGTCTGCCAAAGACTATAGAGGTAAACTCGGACGAGACTTTAGAGGCGCTTCGTGAGCCTGCAATGCAAATCGTTGATTCAGTTCACAATGTTTTGGAGAGAACACCACCTGAACTTGCAGCCGATGTATATGAAAGAGGTATTGTACTTACAGGCGGCGGTTCACTTCTTTCAGGTCTTGATGCGCTTATTGAAGAGAAGACAGGTATCAATACAGTTATAGCCGACAATCCTTTGACAGCTGTTGCAATCGGTACAGGTAAGTTCATTGAGGGTGTAAAGGGAGAAATAAAAAAATAATATGCAGACAGTATCGGGCTATATTGAAAAAATCATTTATAGAAATGAGAATAATGGCTATACTGTACTCAGCGTGGAAGGCGACGGTGACGATTATGTTTTTGTCGGTACTTTCAACTATATTGCTGAGGGAGAATTTATAAAGGCAAAAGGAAATATGAAGCTGCATCCAAACTATGGAGAGCAGCTTTTTGTCGATGAATATGAAATAATAGAGCCGAGAGAGCTTGACAGTATTGAGAAATATCTTGCGTCTTCCGCAATAAAGGGAGTCGGTGAGGCACTGGCAAAGAGAATTATAAAAAAATTCAAACTGGACACTCTAAGAGTAATGGAAGAAGAGCCTGAAAGACTTGTGGAAGTGAAGGGAGTGAGTGCCAAGCTTGCCAAGTCTATAAGTGAGCAAATACAGGAAAAGAAGTCTATGCGTGATGCCATGATTTATTTGCAAAAATTCGGCATCAGCATGAAGCTTGCGGCAAAGATATATCTTGAGTATGGCAGCAAAGTCTACAATATCATAGAGACCAATCCATACAAGTTGGCGGATGATATTGACGGTATCGGCTTTAAAATTGCGGATGATATTGCAAAAAAAGTGGGAATTACTGCAGATTCAAAGTTTCGTGCTGTTGCAGGTATAGAGTATATACTTTCAAATGCCATGCTCTCAGGTCATCTTTATCTGCCTGAGAGTATACTGCAAAATGAGTTTTTAGAGCTGTTTAGTGAAAATATATTTGACTTTACTTCGCTTCTTGTTGAAATGCAGATGGAAAAAAGGATTGTAGTAAAAAAATCCACGGAAAACAATGTATACCTTACACAGTCCTACTATACGGAAGCTGCCGTTGCAAAGAGGCTTGTAGATATCAATATCAAAGAAAAGTATGATTCCGGCAAAGTAGAAGAAAAAATACTTGCCATTGAGAAAAAAGATGGCATTGTCCTTGACGATTTGCAAAGGCAGGCGGTAATAGAATCTATAAGCAGCGGTCTTATAATTATTACAGGAGGTCCGGGAACAGGTAAGACAACCACTATAAATACTATTATAAAGTACTTTGAAAGTGAGGGAGAGAGTATCTCTTTGGCTGCTCCTACAGGAAGGGCGGCAAAGAGGATGTCCGAGGCGACTTCTTATGAAGCCAAAACTATTCACAGATTGCTTGAAATCACTCCAAACAGCAATGAAACCTCTACAAGTATCGGTACACATTTTGAAAGAAATGAGGACAACCCGCTTGAAGCCGATGTTCTTATAATAGATGAGGTCAGTATGGTGGATATTTTCCTTATGAATGCTTTATTAAAAGCCGTTGCGATAGGTACAAGACTTATTTTGGTGGGAGATATAAACCAGCTTCCAAGTGTGGGACCGGGAACCGTACTTAAGGATATTATTGAGTCGGATTGTTTTAATGTTGTGAGACTGAATAAAATCTACAGACAGTCAAATCGAAGTGATATTGTAATAAATGCCCATAAGATAATGACAAATGAAGAGATTGACCTCTCTAAAAAGAGCAATGATTTTATCTTTATCAAGCAGAGCAATCCCGATAATGTGATGGAGTCCGTTATATCACTGGTTCGCGACAAGTTACCTTCCTATGTAAATGCTGCAAGCAATGAGCTTCAGATAATGACACCTATGCGAAAAGGTCCTTTAGGTGTGGAAGCTCTAAACTCATTTTTACAAAAAAGCTTAAATCCTTCAAGCAAGCAAAAAAAAGAAAAAGAGTACGATGCTACAGTCTTTAGAGAAGGCGACAAGGTAATGCAGATAAAAAACAATTACCAAAAGGAGTGGTTTGTATACAATGATAAAAAGATGCCTGTAGATAAGGGACTTGGTGTATACAACGGCGATATCGGCACTATAAGTGAAATAGATATGCTCTCGGAAAGTTTTTGCATCTGCTTTGATGACGGTAAGGTCTGTGAATATGAATTTTCAGAGTTTAACGAGATAGAGCTTGCCTATGCAATTACAGTACATAAGTCACAGGGAAGTGAGTACCCGGCAGTGATTATCCCTATATATAAGGGTCCTGCCATGCTTATGAACAGAAATCTTATATACACCGCCATTACCAGAGCAAAAAAATGTGTGGTACTTGTCGGCATACCTGAAGTGTTTTATACAATGGTACAAAATACAAAGGAGATGGCAAGGTATACCGGACTGAAAGAAAGGATAACAGAGCTTGTGGCGTTCTCAGAAAATGACTGATATTTTAGGTAAATTAATTGATGAGATAATCGAATCCGTATTCCCGAGAAGATGCCCGGTATGTGGAGAAATTGTAAAAGAAAAGGGGCATCTGATATGTAGGAAATGTATTAAAAAGCTTCCTTTTGTAAAATCTCCCTACTGTATAAGATGCGGTAAGGAGATAATCTCTGAAGATGATGCTTACTGTGACGACTGTAAATCGGAAAGAGAGTTCACAGCCGGAAGAGCTCTTTGTAATTATACGGATGATTTGGCACATATCATACTTAAGATAAAATACGGCAATAAAAGAGAGTATATTGAAGGCTTTGCAAAGCTTCTGGCTCTCAGATACAAAAAGTTTTTGGATGTTGCAAATATTGACTGTATTATGCCCGTTCCGCTGCATAAGTCAAGGCAAAGGCAGAGGGGATTTAACCAGTCCGAAATACTTGCCGGATGTCTTTCAAAGTATCTTGATATTCCTGTATATACAAAATGTTTATACAGAGTAAAAAAGACTAAAGACCAAAAGGGGTTAAGCAGAACCGAGAGACTCCACAATCTTGACAATGCATTTGTAGTAAAGGTATTTCCTAAGAAAGTCAAAAATGTTTTGATTGTGGATGATGTGTACACCACAGGTACTACTATAGAAAAATGTGCAAAAATCTTAAAAGATGCGGGAGCAAATGAAATTTATTTCTTAACTATATGTACAGGAGGAATGGGATAGCGGTAAATATCATCATGTCGGCAGTTTCTAAAACCTGACATATTTTACGAAAAAGAGTTTTCCATTGTATAACTATTTCCCCTATGGTATACTTGACACATATTACAAGTAAAGGATAGAGGAATCTATGCAAAATAAAAGAGTAATGTTGAAATTAAGCGGCGAGGCCCTTGCAAAGCCTGAGGGCGGCTACAATGAAGAAAAGGTAAGAGATATTGCAAGGCAGCTAAAGCCTTCACTGGCTGAGGGTTGTGATATAGGTATAGTAATCGGCGGAGGTAACTACTGGAGAGGCAGAACTTCCGAGGCGATAGACAGAACAAAGGCCGACCAGATCGGAATGCTTGCAACTATTATGAACTGTATCTATGTATCTGAAATATTCCGTTCTGAAGGAATAGATACCGCTATATACTCTGCATTTGCCTGTGGAGATATGGCTGAGCTTTTCTCAAAGGATAAGGTAAATGAGAGCTTTTCAAAAGGCAAGGTGGTATTTTTCGGAGGCGGTACAGGTCATCCCTACTTCTCTACAGATACAGGTATTGTGCTTAGAGCCATTGAGATGGATGTGGATATGATACTTTTGGCAAAGTCTATCGACGGAGTTTATAGTGCAGATCCTAAGCTTGACCCTAATGCCAAAAAGTATGATAAGCTTACTATTCAAGAGGTTATTGACAAGAGACTTGCCGTAGTGGATTTGACGGCGTCTGTTATGTGCCTTGAACATAAGATGCCGCTTGCAGTATTTGATTTGAACGAAGAGAATTCAATAAAGAATGCACTTGAAGGCAAAATAAACGGAACAGTTGTGACAGTGTAAGCTTTGCTTATGCATAGTAAACATAATATTAAGGAGAATTTATGCAAGAGAGTATCAAAAAGTTTGAAGAGAAGATGAATAAGTCTATCGAAGTTTTGCTTGAGGAGTATGCTTCCATAAGAGCGGGCAGAGCAAATCCGCATGTACTTGACAGAATAAAGGTAGAGTATTACGGAACACCTACACCGCTTCAGCAGGTAGGTAATGTTTCGGTTCCTGAGCCTAGAATCATCCAGATTTCACCTTGGGAGAAGTCTCTTTTAAAGGAAATTGAGAAGGCTATAAATATGTCCGACCTCGGTATCAATCCTACAAATGACGGTTCATGTATCAGACTTGTTTTCCCTGAGCTTACAGAGGAGAGAAGAAAAGAGCTTGTAAAGGATGTAAAGAAAAAGGGCGAGGCATGTAAGGTGGCTGTCAGAAATATCAGACGTGACGCTATAGATGCCGTAAAGAAGCTTGAGAAGGCCGGAGATTTTACAGAGGATGATGTAAAGGACGGCGAAAACAAAATACAAAAGATCACAGATAAGGCTATTGAAAGAGTAGATAAGGCTATTGAAGACAAGTCAAAGGAAATATTAACAGTTTAATTAGCCGACTTTATATAGTAGGGACATAGGTTTCTAGAGTTTAAGAAGGTGGGCTTCCACCTTCTTGTTTTATAGTTTAAAGTGAATGGAGTACAATGGAGAACTTAGTTATACCAAAGAGCATCGCCATAATACTTGACGGTAACGGAAGATGGGCTGAAAGAAGAAATTTGCCCAGAGCAATGGGGCATAAAGCAGGATGTGAGACGCTCGAAAAGACGGTGGAAGACTGTGTACGTCTCGGTGTGGAATGCCTTACAGTATATGCTTTTTCCACCGAGAATTGGAAGAGGTCCGCACTTGAAGTGGGTGCACTTATGAAACTTCTAAGATTCTATATGGTCAAGCTTATTGATGTTGCCAATAAAAATAATGTAAAAGCTGTGATGATAGGCGATGAGAGCAGATTTGAACCTGATATAAGAAAGGGAATAAAAAAGCTTATTGAAGCCACAAAGAACAATACGGGAATGATTTTTGCCTTTGCTATAAACTACGGCGGCAGAGATGAGATAAAAAGAGCCGTTGAGAATATAGTTGATGATGTGGAATCAGGAAAGATTTCAAAGTCCGATATCAGTGAAGAACTTATATCCTCATATCTTGATACCAAGGATTTGCCTGACCCGGATTTGCTTATCAGAACAAGCGGCGAGCTTAGAGTGTCGAACTTTTTGCTTTGGCAGATAGCTTACAGTGAGTTTTATATTACAGATACACTGTGGCCTGATTTTGACAAGGAAGAGCTTTTAAAGGCTATAGAAAGCTATAGCCATAGGCAGAGGAGATTTGGAGGTCGTTAATGTTTTTTAAAAGACTGATAAGCGGAATAGGACTTTTGATAGTTGCCGTTTCGGCTTTTTATATCGGAAGTATTCCGCTTGTAGTGTTATCTGCGCTTGTTTCAATCATAGGTCTTTTTGAGTTTTACAGGGCTCTTGGCTTGGATAAGAAAAATATTGCATATTTGGGATATATATACTCGCTTGTGTACTATTGTTTGGTGTATTTTAAGCTGAATCAATATATTTTCTTTTCGATAATTGCATTTTTAATGATTATATTTGCGATATATGTCTTTACATTTCCGAAGTATAAGACTGAAGAGATATCACTTGTATTTATGGGAGTGGTTTATATTCCGGTACTGTTTTCTTATGTATACAATACCAGAACATATGCAGACGGCAAATATCTGGCATGGCTTATACTGATATCCAGCTGGGGATCAGATACCTGTGCTTATGTAGTGGGATCGCTTATAGGAAAACACAAGATAGCTCCCGTACTGAGCCCTAAAAAGTCTGTAGAGGGAAGTATCGGAGGAGTGTTGGGCGCGGCTCTTATAGGAGGCATAGTAGGTTTTATTTTGTCGAATCATTTTGTAAATATAGGATCGCCTGCATTTACCTGTGCCGTTTCATGCGGTATCGGTTCCGTTATATCACAGGTGGGAGATGCACTTGCCTCGGCTATAAAGAGAAATCACAATATAAAAGACTACGGAAATTTGATTCCGGGGCATGGCGGCATACTTGACAGATTTGACAGTATGATTTTTACAGCTCCTGCAGTCTTTTTTGCAATATATTTTTTAGGATAGGATAATGAAAAGAATATCTATTTTGGGATCTACAGGATCCATCGGAACACAGACACTTGATATAGTAAGATTAAATGATGATGTAAAAGTGGAGGCACTCTCCGCACATAAAAATATAGATTTGCTTGAAAAGCAGATAAGAGAGTTTAGACCGAGAGTGGCCGCCATATGGGAAGAAACGGACGCAAAACTTCTTTGTGACAGGATAAAAGATACCGATACCAAAGTGTGCTTCGGCATGGATGGACTTATAGAAGCGGCGACTGTAAAAGAAGCCGATATTGTGGTAACCGCTGTTGTGGGAATGATCGGAATAGAGCCGACCGTTGCCGCAATAAACGCCGGAAAGGATATTGCACTTGCAAACAAGGAGACTTTGGTGTGTGCAGGCCATATTATAATGCCGCTTGCAAAAAAGACAGGTATAAATATATATCCTGTGGACTCCGAACACAGTGCAATTTTTCAGTGCCTTGATAAGCACAATCCTATAAAGAAGATTTTACTTACAGCCTCAGGAGGTCCGTTTAGAGGATACACTAAAGAAGATTTACAAAAAGTTACATTGGAGGATGCTCTGAAGCATCCGAATTGGAGCATGGGCAAAAAAATCACCATAGACTCCGCTACAATGGTCAATAAGGGGCTTGAGATAATAGAGGCCTCACATCTTTTTGATGTGTATATAGATGATATAGAGGTGGTAATTCAAAAAGAATCCATTATCCACTCTATGGTGGAGTTTAAGGATAACGGTATCATTGCACAACTTGGTACTCCCGATATGAGACTTCCTATTTCATATGCACTGTTTTATCCTGAAAGAAGATATATATCTGATGACAGGGTTGACTTTGCAAGTCTGGCTACACTGAATTTTTCAAAGCCTGATTTGGATGTGTTTGAAGGACTTAAGCTTGCAATGCTTGCAGGAAAGAGAGGCGGAAGTGCTCCTACAGTTTTGAATGCGGCTAACGAGTGGGCTGTTGCAAAGTTTTTGGAAAAGAAAATACGATTTACAGATATACCTTATCTGATAGGTAAGGTATTGGATGCTCATGAGTTCACAAAAAATCCATCAATTTCTGATATTCTTTCACTGAAAAAATGGACTGAGGAGTATCTGGAAAGGATAAAGATTTGAATATAGTTATAGCGCTTATTATTTTTGGAGTAATAGTATTGATACATGAGTTTGGACATTTTTTGTTTGCCAAGCTCTCAGGTGTAAAAGTGGTTGAGTTTTCTGTAGGTATGGGTCCCAGACTCTTTTCTGTCAAAGGGAAGGAGACAGAGTATTCACTGAAACTTTTGCCTCTTGGCGGTTCATGTCAGATGTACGGAGAGGATGAAGATGAGGACGAGCCCGGAAGTTTCAACTCCGCTCCGCTTATCGGAAGGATTGCAACTGTAGCGGCAGGACCGATTTTTAACTTTATATTGGCATTTTTTGTTGCCATATTTATAGTCGGAAATGTAGGTGTGGATAAGCCTGTTATAAGCGGACTTATGGACGGATTGCCTGCACAAACTTCCGGGCTTCAAAAAGGAGATGTTATAGAAAAGATAAACGGCAGACATGTTGATTTTTACAGAGATTTGTCCACCTATCTTTTTTTACATCAGGGAAAGGATATCACACTTAGTGTCAGAAGAAACGGAAATGAGGAGAAGAACATTTCAATAACTCCTGTATACAATGAAAAATATTCTCAGTATATGATAGGTATTGAAAGTTCTGGATATCAAAAACTGAACAGTCCTATAGAGGTATTAAAGTATTCAGTGCTTGAGGTAAAGTATACCGTTTCCACAACTATTGATTCACTTTTATACCTGCTTCACGGTAAGGCAAATGCAAATGAAATAAGTGGCCCTGTAGGTATTGTTTCTATGATAGGTAACACTGTGAATGAGTCAAAGCCTTACGGTATATTCGTGGTTTTATTATCACTTTCACAGATGGTACTTTTATTAAGTGCAAACCTGGGTGTTATGAATCTTTTGCCGCTGCCAGCACTTGACGGAGGCAGACTTATCTTTTTGTTTTTGGAGGGTATCTTCAGAAGACCTCTAAACAGAAAGGTGGAAGGGTATATACATTTGGCAGGTTTTGCATTTTTGATGCTTTTGATGGTTTTTGTAATGTTTAACGATATAAGAAGAATAATATTATGAGAAAGAAAACAAGATTAGTACAAATTGGAGATAAAAAAATAGGAGCGGGTAATCCTATACTGATACAGTCAATGTGTAATACAAAGACTGAGGATGTTGTTGCTACCGTAGATCAGATATTAAGGCTTGAAGATGCAGGCTGTGATATTATAAGGGTGGCGGTACCAAACAGCGAGGCTGCAAGGGCAATAGCCCAGATAAAAAAGCAGATACATATTCCTCTTGTAGCCGATATTCACTTTGACTACAGATTGGCACTTGAGGCTATTAAGTCGGGCTGTGATAAGATAAGAATAAATCCCGGAAATATCGGAAGCAGTGAAAGAATAAAAGCGGTTGTAGACGCTTGTAAGGAAAGAAATCTTCCGATAAGAGTAGGTGTAAATTCAGGCTCTCTCGAAAAAAATCTTATAGAAAAATACGGCGGTGTGACTGCAAGGGGTATTGTGGAGTCAGCACTTGACAAGGTAAAGATAATAGAGGATATGGACTATAACAATCTGGTTATAAGTATCAAATCTTCAGATGTAATGATGTGTGTAAAGGCGCATGAACTTATATCACAAGAG
Source organism: uncultured Lachnoanaerobaculum sp. (assembly GCF_938015485.1). GTDB lineage: Bacteria > Bacillota > Clostridia > Lachnospirales > Lachnospiraceae > Lachnoanaerobaculum. The sequence goes on along the minus strand of NZ_CALLVU010000016.1, from coordinate 2,592 downwards.
ACGGATTATCCGCTTCATGTGGGAATCACAGAGTCGGGGACCGTAAAAAGAGGTATGATAAAGTCCTCCCTCGGACTTGGTATTATTTTGTATCAGGGAATAGGCGACACTATCAGAGTTTCATTGACCGGAGACCCTGTGGAAGAAATTTTTGCAGGAAAGCTTATCCTTAACAATCTGGGTCTTAGAAAGGGCGGTATTGAAGTGGTATCATGCCCTACCTGCGGCAGAACCAATATTGACCTTATCGGACTTGCCGGAAAGGTGGAAAAGCTTGTCGAAAACTATGATTTGAATATCAAAGTTGCTGTTATGGGCTGTGTTGTGAACGGACCGGGAGAGGCTAAGGAAGCCGATATAGGAATTGCAGGCGGTATAGGCGAGGGATTGCTTATAAAAAAGGGTAGAGTGGTAAAGAAATTACCTGAAAATGAGCTTTTACCTGCTTTAAAAGAAGAACTGGATATGTTGTCAAAAGAGGCATAGAATGGTTAAAAAGTTCAAAGATGTTTTTCAAAGTTTGGAATGCGCACCGCATATGGATGAGCTTTTAAACTTTGTTTCTGTTGAAAAAGTAACTGCAAGCAGTGATATGACTTTGATAAAGGTAAATATCATTGCGGAAAGAATAATTGAGAAAAGAACTATTCTGGAGTTGGAAGCACTTATAAAAGATAAGATGTTTCCGAAAAAGAATATTAAAATAAAAATATTTGAAAAATTCAAACTCTCAAGTCAGTATACTCCCCAAAATTTGTTTGACGCATATAAGGACAGTATATTGCTTGAAATAAAAAACTATAAGATATCCGAATATTTGATTCTAAATAACGCCACTGTCAGCTTTGACGGCGCATATATGGATATGACTGTAGAAAAGAATCCTATAAATGAAAGCGTTATAGATGAGCTTGTAAGAATTCTTGAAAAAATCTTCAATGAAAGATGCGGAATACTTTGTACGGTCAGACATAAATTCATCGCCGCAAAAGAAAAGAGTGAGGAGATAGAGTTTGCCACAAGGACTGTAGCCAAAAGAGCCGACACAACAGAGTTTGTAGGCGGCGGCAGTACTGTATGGGAAAGCAGTGATTCCGGTAAAGAAGATTCGACCAAAAGTGTTTCAAATAGTAAAAAGCAGGATAAAAAGAGCTTTGACAAAAAGAACTTTAATAAAAAAGGCTTTGATAAGAAAGGATTTACACCTAAGTTTCAAAAGACAAATAATCCTGATGTCATATTCGGAAGGGACTTTGACGACAACTTTATAAAACTTTCGGATCTGGTAGGCGAAATAGGTGAGGTCGTTGTAAAAGGTAAGATAATAGAGGTGGATTCAAGATATCTTGAAAGAAGCGACTCTACACTTTATATTTTTGCAATTACAGACTTCAGTGATTCTATTTATGTAAAGATGTTTGTTCGAGGTGAGCAGCTTGATATTATCAAAGAGAACATAGTAAAGGGAAACTATGTAAAGATAAACGGACTTGCACTGGTTGATAAGTTTGACAGTGAGCTGACCATATCATCTGTAAAGGGCATCAAAAAATGTGAGAAGTTTGAAGATAATATTCGTGTAGACAATGAACCCATAAAGAGGGTGGAGCTTCACTGCCATACTAAGATGAGTGATTTTGACGGTGTTTCATCAGCTTCGGATATTATAAATCAGGCAAAGAACTGGGGAATGGACGCTATAGCCATTACAGACCACGGAAATATACAGGCTTTTACTGAAGCAAGTCATGTTAAGAATCCGCCAAAAATTATCTACGGTGTTGAAGGTTATCTGGTAGACGACTTAAAGGAACTTGTAAGTAATCCTTCAGATAAGACATTGGATGACGGCTTTATAGTGTTTGATATCGAGACCACAGGATTTTCAGCAAAAAATGACGCCATAACGGAGATCGGTGCCGTAAAGGTGGTAAACGGTGAGATAGTGGACAGATTTTCCACATTCGTCAATCCGCAAAGGCCTATACCTTTCAGGATTGAGGAGCTTACACATATAAGTGACGCAATGGTAGTCAATGCTCCTGTAATAGAGGAGGTTTTACCTAAGTTTTTGGACTTCTGTGAGGACTATATTATTGTGGCTCACAATGCAGGATTTGATACGGGATTCATCAGAGAGAATGCAAAGAGAATAAACAGAGAGTACAACCCGTCCATTATAGATACTGTAGCTATGGCAAGATTACTGTTACCAGATATTAACAGATTCAAGCTTGATACCGTATGTAAGGCTTTGAATATTTCACTTGAAGGGCACCACAGAGCTGTAAATGATGCGGAGGCTACCGCACAGATATGGGTGGAGTTTATAAAAAGGCTTAAAGACAAGGGATTGAGCAAGCTTTCGGATGTGGCAAGTCTTGGCGAGACCAATGCGGATATTGTAAAGAAAACCAAATACAATCATGTAATTATCCTTGCAAAAAACGATATAGGCAGAATAAATCTTTATAAGTTGATTTCTCTCTCACATATAGATTATTTTAACAAGAGGCCGAGAATTCCGAAGTCAATTCTTGCAAAGATGAGAGAAGGACTTATTATAGGCAGCGCTTGTGAACAGGGTGAGGT
>NZ_CALLVU010000015.1 GCF_938015485.1 uncultured Lachnoanaerobaculum sp. | reverse complement strand
TAACGAAACGCGAGGGGGTCGTTCAGAAGGTGAATCAGTATGGGGATGCTGGAGAACAGGTCGTTGAAATCTCCTTTATCACAGAAGGCGATGTTTACCGGCTGATCGTTCACAGCAAGCTGCCATCGGCAGAACGATTTGAACACTGGGTGTTTGATGAAGTTCTCCCGTCCATCCGAAAGCATGGTGTGTATATGAGCGATTCCATTTTGGATCAGGTGATTCAGCATCCGGAGGTCATCTACACCCTGGCACAGGAGCTTGTAGCCGAGAGGGAGCAGCTTGAGGGTATCCGCAAACAGCTGGATGCGGCACAGCCCAAGGCAGACTACTTTGATACCTTTGTGAACTCGGAGGATTGTACCTGCATCCGGAATTTCTGTAAGGAAATCGGAATCCCGGAGAAGACGGCAGTGGCTCTCTTACTGGATCATCGCTATCTGTACCGCAGTCCGAGTGGCTGGCTGATGCCTTTTGCAGACAAATCTGCAAGGGGCTATTTTATTGTCCGGGATTGCTACGGCAGAAGCGGAAAACTGGTGCAGCAGACGAGAGTGACCTGCAAGGGAAAGAATCATCTCTTCAAGTTGTTTAAGAAATGGGGTGTGATCGAATGACGCTTTTTACAGAGGGACGCCTTCAGGCGTTTGAACGCATGATGCAGGATACCGGCAAATACCATCGCCGGGAGGACAGCGAAGATCGTCCGCGCAAATGTCCGAAGAAAAAAGCGGAGCCTGCGAAAAAGGATGGTGAGCACCATGCCGGTATTCAGGGTTGAGAAGAACAGCAATTACACAACGATGTGCAATTACCACCTGCGGGATCATGGTCTCAGCCTGAAAGGGAAAGGACTTCTCTCCATGCTGCTCAGTTTGCCTGACACATGGAACTATTCGGTGCGGGGACTATCTTCGATTACGCCGGACGGCGTAGATGGAGTGCTTACGGCTTTGAAGGAGCTGGAGCGTCTTGGGTATCTGGAAAGGAACCAGCAGCGTGAGAGTAACGGTCGGATGGGCTGAGCGGAGTATGTGATTTATGAGATGCCAAGGAAAAAGCCGTGTTCGGAATCACCGTGTACGGAAAAGCCGTATACGGTAAATCCGGATACGGACACACCGGTTACGGAAAATCCTGCGCAATTAAGTACTAATAGAACAAGTACTGAAACAATCAATAAAAGAGAGAAGAAGGAAATCCAGCATCGGTATGGCTCATACGGAAATGTTCTTCTCTCTGACACAGAATACGGCAAGCTCCGGCAGGAGTTCCCAGGAGATTATCAGATGCGGGTGGAACGGCTCTCTGAGTATATGGCCTCCACCGGCAGGAGCCACAAAAACCACCTTGCAACAATCCGGAGCTGGGCAAAGAGAGAAAAGCCGAAGTATAACCCGGCAGACTACACATTTGAAGAAGGAGACAGCCTATGAGCGACATGGTGCCTGAAGTTTTGAATGCGGCGTTGGATTCGCTCTTTACGCCGAAAGAACCCGGAGAGCAGGAATACCAGGGCGAGGACGGACTGCTGTATTGCCGGAAATGCCACACGCCGGTGCAGTGCAGGGTAAAGCTCTGGGGCAGAGACAAGATTGTTCCCTGCCTTTGCAGATGCCAGCAGGAAGCGATGGCGGAAAAGAAACGCCAGGATGAGCTGCTGGAGCGGCAGCGTAAAATCAGGCAGCTGAAAGCAACGGGGATTCAGGAAAAGCATCTTCTGGAATGGAATTTTGCCGTTGCAGAAGACAACAAGGATATCCAAATGGCAAAACGCTATGTGGAGCAGTGGAAAAAGGTCAAGACTGAAAACCTTGGCCTTTTGTTATGGGGAGATGTCGGAACTGGAAAGTCCTTTGTGGCGGCATGTATAGCAAATGCGCTGCTGGATCAGGGCATTCCGGTTTTGATGACGAACTTCTCCAAAATCCTGAACCAGATGGGTGCCATGTATTCGGAAGAACGATACCGGTATATCGCTTCGTTTTCCAATTATTCTTTGCTAATTCTGGATGATCTGGGGATTGAGCGCAGCACCGAATATGCGCTGGAGCAGGTCTACGCCGTTATTGATGAGCGGTACAAGTCCGGGCTTCCGGTCATTATCACAACCAATCTGAAGATTGCGGAAATCCGCAATCCGCAGGATGTGGCATACGCCCGGATTTACAGCAGGATTCTGGAAATGTGTACGCCGGTGCGAATCAGCGGAGAGGACCGCAGAAAGAGCATTGGAAAAGAAAAACAGCAGGTCGTTAAGGAGGTACTTGATCTATGAAGTGCAAGGCAAAAAAGGCGTTTTTCGCAGGTAGGAATGACATCTATCACCACTGGAAGGAGGTTAAGAAGCTGAATGGCAAAAGCAAAAACCAGTATTATAACAGAAAACCGCAGTGGCTCAGCTGCCGACGCTGCGGCTAAGGAGCAGCGGACGGAGATGCCGCTTTCTGACCTGCATCCCTTTGAAGGACATCCCTTTAAGGTGCTGGACGATGAGCTGATGGAACAGACTGTGGAGAGCATCAAGCAGATCGGTGTGGTATCACCACTGATTGTTCGACCTGACCCGGAAGGCGGATTTGAAATTCTTTCAGGACACCGCAGACTTCATGCGGCGCAGCTGGCAGGTTTGGAGACTGTGCCGGTCATCGTCAAGGAAATGGACGATGATGCAGCAATCATCTTTATGGTGGACAGCAACTTGCAGCGGGAGAATATTCTTCCCAGCGAGAGAGCGTTTTCCTACAAGATGAAGTTGGAGGCGATGAAACATCAGGGTCAGAGAAAAGATTTGACTTCGGAGCAATTTGCACCGAAGTTGTCTGCGGAGATTATTGGTGAAGCTGTTGGAATGAGTAAGGATACGGTTAAACGCTATATCCGCCTTACCAACCTGATTCCTGAAATTTTGGATATGGTGGATGAGAAGAAAATCGCCTTTAATCCGGCGGTGGAGTTGTCTTACCTGAAACCGTCTGAACAGAAGAAATTTCTGGAGGCAATGGACTATGCACAGGCATCTCCATCCCTGTCGCAGGCACAGCGGCTGAAGAAGCTCTCACAGGAGGGTGGCTGCACGTTGGATGCCATGTGTGAAGTGATGAATGAAATCAAAAAGGATGAGCTTGACCATGTGACGATTAAAAACGAGGTTCTTCGGAAGTATTTCCCGAAATCCTATACGCCGAAGCAGATGCAGGACACGATTATCCGGCTGCTGGAAAAATGGCAGCGAAGTAAACAACGAGATATGGAACGATGAGAAGGAGATTTTTATGATGATGAACTTTAAGAAGAATCAGAACAACGCAGTGTGCAGCATGGATTGCAAGAACTGCCCGCACGGTGCATCGCAGCCCAATCCGATGGATGATACCATGTTTGAGAAGTCCATTGCGATGCTTCATAACTGGCTGATGCTGGAGGCAATCCGTGAAGATCACCCGAAGGAGCGCATTGTGATGGTGATCCTGCCGGGGGCTGGCGGTGAACTCCTGACCGAGGATGGCAGTCGAGACATCTTTGAGGATGTTTACGATGAGATGGAGGCTGATCTGGTGGCAGATGGGGAGCTGCTTCTCCATTATGATAAGAGCGATGTGATCGAGACAGACAGAAACCGCTATCTGCTGGGAGCTGCGGAAGTTTCGGAAATCGACCAGAACGGCAACGAATGCAGCATCAATCTGTTTACGCTGGAACGCACCATCGACTATGTGAACGAAAACCTGACGGTGGTTTCCATTGGCGGCGAGTTGGTTCCGGCACTGCGCCTGATCTAAGGAGGAGCCTATGAAGAAATTTGCACAAATGCATTGACGCTTATCGATGTATTTGCTATACTACTCACATAGACAAATATCAATGCGAGGTGTTTTCATGAACGCTATAGATGTGGCTTTGATCTGCAAGGCTTTGGGGGATGCGAACCGGCTGGAAATTGTGAAGATGCTGTCGGATGGAGAAAAGTGCGGCTGCAAGCTGTTGGAACGGTTTGAAATTACGCAGCCGACGCTTTCGCACCACATGAAGATTTTGGTGGAATGTGGACTGGTGAACGCCCGCAAGGAAGGAAAGTGGCAGCACTACTCTCTGAACTGCGAAACCCTGACCCAGTTCAAAGAATTTATCGAAGGACTGACCTGCTATGGCTGCGGCTCTAATAAGGAAGGTGGGTGCTGCTCCTGATGGGCAAGTTTATCACCAATCAGATCCTCGGCATGAAGTGGCTGAATACGCTGATTGGAAATCTACTCGGCACATTGGGACTGGACGCGACAAGCCGAATCGGTGGGAGCATCCAGTTCTTCCTCTATGATGTGATTAAGATCACCGTGCTGCTCTGTGTGCTGATTTATCTGATCTCCTACATTCAGAGCTATTTTCCGCCGGAACGCAGTAAGAAAATTATGGGGCGGTTTCACGGTATATGGGCAAACTGCATCGCAGCTCTGCTCGGCACGGTAACACCGTTCTGCTCCTGCTCGTCCATTCCACTGTTTATCGGATTTACCAGTGCCGGACTGCCGCTGGGTGTGACCTTCTCGTTCCTGATTTCATCGCCTATGGTGGACTTGGGGAGTCTTGTTCTTCTGATGAGTATTTTCGGGGCAAAGGTTGCGATTCTCTATGTGGTGCTGGGGCTTGTGATTGCTGTGGCTGGCGGTACGTTGATTGAAAAGCTGCACATGGAAAATCAGGTGGAGGAATTTATCCGCAGGGCATCTGCCGTGGACATTGCCTCCCCAACACTGACGCAGAAGGAACGGCTGGTTTATGCCAAGGATCAGGTGGCGGAAACCTTCAAGAAGGTCTTTCCGTATATTCTCATCGGCGTAGGCATCGGGGCTGTCATTCACAACTGGATTCCCGAAAGCTGGGTTGTGGCGGTTCTCGGCAGCCATAACCCCTTCGGCGTAATATTAGCAACCATCATCGGCATTCCCATGTATGCTGATATTTTCGGCACGATTCCCATTGCTGAGGCTTTGCTTGGAAAAGGCGCACAGCTTGGTACGGTGCTTGCCTTTATGATGGGGGTTACCACGCTGTCTTTGCCGTCAATGATTATGTTGCGCAAGGCAGTCAAGCCAAAGCTGCTGGGTGTTTTTATCGCCATCTGCGCTGCGGGCATTATCGTTGTAGGCTATTTATTCAACCTGTTTCAGGGCATTATCTTATAATTTGGAGGGACTATCATGTCAATTTTCGGATTTGGAAAGAAAAAAGAAGAGCAAAAGCAGTCTTACTGCTGCGGAGGCAACTGTACGTCGGAAACCATCCAGGCAGCAGAAGCTGAAAAGAAGGAATCCGGCATTAAAATTCTCGGTGGAGGTTGTGCCAAGTGCAACGCACTGGAAGTGGAAACCGAAGAAGCACTGCGGGAACTCGGCATGGATGCTACCATCGACCATGTGCGGGACTTTGAAAAAATCGCCGCCTATGGAGTGATGACAACACCTGCGCTGGTGGTAGATGGTCAGGTGGTGTCCTATGGCAAGGTGCTGAAAAAGGATGAAGTCATTTCTATTTTGAAGAAGGTAAGAGCATGAACGAACATAACACATCTCCATTGGATTTTTTCAGAAATATCTGACTGTATGGGTCATTCTCTGTATGGCGGTTGGAATCTGCATCGGCAAGTTCCTGCCGCAGATTCCGGAGTTTCTGAATCGGTTCGAGTATGCACGGGTGTCGATTCCCATGGCGATCCTCATCTGGGTGATGATCTATCCCATGATGATGAAGGTAGACTTCCGCAGCATCAAAAATGTGGGCAAGAACCCCAAGGGCTATTCGTCACTTGGATCGTCAACTGGCTCATCAAGCCTTTTACCATGTACGGCATGGCAAGTCTGTTTTTCTTCGTGGTGTTCAAGGCATTCATCACACCGGAGCTTGCTACCGAATATCTTGCCGGTGCAGTACTGTTGGGTGCTGTGCCCTGCACGGCAATGGTCTTTGTGTGGAGCGCACTGACCAAGGGAGATCCGGCATACACGGTGGTGCAGGTGGCGACCAATGACCTCATTATCCTTGTGGCATTCGTCCCCATTGTGAAGTTCCTACTGGGCGTTTCGAATGTGTTTGTGCCGTGGGATACACTGATATTGTCCGTGGTGCTGTTCGTCGTTATTTCCCTTGCGGGTGGTATGCTGACGTGATATTTTGTGACCCAGAAAAAGGGCGCAGAGTATTTCGAAAACGCCTTTGTCAAAAAGTTTGACGGCATTACAACCATTGGACTTCTGCTGACGCTTGTACTGATTTTCGCTTTCCAAGGGCAGGTTATTTTGGAAAATCCCCTACACATCGTGTTGATTGCCATACCGTTGGTTTTGCAGACTTTTTTGATTTTCAGCATTGCCTATGGTGTCTGCTGGCTGCTTAAGCTGCCACACCGCATTGCCGCACCTGCCGGAATGATTGGTGCATCCAACTTCTTTGAATTGGCGGTTGCGGTATCTGTCGCTCTATTCGGAACGACTTCTCCTGCCGCACTTGCCACAACGGTTGGTGTATTGACCGAAGTGCCTGTGATGCTTTTCCTCGTAAAAATCGCAAACAAAACGAAAGGCAGGTTTCCCGCATGACCAAACCAAAAGTTGCATTTATCTGTGTCCATAACTCCTGCCGCAGCCAGATTGCGGAGGCATTGGGCAAAGCGCTGGCGTCCGACGTGTTTGAAAGCTATTCTGCCGGAACGGAAACCAAGCCGCAAATCAATCAGGATGCCGTGCGGTTGATGAAGAAGCTTTATGGCATCGACATGGAGCAGACGCAGTATTCTAAGATGATTTCTGCGATTCCTGAACCGGATTTTGCAATCTCGATGGGATGCAATGTAGAATGCCCTTTTATTGGTAGACCATTTGATGATAACTGGGGATTGGAAGACCCGACTGGAAAAGATGATGCTGCGTTTAAGGATGTGATTATGCAGATCCATCAAAATATCATAGCATTGAAAAATCGCCTTCAAACTATATAAATTTGCTTGTCAAGAGGGCTGGCACCGTCCAGCCCTCTCTCTTTTTGCAAAAGTTTCCCTCAATTTTTCTTGCAAGCTGCCGAAAATGACACGCTTTCAAAACTTTTTGCTGACACAGCTCGATTTTTGTGGTAATCTATCCCAACAATTGAATATAACATATTTTTACATATTTGTTCCGGCCCTGCGGGGCTGAACATCTTGGCTTTCAGCCGTTACATAACCGACTAGCATGACCTTCCAGAAAAAGCGAAGGCAGGGGTGGTCTGTTTTGTGACGGCTTTTTTGTTGCCGTTTTGCCCGTTGCACCTTGAAAACCGCATGACCGTCTGCATGGGATACCAGGCGATGACCCTGAGAAGGAGAGCCGGAAAACGCCGCCGGAAGGGGGCAGGAAAGCCATGCAGGGAGAATGGCAGGACGTTGATTTCCCAGTTGCGGAGAAAAACGATGTGCTCAAAATGAGCACATCGTTTTCCGTAACGCCGATGAAAGGATGGAATGCCTAACTGCTGACGGCGTAGAATCTTGGTGGCTAACTTGGTGGATATCTTGATGGGTGTCATCCTCTAAGTTATCATGGGTTGCATCATAGGACTTATCATTGGCTGTGCCTGTCTTATGTTGCTGATGGAACATCCGCGTCGGTTATCCACAGATATTGATATTATTGCCGAGCCAGGGACAGATTTGGATAAGTATTTAGATCGTGCATCGGAGATTTTTCCTTTTAAGGATGTTGAGGAACAGAAGCGGATTGGAAAGAACAATATCGAAAAAAGGCATTTTAAGTTCACCTATGATTCACCGATCAATAACAGGCCATTCTACATTCTTTTGGATGTTTTGTTTGAACACAATCATTATTCGGAGTTGGTTCAAAAAGAAATTCAGAATGATCTTCTCTTGACAGAACCGGAATACCTTACTGTTTCCCTACCGTCAGCAAACTGTATGAAGCTGTAAGGATTCAGCTTGGATATTACATTCCGGAACAAGCAGAGATAATGTGGAACGTCATGCAGATGGAAGTGTGACAAGAAAGCCAAAACGGTATACTGGGAAAAAAGATTAAGAAAAGAATAAAGAGCTGGTTTTAATTGTAAAATTTATGGGGAACTAACATCAGCTTATTGACATGAATTTAAAAATAAGTATAATAATAGTTGAGTAATTGTTCAACTATTATTATTTGGAGGTGAATATATGCCAAAAACGTCTTATATTTGTAATTGCGATGTAATTCATGAGGATATTGTGAATGATGTGAAATCCAAGATGCAGCCAAAAGATGATTATATCCAGTTGGCTTCTTTGTTTAAGCTATTTGGAGATGGAACTAGAGTACAAATCTTACACGCTCTAGAACAGAGTGAGATGTGTGTATGTGATCTTGCAGTGCTACTGGGGGTAACAAAATCTGCAATTTCGCATCAGTTAAAGGCATTACGCCTTGCGAATCTGGTAAAATTCCGTAAAGAAGCACAGATAGTTTACTACTCGCTGGCAGATGATCATGTGAAAGAGATTATTGACAAGGGATTTGAGCATCTTTGGCAGAAATAATATTTTTTAACATTATAGTTGAGTAATTGAACAATTAAACAAATTATAAGGAGATTATCATGAAACGCATATTTCTATTAAAAGGGTTGGACTGTCCGAATTGTTCCGCAAAAATTGAAAAAGAAGTCGGAGAGTTGGATGGAGTGCAATCCTCAGTGGTAAATCTGATGAAGCAGACGCTTACAATCATTGTTGCTCAGACAGCCGCAGATACGATAGCCAGTCAGATTGAAACGATTGTTCATAGCCATGAGCCAGATGTGGAAGTTTCTGAAATTGTACAGGAATCTTATATACCGGAAAAAAAGCAGGAGGCCAATGAATCCTATAACAATGAGGATAAGAAGTTGACAGTTCGTTTAGCGACTGGTGCAGCAATCTATGCCATTGGTATGGCATTGACTGTTTTTGCGAAAGTGCCACTGCCTATCGAGTTAGCTTTTCTCATTGTTTCTTATGTTATTCTTGGTGGAGATGTTGTATGGCAGGCTGTGAGGAACATTTCAAAGGGGCGTGTATTTGATGAACATTTTTTGATGAGTGTTTCTACGATTGGGGCTTTTGTCATTGGTGAATATCCAGAAGCAGTTGCTGTTATGCTATTCTATCAGGTAGGTGAATTTTTTCAGTCATTGGCTGTTAAGCGTTCAAGAAAATCTATATCAGACTTAATGGATATACGTCCAGATTCTGCTACAGTAAGAAGAAATGGGGAATTGATTACCATATCTCCAGAAAATGTCTCCATTGGTGAGATTATTATTGTAAAGCCTGGTGAAAAAATTCCATTAGACGGTGTGGTATTGGATGGAGATTCTATGCTGGATACAAGCGCCTTAACAGGAGAATCAGTTCCGAGAAGTGTTCATAAAGGAGACGAAGCACTTTCCGGTTGTATGAATCAGACGGGTGTCTTAATGATTAAGACAACAAAAGCATTTGGTGAATCTACGGCTTCAAAGATTATTGATCTTGTGGAAAATGCGTCAAGCCGAAAAGCACCAACAGAAAATTTTATTACTACATTTGCACGTTATTATACACCTGTGGTTGTAATCTTAGCAGCTTTTCTGGCGATTCTGCCACCGATCATTCTTGGCGGAGGCTGGACAGAGTGGATTCGCAGAGGATTTGTTTTCCTTGTGGTATCTTGTCCATGTGCATTGGTTATTTCAATCCCGCTGACTTTCTTCGGCGGCATTGGTGCAGCATCTAAACGAGGTGTTCTTGTAAAAGGAAGCAATTATTTAGAGGCACTTAATAATGTCAGCGTTATTGTGTTCGATAAAACCGGAACACTTACAAAAGGTGTTTTCAATGTGACGGATATTTTGCCTGCAAATGGATTTTCAAAAGAACAGGTTCTGGAGTATGCGGCAGATGCAGAGAGTTTTTCTAACCATCCTATTGCAAAATCCATTCTTGCTGCTTATGGAAAAGAAATTGATCAGTCAGTGATTTCTGATTATAAGGAAATTTCAGGATATGGAATCAGTGTAATGGCAGGGGAAAAGAAAGTTTTTGCTGGCAATACGAAACTTATGGATACAGAATGTATAGAGTACACAACCTGTGAAAACGCAGGTACAAAAGTTTATTTGGCTGTAGATGGTCAATATGCAGGATGTATTTTGATAACAGATGAAGTGAAGCCGGACAGTAAAAAAGCAATTTCTGACCTGAAACATATCGGCGTGGAAAAAACAGTCATGCTTACCGGTGATGATGAAAAAATTGGGAAGTCCGTTGCAGAAGAATTGCAGTTGGATGAATATTATGCACAGCTGCTTCCTGACCAAAAAGTGGAAAAGGTTGAGCTTTTAGATAGTAAAAAGAGACCGGGAAGCAAATTGGCTTTTGTTGGTGATGGTATCAATGACGCTCCTGTCCTTGCCCGTGCAGATGTTGGTATTGCAATGGGTGGGCTTGGTTCGGATGCGGCCATTGAAGCAGCAGATGTAGTTCTGATGACAGATGAACCGTCTAAGCTGGTGGATGCGATTGAAGTAGCAAAAGCGACAAAACAGATTGTCATGCAGAATATAGTGATTGCTCTTGGGATTAAGAGTGTGTTCCTGATTCTTGGCGCTCTTGGTATTGCGGGAATGTGGGAAGCTGTATTTGGTGATGTAGGCGTTACCATAATTGCTGTTTTAAACGCAATGAGAATTTTGAAAAAATAGGAAATGAGGTGGGAATGTGAAACGAAAACTGATTCTGTTAGTTGTTACGATTGTTTTTCTTGTAGGGTTTGGTGCCATTTTACATTCACCGCTTTCTATGATTGATGCAGTCACAGGAGCAACACCGAAGTCAAAAAAGGCGGCTCAAGCCTCCGCACAGTTGGAAGGCTCTTATGTTCTCGGTATTAATATGATGTCAGATGGTCTCGACAACGAGAACACCCGGAATAAATTAAAAGAATTGGCACTGGACGATTCGGAAACAAATGAAACAGATCTCATGAAAACGGACATTAGTTTTCGGTTATATGTATCTGAGACGGATTATCCGCTTGTCAGTTATGCTAAGAAACTCTGTGACAGGTTGAAACAGGCCGGTTTCTCCGTAGATCTGAAAGAGTACAGTAACACAATGATGCTATCAAGAGTGGTAAGTGGAAAGTATGATGTATTCCTGGCATCGGATGATTTTATTGACGTTACAACGCTAACACAGATGGACTATATGATCATGGACAGCGAAGAAATGAGGTGAGCGGGAATTTATGAGAAAATGGAATACGATTTTGTCTGTTTTAATGCTTCTCATTTTTATGATTCATGGAATCATGGGCAGCTTTATGCTGAACGGAGTTGGAAGTAGCGCAGGGAAACTTCTTGCATGGATTGGTGTTGGTATTCTTGTTGTGCATACGGTGATTGGTGTCATCCTGACAGTTCAGAGTTTACAGACAGCGAAGCAATCCGGAAAAATGTATCTGAAACAGAACGCCATATTCTGGGCGAGACGAGCCAGTGGGCTGGCAATACTGATCCTGCTGTTCTTCCATATTGGCTTGTTTGGAAAGGTGCAGAATGGGACATATATTTTGTTCCCTTTTACAACGGTAAAGATGGTAACTCAGCTTTTGTTCGTGGCGGCAATCTTTGTTCATATTTTTATCAATATCCGCCCATTGCTCGTATCGCTGGGAATCATCAGTTATAAAGAACGAAGGGGTGATATTTATTTGATTCTTTCGGTGCTCCTTCTGTTTATAGCGGGCGCAGTTATTTTCTATTATATTGGGTGGCAATATCTATGAGTAAGACAATTATTATTATAGGTGCTGGACTGGCAGGACTTTCAGCGGCTTTGCAGGCAGCGGAAAATGGATGCAATGTAAAACTGGTTTCCTCCTTTCCATCAGAGCGGGCGCAGTCTGTTATGGCGGAGGGCGGTATCAACGCAGCTTTGAATACAAAAGATGAAAACGACAGTCCCGAAGAACATTTCACAGATACAATAAAGGCGGCTTGCGGTCTGGCAGACCCAAATGCAGTTTGGGGAATGACACAGGCAGCACCGGAGCTGGTGCACTGGCTGTTAAAACTTGGAGTTCAATTTAACATGAGCGGCTATGATGATGTGGATCTGCGGAATTTTGGCGGGCAGAAAAAGAAAAGGACTGCTTTTGCGCAGAGCGATACCGGGAAGCAGATCATGACAGCTATGATAGACGCTGTTCGCAGGAAAGAAGCATCTGGTATGGTAGAACGGTTCAGCCATCATTCTTTCCTAACACTTCGTCTGTGTGACAATATTTGTTGTGGCTGCGTAATCAGGGATGAATACAGTCAGGAGACTGTGGAATTACCGGGGGATGCGGTTATTGTTGCCACCGGTGGTATGCACGGATTGTTTGGAAATACAACGGGTTCGCTGAGCAATACAGGAGAAGTCACCACAGAATTGTTCCGGCTTGGTGTTCCTCTGGCAAATGGCGAGATGATCCAGTATCATCCGACAACTGTGAAATGTGGTGGAAAACGCATGCTCATCAGCGAGGCGGCCAGAGGGGAAGGTGGCAGGTTGTTTGCCATGAAAGATGGAAAACAATGGTATTTCATGGAGGAAAAATACCCGGAGCTTGGAAATCTGATGCCACGAGATATTACCGCCAGAGAGATATGGAAGGTCAGCCATGAATCAGAGGTATTTCTTGACATGACGGAAATATCGGACGAGATTATTTCAAATAAGCTATCTGGTCTGGCAGACGATTGTATGACCTATCTGCATAAAGATATACGAAAGGAACCGGTGTCTGTTTTACCGGGAATTCACTATTTTATGGGAGGCATTCTGGTGGATGAGCAGCACAGAACGCCGATTCAGAATCTTTACGCTGCCGGAGAATGCTGTGCCCAATATCATGGTGCCAACCGTCTTGGTGGAAATTCTCTGTTAGGAGCGTTATACGGAGGACGTGTTGCGGCAAAATCAGCATGCGAACAGGCAGATGTAGTAGATCTATCTTGTGCGACACAGATAGATTTTCCACCAGCGTCCCAAATTTCAGAAATAAAGCAATTAAACAAAGTGATGCAGGAGACTATGGGCGTTGTCAGAAATGAGAATACGTTGTTAAATGGGATTCAAACGGTACAAGCGCTGACAGGAAATCTTCCATTGCTTGGCATGGCAGTTCTAAAGAGTGCTCTTGCAAGAAAAGAAAGCCGTGGTGCACACTGGCGGGAGGATTATCCGAAGAGCAATGACGATGATTACCTTAAAACAACGGTAGCCAGATTTGATGGAAAGCAGATACAGATTTCCTTTGTACCTGTTCCAGAAAGGCGGTGATTCACTTGGTATATAAAATAAGAATCAGGCGGCAGGAGAGTCAGAAAGCAGACAGTTATTGGCAGGAATTTGAGTTTGACGGAAGCAGAAACAGCTCTGTTGCTACTGTTCTAAAGGAATTGAACAGTAGAACCCCTTTGAAAGATAACTCAGGGAATATAGTTACTCCCATCAGCTGGGAATGTAGCTGTATGGTGCGAAAATGTGGGGCTTGCGCCATGCTGATTAACGAACGTCCGAGGCTGGCATGCTCTACATTTCTACATACGTTAAAAGGTTCTACAATTACCTTGGAACCTTTAAGCAAATTTCCGCTTGTAAGAGATTTGATCGTTGACCGGTCAAATCTGTTTGAAAATTTGAAAAAACTGAACCTTTGGCTTGAAAGTGAAGCTTATATGAGTTCGTGGACACATGAACCGAGATACCAGTCGGCACGCTGTCTGATGTGTGGCTGCTGCCTTGAAGTGTGTCCTAACTTCTCTGCAAATGGGACTTTTGCAGGCGCTGTTGCTGCAGTCAACGCATTTCGGATTCTGAATGAAGAACAGGAAAGCACTCATTTGAATGAGATTTCTGCTGAATATAAGAAGAAATATTTTGAGGGATGCGGGAAGTCGTTATCTTGTCATGATATTTGTCCGATTGGTCTGCCTGTGGAAGAACTGCTTGTAAGGTCGAATGCAGCGGCTGTTTGGGGCAAATAAAATGGATGATAAAAGCTATAATGAATGTATGAAGGGGCTGTTGCACAAGGAAAAAAGTCCAAGTGCAGCAGCCCCTTTACGGTTAAATGCCTCCAAAAGCACAAAAACGCTCGCCATAGACCCCCTAATTTCCCAAAAGCAGATAACTCAAACAGGCCCTTCTGAATAACGATTGTTTTCCAGAGGAGCCTGTTTTCCAATTTTTCAAAAATCAGAAATTCAGGTATGCTTTCCTATACGAATGTGAATATGCTTCCATTTACCGAAGATATTCCATTGGAGGTAATTGCATTTCTCGATCCGACCATTGAGAAATTGTGCTTTGAGCAGACAGAGGGAAAAACATTTATCCACTTGAAGTTTAAGGATGAAGAAGAGATTATCCTGAATAATGCGGCAGACCTTGAGCAGTATCTGTCCTCTGGTACGATTAAGGGCATTATTACATTCTCGATGGTAAAGGAAGTTCTTCATTCAGGTGGTTATCTTCTGGTAGATGAAATAGAGAATCATTTCAACAAGGAAATTGTAACGACCTTAGTGCGCTTCTTTATGGACAGCCGACTGAACAAAAATGGCGGAACGCTTATTTTCACTACGCATTATCCGGAACTGCTGGATGAATATGACCGAAATGACGGAATTTGTATTGTAAGAAACTGTAATGGCATTACAGCAGAAAATTTGAGCTATATATTGAAACGTAATGATATTAAAAAGAGTGATGCCTACCAGAGCGGTTTCCTTGAGGGAACAACGCCAGCATATGAAGCGTATATGCGCTTGAAGAAAAGCCTGGCTGCTTCGATCAATTAAGGAGGCGGCAGAATGAAATTAGCAAAATACAAGGCGTGTATATGTGAAGGCTCTGCCGAAGAAGCTATTATCGACATACTGGTTGATAATGATCTTCTGATTTTCAACAGAGAAGAAATGTTGGAAGAACGTGTTATCCGTTGCAGAAGTGCTAAACGATTCGAGGAGCGATACTTACGGAAAGGATTCGATGAGCAGATTTCTGTGATACGGATTTTGGATTCTCGCAGAGAGGAATTTCGATTGAGTAAAGCATATGAGCAGAAAATTGACGTGGTAAATGTCATTACTGCTCCAGAAATTGAAATGCTGATTATTCATGCGGAAGGAGCATATGATCAGTTTAAGCGTTCTGGAAAAAACCAAGCGAATTTTGTAAAACAAATCTTCGGATGCATGATGTGAAGTCGTATGATTTTGTGAAGCAGTATTTCAGTAACCCACAGCTCTTGGTGAAAGCCATAAAAGGGTATCGCAGAACAGCAAATATCCCCAAAGAAGAATACAGCTTGTCTGATTTGCTGAGATGAGCTTTGCTTTTTTGATACATTAGCCGTGACTCAAATGGTCACCAGGAGATAAACGGGTACCAGTTTACAGAAAACAGAATAGAATCATCTTTGATGCCTCGTTGGGAAACCAACGGGGTATTTATTTGCCCCAATCCGGCTGTATAGAACACTGAAAAGTCAAAACGAACCGTAGGTAGTCCTGCAAGGACAACCAAAGTGCGCCTACGAGGCCAACGCGAAACCGGAGGATTCTTGTTAAACTTACTTTGTAAGGACGAAAGTCCGGATGTCCCTTGAAAACTGAATACTCATTCTTCAGGTACATTCCTGTTTGGTCGAGCCTTCGACTGCACGCCATGAAGCCCATCGGGGCGATAGCGGTTTCTATGAGATATTCATCAATATGTATCTTCAGAAAGTAAAACAAAGAATAGTAATTTAATTTTAAGTATTTCAATTGTGTAAAATTAGGTGTATAATAGTCTAAAATTATAATGAAAAGGAGTTAAGGTATGAAAGCTGATTATGATATAGTTGTTATCGGTTTCGGCAAGGCGGGAAAGACACTTGCGGCTAAGTTCAGTAAAGCAGGTAAAAGTGTTGCTTTGATTGAGAAAGATAAAAATATGTATGGAGGTACCTGCATAAATGTAGGTTGTATTCCTTCAAAGCGACTTATAACGGATGCGTCAAAATCTCCGAACAGTGAGTTTGATAAAAAAGCACAGTACTATAAGGAGGCGGTTCCTGAAAAGAAGAAACTTACAGCCGCTCTTAATAAGGCTAACTATGACAAGATAGCAAGTGCAGGTGTGGATATTATTGACGGAACGGCGTCATTTAAGGATGATCACCATATCATTGTTTCAACCAAAGACGGAAATGTTGAGATTGAAGCTGATAAGTTTATTATTAACACAGGTTCGGTTACTGTAATACCGAAGATTGAAGGAGTTGACAGTAATGGTGTGTATACATCAGAGTCTATTATGAATCTTGAAGAATTACCTAAAAGACTTACTATTGTAGGTGGCGGTTATATAGGGCTTGAGTTTGCTTCTATGTATGCGGATTTTGGAAGTAAGGTAACTGTAGTTCAGGACGGTGATGTATTCTTACCTAGAGAAGATGAGGATATTGCAAAGGCTATCCGTGAAGTACTGGAAGCTAAGAACGTAGAGATAGTTACAGGTGCGAAAGTGACTAAGGCCGAAGAGGGCAAATTATATTATGAGGTTTTAGGAGAGTCAAAGACTTTAGACTCCGATGCAATTTTACTTGCTGTAGGTCGTAGACCGAATACTGATGGTCTCGGATGTGAAAATGCAGGGGTTAAGCTCACTGACAGAGGTGGTGTAGTTACCGATGAGCATTTAAAGACAAGTGCGGATAATATCTGGGCGGCAGGTGATGTTTGCGGTAAGCTTCAGTTTACATATATTTCACTTGATGACAGCAGAATCATATGGGATGAAATAATGGGAAAGGATAAGAGAACTACTGAGAATAGAGGAGCTTTCTCATATTCTGTATTTATCAATCCGCCGTTCTCAAGAGTCGGAATGAGTGAAAAGGATGCAAAGGCTGCCGGAGTTGAATACAAGGTTTTAAGCCTTAGTGCCAATGCTATACCAAAGGCTAAGGTTTTAAGAAAAACAGACGGTTTGTTAAAGGCTTTGGTTAAGGCGGACGGCACTATCTTGGGTGCAGAGCTTTTCTGTGAAGAGTCGTATGAGATGATTAATTTCATAAAACTGGCGATGGATCACGGTATCAAAGCAAAGGATATTGCAAACTTTATATTTACACATCCTACAATGTCTGAAAGTTTAAACGATTTGTTTGCAATGTAATATAGATATTTTAAAATTTGTACTTGCAATATAAAAAAAATCCTGTATAATATTACACAGCTAACAACTCAGTTTGCTATGAATGATATTTATTTCTTGGATAGAATGCTCAAAGACGAGTCTTAGGGGCATTCTATCTTTTTTAATATCAAAGCATTCTGGTTGATATTAAATGAAAGGATTTGCCCGAATGATTTATTTGGTTTAGGGCCGGTGAGAAAATGATAAGAATAGGTATTTTGGGATATGGAAACCTTGGAAGAGGAATCGAGTGTGCTATAAAGCATGCAAAGGATATGAAGTTGGTAGCGGTGTTTACAAGAAGAGAGCCTTCAAGTGTTAAGATTCTTACATCCGATGCCAAGGTGGACAGTGTTGAAAATATTTTAAGTTATCAGGATGATATAGATGTTTTGGTACTTTGCGGCGGCAGTGCGACAGATTTACCTGTACAGACACCTGAATATGCCAAGTATTTCAATGTTATTGACAGCTTTGATACTCATGCAAATATTCCGGAGCATTTTGCAAAGGTTGACGATGCTGCAAAGGCAACCGGTCACTTCGGTCTTATATCTGTAGGCTGGGATCCGGGTATGTTCTCACTTAACAGAGTATATGCAAATGCAATCCTTCCAAACGGTGCCGACTATACTTTCTGGGGTAAGGGAGTAAGTCAGGGACATTCAGATGCTATCAGAAGAATTGAAGGCGTTGTAGATGCAAGACAGTACACGGTACCTGTAGAGTCAGCTCTTGAAGCTGTCAGAAGCGGTAAGAATCCTGAACTTACTACAAGACAAAAGCATACAAGAGAGTGCTATGTAGTGGCTGCAGAGGGTGCAGACAAGGCAAAGATTGAAGAAGAGATAAAGACAATGCCTAACTACTTTGCAGACTATGATACAACAGTTCATTTCATCACAGCTGAGGAGATGAAGAAGAATCATTCAAAGCTTCCACACGGCGGATTTGTTATCAGAAGCGGAAAGACAGGCTGGGAGGATGAGAACAATCATGTTATCGAGTATCGCTTAAAGCTTGATTCAAACCCTGAGTTCACAGCTTCTGTAATCATTGCATATGCAAGAGCCGCATATCGTATGCATAATGAAGGAAAAATCGGAGCACATACGGTATTTGATGTGGCACCTGCTTATCTGCTTGATATGAGTGCCGATGAGATAAGAGCACATCTGCTATAATATAACAATGGTTTAGCTGTTACACTAAGTGTAGCAGCTATTTTTATGTAAAGATTATGTTTTTATGATATAATTTTTATAGATTATATGGTTTATTTTAGTAATAAATGATTTTGTGGGGTGTGTATGGAAGAAATTTTGAAAAAGGTATTTATTGAGAAGTATAAATACAGTATTGTAATAGCGATATCATATTATATATTGCCGTTTTTGGTTTATATAGTACCGGTAGAAGACCCGTTTGACAGAGCAATTCTATTTGCTTATATTGTAATAGCAGCTATACCGCTTATTTTACTTGTTTTATCTATAATATTTGCAATAAGAAACGGGTTTTATTGGTACTTTTCATTTAGAATATTTATTTTATGTTTGGCTTATATGCTGTTTACCGGTATCGGTATACTTATGTTTTGTGTAGGATATTTTATAGTAAGCGTAATAGGACAATGCATAGGAGCATTCATTAGAGAACATAAACTGTAATATATCAGGCATCCATATCGTGATTTTCTCCATTGACATTGCCTTAGGGTTTTGGTATTATGGAGTGGCAGTGACGCCTATACATGAGATATGGATACTCCAACCTTACCTTATGTATACGGTAAGATTTATTTAAAGGAGAAAGAAAATGATTACAAAAGAGAAAAAGACAGCTATCATGGAAGAGTATGCAAGAAAAGCAGGCGATACAGGTTCACCTGAGGTTCAGATAGCAGTTCTTACAGCAAGAATCACAGAGCTTACAGAGCATTTGAAGGCAAATCCTAAGGACCATCACTCAAGAAGAGGTCTTTTGAAGATGGTAGGTAAGAGAAGAAATCTTTTACAGTATCTTAAGAATAAGGATCTTGAGGGCTATCGTGCACTTATAGAGAAGCTTGGACTTAGAAAGTAATAAAAGTCTTCGGTTTCACAGATTTCGTTCAAGGAAAATTCTTTAGAAACCTGTTGTGATTATAGTATCATTGGTGGAGAGTTTTTCTCCACCTTTTTTATAATTTTATTTATGGCTTGTAGCCGAAGCTAGTGATAAATACTAAAACTATTTAGTACTTATCACTAGTTCATATTTTTATGTTTCAAGAAGAGTACTTCTCGAATATCGGCAAGCCAAAAGGAGATGAAATGAGTAAGGAATTTAAGAGTTATTCAATGGAACTTGCAGGTCGTACTCTGAGAGTTGATATCGGAAGAGTGGCTGCACAGGCAAACGGTGCCGCATTTATGCACTACGGAGATACAACGGTATTATCTACAGCTACGGCATCTGATAAGCCGAGAGACGGTATTGACTTCTTCCCTCTTTCAGTAGAATATGAAGAGAAGATGTACGCTGTAGGAAAGATGCCCGGAGGATACAACAAAAGAGAGGGTAAGGCAAGTGAGAATGCAATACTTACCTCAAGAGTAATTGACAGACCTATGCGTCCTCTGTTCCCTAAGGATTACAGGAACGATGTTACACTAAATAACCTTGTATTGTCTGTAGATCCTGATTGTTCACCTGAGCTTACAGCGATGCTCGGATCTGCAATAGCAACAGCTATTTCAGACATTCCGTTTGACGGACCTTGTGCTACAACACAGATAGGTATGGTAGGCGGTTTCTTTGTGGTAAACCCTAATGAAGAGCAGATGGCTGTATCAGACCTTAAGCTGACTGTGGCATCTACAAGAGATAAGGTAATAATGATTGAAGCGGGTGCAAACGAGATTCCTGATGAAAAGATGGTGGAGGCTATCTATAAGGCCGATTCAGTAAATAAAGAAATTATTGCATTTATTGACAAGATAGTTGCAGAGGTGGGTAAAGAAAAGCACTCATATACGGCATTTACTATTCCTGAGGAACTTAGTGCCGCAATTAAGGAGCTGGTACCGCAGGATGAAATGGAAAAGGCTGTTTTCACAGATGAAAAGCAGATAAGAGAAGAGAATATAAAGGCTATAACACAAAAGCTTGAAGAAGCTTTTGCCGATAAGGAAGAGTGGCTGCCGCTACTTGGTGAGGCAATCTATCAGTATCAGAAAAAGACTGTACGAAAGATGATTCTAAAGGATCAGAAGAGACCTGACGGAAGAGCTATGACTCAGATTCGTCCGCTTTCAGCGGAGGTTGACCTTATACCGAGAGTACACGGTTCGGCTATGTTTACAAGAGGACAGACTCAGATCTGCAATATAGTTACACTTGCACCGCTTGCAGAGGCACAAAAGGTTGACGGACTTAATCAATCCGAGACTACAAAGAGATATATTCACCAGTACAACTTCCCTTCTTACTCTGTAGGAGAGACAAGACCTTCAAGAGGACCGGGAAGAAGAGAGATAGGACATGGTGCATTGGCTGAGAGAGCACTTATTCCTGTACTTCCTACTCCTGAAGAGTTCCCGTATGCCATCAGATCAGTGTCTGAGACTTTCGAGTCAAACGGTTCAACATCTATGGCGTCCACATGTTCATCATGTATGGCACTTATGGCTGCAGGTGTTCCTATAAAGAAGATGGTGGCAGGTATCTCATGCGGACTTGTAACAGGCGATTCCGACGACGACTATGTACTGCTTACAGATATTCAGGGACTTGAAGATTTCTTCGGAGATATGGACTTTAAGGTAACAGGAACAGACAGCGGTATTACAGCTATACAGATGGATATCAAGATTCACGGACTTACAAAGGACATTGTAGAGGGTGCAATAAGAAGATGCCATGAGGCAAGAGACTTTATCATGGAGACTTGTATGAAGCCATGTATTGCGGAGCCTAGAAAAGAAATAAGCAAGTATGCACCTAAGATTGCACAGATTCAGATAAACCCTTCAAAGATCGGTGATGTTGTAGGTAAGCAGGGAAAGACTATCAATAAGATTATTGAAGACACCGGAGTAAAGATTGATATCAGCGAAGAGGGCTTGGTATCCGTTTCAGGTACCGATCAGGCAATGATTGACAAGGCTGTAGACATTATAAGAGGTATTACAATAGAGATAGAAGCCGGAATGGTTATGCAGGGCAAGGTAGTACGTATACTTGAGTTCGGTGCCTTTGTAGAATTGGCACCGGGTAAAGACGGTATGGTTCATATATCAAAGCTTTCAGACAGCAGAGTCGAGAAGGTTGAAGATGTGGTAAAGGTAGGCGATGATGTGACAGTGAAGGTAATCAAGGTTGACCCTATAAAGGGAAGAATCGATCTTTCTATGAAGCCTTCAGACATTATCTAAAATAAATTTTTGCAGAGAAAGGTGGGACTATGGAAGAGAATATAAAAGAAATACTATTTGATCTTGTATCAAGAAAACAGTTCCGACAATTAAAAGAAAAACTCTGCGATATGAATGAGTTTGATATTGCTTCATTTATGGAGGAGCTGGATTCCGAAAAGCAGATAATTGTTTTCAGAATGTTGCCAAAAGAGCTTGCAAGTGATGTATTTGCCTGCTTGGAGGTGGATACTCAGGGACATATAATAAACGGCATTACAGATAAAGAGCTGGCTTATATAATTGAAGAGCTTTATGTGGATGATGCCGTAGATATGCTTGAAGAGCTGCCGGCTACGGTTGTAAAAAGAGTTTTGCAAAATGCCGCTCCAAGCACAAGACTTCAGATAAATGAATTTTTAAAGTATCCTGAAAATTCGGCAGGGTCTATCATGACTGCGGAGTATATAGGTTTGAAAAAGAGCATGACAGTAGAGGAAGCTTTTGCCTATATCAGAAAGCACGGCTATGATAAAGAGACAATATATACCTGCTATGTAATGGATGCAAAAAGAATGCTTGAAGGTGTAGTAACCGTAAAAGACCTTTTGATGAGTGACTATGAAGTCAAGATGGAAGACATTATGGACACAAATGTCATAAAGGCTGTTACTACGGATGATAAGGAGGAAATAGCGGATCTCTTTAACAAATACGATCTGCTCTCGCTTCCTGTGGTCGACCATGAAAACAGGCTGGTAGGTATTGTCACAATAGATGATGCCGTGGATGTAATGGAAGAAGAGGCCACAGAGGACTTTGAGAAGATGGCGGCTATGCATCCGTCTGAAAAGCCTTATCTTAAGACAGGTGTTTTTGAGCTTGCAAAGAATCGAATCGTTTGGCTGCTTGTACTTATGATAAGTTCAATGCTTACAGGCGGTATACTTACCAGATACGAGGATGCGTTTAAGGTAATGCCTCTTTTGGTATCATTTGTTCCTATGCTTACAGATACGGGCGGTAATGCCGGTTCACAGTCATCTACAATGATTATCCGTGGTATGACAATCGGTGAGATAGCAAGTTCCGATATACTGAAAGTTATCTGGAAGGAAGCAAGGGTTTCGGTTATTGTCGGTATAATTTTGGGTGCTGTCAACTTTATAAGACTTGTAGTACAGTATCCTGGACAGCCGCTGGTAGCACTTACGGTAGTATTGGCACTTTTTGCTACAGTATTTTTGGCTAAGGTTATAGGCGGTATGCTTCCTATTGCCGCAAAGAAATTGCATCTTGACCCGGCTATTATGGCTGCTCCGCTTATTACGACAATAGTTGATGCGGTATCGCTTGTGATCTATTTCCAGATTGCGGTTGAACTTTTACATATCAAATAATTTTTAAATCTTTCTTAGGCTAAACTCCGAAAAGTTTAGCCTTTTTTCATTATTTATACACTTATTTGTGTTAGAATATATATATCAATATAAAAAGGATATATGCAATGAATATATATGGCAACTATGAAAAATATTTGGACATGATATTGGACGAATTTTCAAAAAGAGTTTATAAACTTAATGATGAATATAAGTCAAAAACCGGATATAAACTCTTTGAACATTTTATCTCAAGGATAAAGACCGACGAAAGTATGATTGAAAAGTGTAAAAGAAAGGGCTTTGAGGTAAGTACACACAGCGCACTTAAGGAAATTAAAGATGCCATAGGTGTAAGGATAGTTTGCGGCTTTGTTGATGATATATATACTCTTGTAGGACTGTTTAAGGATATGGACAATATCAGTGTTGTAGAAGAAAAAGATTATATACTGAATGTAAAGCCGAACGGTTATCGTTCATATCATATGATACTTGAAGTGATTACTCCTTTCCCTGATTGTGACGGCAATGAAAACGGAAGGTATTATATTGAGATTCAGTTAAGGACTATCGCCATGGATTCATGGGCGTCGCTTGAACATCAGATGAAGTATAAGAAAAATATAACTAACCATGAAAGAATCACAAAGGAGCTTAAAAGATGTGCTGATGAGCTTGCTTCCTGTGATTTGAATATGCAGACAATAAGAAAATTGATAGAGGAAGGATAGAAATGAGAATTTTATTGGCGGAAGATGAGGCGGCACTGTCAAAGGCGTATGCGCAAGTACTTATAATGCAAGGCTATGAAGTTGAACCGGTTTATGACGGTAAAGCCGCTTTGGAAGCTGCAAACGGCGGCACATATGATTTGATGATTTTTGATGTTATGATGCCTAAGATGAGCGGACTTGAGGTATTAAAGGCATTAAGAGAGGCCGGAAATACTACATATGTTATTATGCTTACCGCAATGAGTGAACTTGATGACAAGGTTGAAGGACTTGAGATGGGTGCGGATGAGTACCTTACAAAGCCGATACCGCTAAAAGAGCTGGCAGCCAGAGTTCGTTCTCTTGAGAGAAGAATAGACACAAATTATAACGAGAATGTACTTACATTCGGCAGTGTGAAGCTGAATGTGTCACAACAGGAGCTGTCGGCCAAAAATTCCATAATATTGGCAGGTAAGGAAACCAAGCTTATGGAAGTTCTTATGTTGAACAAGAATAAAAAGCTTTCGACCGAGTATATATACAATCATGTATGGAGCAAGGATGACGACTCCGATACAGGATATGTTTGGATATATATTTCATATCTGAAGCAAAAGTTAAAGGCAATCAATGCAAATGTTGATATTTTGGGAGAGGAAAACAGGGAGTTTGAACTTGTAGAGGTGTGATTTGTTTAGAAGACTTCGTTTACAATTCATTGTGGTAGCTACGATAGCGGTAAGCATAATGCTTATATCGGTAATAGGCATTTTGAATGCTTCAAAGTATGCAACAAGTGAAAAAAGAATAAATAAAATTTTGGATTTGTTGTCTGAGAATAACGGAGTTCTACCTGATGAAGAAGTAGTGGAGAAGATTCTCGGCAGAAAGACAAATCCGGATATAATAGTTCAGTACAGATATTTCAGTGCTTATGTGGACGGCAGCAATAAGGTAATCACTATGAACACTGAGCATATAGCAAATCTGTCTGATACCGATGTTGTTTTTTATGTGAAAAAGATTTTATCGGGTAATAATAAATACGGCAACTTCAAGACCACTGACGGACAGAAGTTTGCATATAAATTGAATTCATATGAGGATGAAAGCAAGCTGATTGTGGTGCTTGATACTACAAGCTATATAGAGGACAGAGATGATTTGATAGATACTTCGGTCTTTATTTTCTTTTCAAATCTGGTATTTTTTATCATTATATTTGTGATTTTTTCAGGCAAGGTAATGATGCCTTTTATGGAAAACTATAGAAACCAAAAAGCGTTTATTACCAATGCGGGGCATGAGTTAAAGACTCCTTTGGCTATAATATCGGCCAACAATGAGCTTTGTGAGATGATTAACGGAGAAAACGAGTGGACAAAGAGCACCAAAGAGCAGGTTGAGCGTATGACGGATCTGATAAACAGGCTTGTGGTACTTTCAAGGTTTGAAGAAAAATCAAATGTAATTGAAAAAAATATAAATTTTTCAGATATAGTAACAAAGTCATCAAAATCATTCAAATCATTGGCTATAAAGGGAGGAAAGAACTTTGAATCTGATATTCAAAATGATATCTGCATTTCGGGAGATGACGGTGCCGTATATGAACTTGTAAATATACTGATAGATAATGCAAACAAATACTGTGATAACGGTGGAACTATAGGAGTTAAGCTTATGGTACACGGTATCACCTTTAAAAAGGCAAAGCTTGTAGTAAGTAATACCTACAAAGACGGTAAGAATGTAGACTATTCAAAGTTTTTTGACAGATTCTACAGAGAGGACAAGTCACATAACAGCAGTGTTTCGGGGTATGGTGTAGGACTTTCCATTGCGGCAAATATTGTTAAGAGGCACAATGGAAAGATACATATATCTTATAAAAATGACACTATTTGCTTTAATGTCTATTTTAATATGGTGTGACTGGACTGAAATGTAAGATATTTAATTTACTGAAAAATTAAAATAGTACTTGACAACCAAAAACTTCTTTGGTATCCTCTTTAAGGTAAAACGACCGTGGACAGTAGGTGCCTTAGGCGTAAGTATGTATCGCCTACCGAGGAAGTGACTAAGTACTTGATGTATTATCACTCTCTGTCTTTGCGGCAGAGAGTTTTTTGTTACACTTATAGAGCTTTTACGGGTTTTACTGAAACTATAAAGGAGGTTAGAAATGGCAAAAATCGAATTAAAACAGCCTATAGTTAAGGAAATTGCTGAGCTTTTAGACGGTGCACAGGCAGCTGTAGTCGTTGATTACCGTGGCCTTAGTGCTGAGCAGGATACAAAGCTTCGTAAGGAACTTAGAGAAGCAGGTGTAACTTATAAAGTTTATAAGAACACAATGATTCGTATAGCCGCTAAGGGTACTCCATTTGAGACACTTGACAGTTCACTTGAAGGACCTACAGCAATTGCAGTTTCAAAAGAAGATGCAACTGCACCGGCCAGAATACTTTACAATTTCTCTAAGACAGCTCCGGACCTTGAGTTAAAGGCCGGTGTAGTAGACGGTGTTACATATGACCGAGACGGAATCAAGGTTATAGCTACTGTACCGTCAAGAGACGAGTTGATTGGAAGACTTCTTGGAAGCATTCAGTCACCTATTACAAACTTCGCTCGTGTGCTTAATCAGATCGCTGAGAGCAAAGAAGCGGAAGCATAAAAAAACATATAATGGAGGATTATTAAATGGCAAAGTTAACAACTGCAGAGTTTATCGATGCAATTAAGGAATTATCAGTATTAGAGCTCAACGAGCTTGTAAAGGCTTGTGAGGAAGAGTTCGGCGTATCAGCAGCAGCAGGCGTTGTTGTAGCTGCAGCAGGTGCAGGCGCAGCAGCAGCTGAGGAGAAGACAGAGTTTGATGTAGAGCTTACAGCAACAGGTGATCAGAAGGTTAAGGTTATCAAGGTTGTTCGTGAGGTTACAGGACTTGGACTTAAGGAAGCAAAGGATCTTGTTGACGGAGCTCCTAAGGTTCTTAAGACAGAGATTTCTAAGGAAGAGGCTGAGGGTATCAAGAAGCAGCTTGAAGAAGTTGGAGCACAGGTTACTCTTAAGTAATTTTATAAAATTTCGGGCGATTGCGTTGCAGTCGCCTTTTTTATTTGTGCCGATATATGATATAATGTTCCCACTAAGATTAGAAAGGAAAGCATATTTATGATAATGCTGAAAAATGTCAGACTTCTTGATCCGCAGACAAGAACTGATGATATAAGAGATATACTGATATCCGAGGGAAGAGTAAGAAAGATAGACAGAGACCTCTATCTTGATGCGACACTTATGGCAAGGGCCAACGGTGAGAGACTTAAGGTATATGACTGCACAGGTCTTTGTGCCGCTCCGGGTTTTGTAGATGTACATGTTCACCTTAGAGAGCCGGGTTTTGAATACAAAGAGGATATAGAAAGCGGTGCAAGGGCTGCCGCAAAGGGAGGCTTTACAACCATTGTGGCAATGGCAAATACGAAACCTCCTATTGATACGCCTGAGAGAGTGTTTGAAGTACTGAAAAAGGGAAGAAAGACACCTATCAATGTAAAGACCTGTGCCTGTATCACAAAGGGTATGAAGGGTGAGGAACTGGCGGATATGAAGGAGCTGCGAGAAGCCGGAGCAGTAGGATTTACCGATGACGGCAGACCGATGCTTGATGAGAATCTAACAAGAGAGGCTATGAGATGTGCCAGAAGTATAAAGATGCCTCTTTCATTTCATGAAGAAGACCCTAAATATATCAAGGAAAACGGTATCAATCACGGATACCCTTCAGATGAGATGCATATATACGGATCCGACAGAATGGCTGAGATCTCAATGGTGGAAAGAGACTGTAAGCTTGCAAGAGAAACAGGTGCTACAATAAGCATTCAACATATCAGCGCAAAGGAGAGTGTGGAACTTGTAAGAAAGGCAAAGAAAATGGGACTTCGTGTATTTGCAGAGGCCACACCGCATCATTTTTCACTGATTGACAAAGATGTAATAAAATACGGCACATTGGCAAAGATGAATCCTCCTTTAAGAGAGGAAGCCGACAGGATGGCTATTATCGAAGGGCTTAAAGACGGTACTATAGATATTATTGCTACGGACCACGCTCCTCACTCTAAAGAAGAAAAGGACAGAGATTTTGTAGATGCACCAAGCGGTATCATAGGTCTTGAGACAAGTTTTTCTCTGGGAATTATGAACCTTGTAAAACCGGGATACCTTTCGCTTATGGAACTTATAAATAAGATGAGTTATCAGCCTGCCAGACTCTACAATATGGACAGAGGAGTTTTAAGAGAGGATGAGATAGCCGATATTGTAGTCTTTGATGTTAATAAAGAGTGGAAGTACGATAAAAGTGAGAGTAAGTCAAGCAACTCACCTTGGCTCGGTGCCACTTTACAGGGTAAGATAGTCTATACTGTTTGCCATGGAAATGTGGTATATGAGAACTTGGAATAAAATTTTAAGGAGGCAATATGAAGGACAATAATTGTGCGTACTGTATGCAGGGAGAGCTTGTAGAAAAGTTCGGTTATCCGGTAGGTAAGATGCCAAGCGGATACCTTTACATCTTTAAAGAACAAAGTAAGATGGGCAGGTTGATACTTACATATAAAGATCATGTAAGTGAAATAGTTGATATTTCAGATGAGGATAGAAATCAATTTTTTGCAGATATCAATAAGGTTGCAAAGGCCATACATAAGATTTTTTCACCAAGTAAGGTAAACTACGGTATGTACGGAGATACGGGATGCCATTTACATATGCACCTTGTTCCTAAGTATGAAGGAGGAGATGAGTGGGGATCTACTTTTACTATGAATCCTGATAAGAAGTACTTAAAGGAAAATGAATACGAAGAAATGGCAAAAATTCTTAGAAGAGAACTTAAAATATAGTTTCGGGGCTGTCAAATGACAGCTTCTTTTATACAACGAGAAACAGCAGTCTCACGACTGCTGCTTCCCTGTTAGAGTGATATAGGAGTGCATAATGCACATTTTGTAGTGAGAGGTCAACGCAAGAAAACTCTCAACTACGGGTATTATAATAGCATAACTAAGCGGTTTATGCAATAGGGAAAAAGTTAATAATTTATGAATATTGGGTAATGATAGTGACATAAGTACAGTGAAGAGTATAATTATTTTGTGCAACTTAACTTGGGTGAATAATATTATAGTTTTTTTGTCAACTTTTAATACAAAAATGTTGATTAAAACATATAAAAATAGTGAGTGAATATAAAAATTAAAATGCTATAACTGTGTTGCATATTGTCAATTACATATAGTACTGATAGGTTTATGTGAAGATTTATTTTTTCGTAAGCCTTTTGTAAGCTGTAAAAATCTATAAATATTGTGTTTAAAACATCATTGTGTTATACTATCGCTAGAACATTTATAACTTACTTATATAGCAACGAGCCTTTGGCAAGTTGTAAAACATATTATAGACAATTTTTGATTTGGAGTGTGAGTATGGATGTAATAATAGATTTTCATAGTGAAGAGGCTATATATATACAGTTATGTAATCAAATAATAATCGGCATTGCAACCAATCAGTACAGAGAAGGCGATATGTTACCGTCAGTACGACAGATGGCTGAGGACATCGGCATAAATATGCATACGGTGAACAAAGCATACGCTACACTTAAAAGAGAGGGCTTTGTAAAGCTTGACAGAAGAAAAGGCGCAATGATTAAAGTGGATGCGGACAAACTTAGAGTGCTTCGCAATATGAGAAAAGAATTCGGGACGGTAGTGGCAAGAGGTATATGCAACGGTGTTACCAGAGATGAGGCACATGAGTTGATAGATGAACTGTATAATGAGTTTGATGTACAAGAAATCGAGGAGATGTAGACAAGGATGTTATGTGAGAAGTGCAAAATAAGAGAAGCAAATGTCTTTTACACTGAGATAGTAGACGGAGACAAGAAAAATGAACATCATCTGTGTTCACAATGTGCTAAGGATTTGGACCAATATACCGGTTTGTTTGATAAGGACTTCAGTCTTTCAAAGTTGCTTTCGGGAATACTTGGAGATGTATTTGAGAATGATGAAAATAAAGACTACAGACAGATAGTATGCCCTACATGTAATACAAGTTATGACGACTTTATAAAAAACTCAATGTTCGGATGCAAGGACTGTTTTGAGGTATTTAACCTGCTTATAAATGACAATATAAAGCAGATTCACGGCAATGATAAGCATGTCGGGAAGATACCGAAAAATTATCACAAAAGTGACAAGATCTTACCTAAATCGGTAGTTACTGAAAGTATTGAAGCTATTTTCAGTGATGAGGATAAGGAGATTGAAATATTAAAGCAGAAATTGGAGGATGCAATCAAAATAGAAGATTTTGAACAGGCGGCAATATTAAGAGACAAGATAAAAACTATCAAAGAGGACAACGGCGATGTGGTATGATAATGTGGAACTTAGTACGGAGTATAATTACATAAGCAGTAAGATAAGATTTGCAAGAAACTTTGATGATACATTATTTCCCAACAAATTGACTGATATTGAGGCAAAGAAACTTGTAGAGAATACTCTCGGCGAGTTGTCAAATATTTCTGTGGATTTGGGGATGAATACAAGTTCATCCATGTTAAACAGAATTCCTGAGATAGAAAGAATGTCAATGTGTGAAAGAAAGATATTGAATGACACATTGGCAAAAAAAGAGACTCCTACAGGGCTTATATTAAACGACAGTGAAGACATCAGTATAATTATTAACGGAGATGATCATATTCGCTTGCAAACTATGTCATCAGGTATTAAACTATATGACTTGCTTGATAAAGCAAACAGAATAGATGACTATATAGAGGAACATTTTAATTATGCTTTTAACGACAAGTACGGATATTTGACTACATATCCCACCAATATAGGAACAGGGATGCGTGCATCAATATTGCTTCATTTGCCTGCATCCAATAAAAATAAAGGTTTTTCAAAGCTTATCGCAAATGCGGGAAGATTCGGAGTATCCATAAGAGGATTGCACGGAGAAGGCAGAGAAAACTTCGGTACACTTTATGAGATAAGCAATTCAAAGACTCTTGGTATTTCTGAAAGAGAGATAATTGATACTGTAACAAAGGTTGCAAATCAGTTAAATGAAAATGAAAGAAAGCTAAGAGAAGCGGAAGCTTTAGGAGAAGTGCAAAGGATTGCAAGAGAAGATGAGGCTTATAAAGCATACGGACTTTTAAAATATGCAAGAAAGTTTAACTTAAGAGATGCTATGAACTGCCTAAGCCTTCTTATGAAAGGTTGTGCCGACGGATTTATACAGATAGAATCGCCTCATAAGCTGTATTCAATAATGCTGGGTATACAAACCTCAAATATATTAAGTATGGCAGGCAGTCCTTTAAGTGAAGATTATATAGAGATACGCAGAGCGGAATATATAAGAGAAAATATAGGAAAATTAAAGTAGAGAGGAAAAATAATGGCTGAAAGATATACATCTCAAGCAAAGGAGGCAATCAGGTGTGCTGAAACGGCAGCCGCAGAATTGTCGCAAAACTATGTCGGTACTGAACATCTCCTTCTTGGTCTTGTACAGGAAGGGAGCGGAGTAGCGGCAAGGATACTTGAGAATAACGGAATAACAGAAGAAAAGATATTAAATTTGATAGATCAGCTTATAGTGTCAAACTATAATGTTGCAATAGAGAGTAAGCAAAATTATTCTCCGCTTGCAATAGGTGTGCTGCAAAATGCTTACAGAGAGGCTACAAGATATAAGTCCGCACTTATAGGTACAGAGCATATACTTATAGCCATCATAAAAGACAGTGCCTGTATTGCACATAAGCTGCTTTTGACTATGAACATAAATATTCAAAAGATATATATGGAAATACTTTCCGCAATGGGTGAGGACACTGAGCGAAAAGAAAATTATGAGAGAAAACAGGGTAAATCAAGCTCTCTTTCAACACCTACACTTGACAAGTACTCAAGAGATCTTACAGACCTTGCAAGAGAGGGCAGGCTTGACCCTGTGATAGGCAGAGACAATGAGACAAACAGGGTTATGCAGATACTCTCAAGAAGGACTAAGAACAACCCTGTACTTATAGGTGAGCCGGGAGTAGGTAAGACTGCAGTGGTAGAAGGACTTGCGGAGAGGATAGTATCAAAGGAAGTACCGGATACATTGCTTGATAAAAGACTTGTTACACTTGACCTTCCCGCAATGATTGCAGGTTCAAAGTATCGCGGTGAGTTTGAGGAAAGAATTAAAAAAGTAATAAATGAAGTGCTTAATGCGGGAAATGTATTACTGTTTCTTGATGAGCTTCATACAATCATAGGTGCAGGCGGTGCCGAAGGGGCGGTTGATGCGTCCAATATATTAAAGCCGCTGCTTGCAAGAGGTGAGTTGCAGCTTATAGGCGCAACGACTATAGATGAGTACAGAAAGCATATTGAAAAGGACTCCGCGCTTGAGAGAAGATTTCAGCCGATAATGGTGGAGGAGCCTTCACTTGAAGATGCTACGAAGATACTTCTCGGGCTTAAGCACAAGTATGAAGAGCATCACGCCGTTTCCATTACCGACAGAGCTATAGAAAGTGCGGTAAAACTTTCAAAAAGATATATCTCGGACAGGTTTTTGCCTGACAAGGCTATCGACCTTGTGGATGAGGCGGCTTCAAAGACAAGAATCAGCAACTATATGGAACCTGAAAAGATAAAAGAGCTGAAAGCCGAAATCGACAAGATGGAAAAGGAAAAAGAAGACGCCGTAGGTGCAGAGGAGTTTGAAAGAGCCGGAGAGATAAAAGAAAAGCAGGAAAAGCTTAGAGAAAAGCAGGATAAAATAAGAGAAAAGTGGATGGAGGATAAGAGAAATAAAAAGCTTGTAGTCGATGAAGATGAAATAGCGGATGTTGTAGCCCTCTGGACAAAGATTCCTGTAAAGAAGATAACTGAAAATGATTCTCAAAGGCTAAGCAACCTTGAAAAGGTGCTTCATGAAAGAGTGGTAGGACAACAAGAAGCTGTAAGTGCGGTAGCCAGAGCTATAAGAAGAGGCAGAGTGGGTCTTAAAGATCCGAAGAGGCCTATAGGTTCGTTCTTATTTTTGGGACCTACGGGTGTAGGAAAGACGGAGCTTTCAAAGGCGCTTGCTTACAGTATGTTCGGTTCTGAAAATGCACTTATTCGTGTAGATATGAGCGAGTACATGGAGAAGCACTCCGTTTCAAAGATGGTAGGTTCACCTCCGGGATATGTAGGATATGAGGAGGGAGGACAACTTTCTGAGAAAGTTCGCAGAAATCCGTACTCTGTAATACTCTTTGACGAGATAGAAAAGGCACATCCCGATGTGTTCAATATACTCTTGCAGGTGCTTGATGACGGACATATAACAGATTCGAGCGGCAGGATGATAGACTTTAAGAATACCGTCATAATACTTACTTCAAATGCAGGTGCTCAAAGGATTATTGAGCCTAAGCAGCTTGGATTTGCTTCAAACTCAGATGACAAAAAGGACTATTCTGATATGAAAAACAGTGTTATGGAAGAAGTTAAGCAGATGTTCAAGCCTGAATTCTTAAACAGAATTGATGAGACTATAGTATTCCATCAGTTGACCAAGGAAAACCTTAAAGAGATTCTTGATATACTGCTTAATGAAATCAATTCAAGACTGGATGAGCAGATGCAGATGAATCTAAGACTTAGCGATAAGGCAAAGGAATTTCTTATAGATAAGGGTTATGATAAAAAGTACGGTGCAAGGCCTCTAAAACGTGCATTGCAAAATGAGATAGAGGACAGAATGGCGGAGCAAATACTGCTTGGCAATATAAAGCAGGGCGATAAGATAAAAGTAGATTGTAAGGGAGAGGGTAAGGAGCGAGAACTTACATTCAAACCTGTTATCAAGCGTTCAAAGCCTAAGCATATGATCACAGATTCTTTTTAGAATAAATTAACTTAACAGTATTTTGAAAAAATATAAGCTGACTGATAAATGTATACAATTTTCAGTCGGCTTTTTATTTTTATAAAAAAGTTAGGAAATATAAAAGCAAATATGCAAAAAATATGATATGATAGATATTACATAGAGATTTGTTGTTATATTTAAGGTGAGTATGATGAATGAAAAAATCATAGAAGTAAAAGGACTGTATAAGTTTTATAAAGCAGGTGAGACGGTGGTTCATGCTCTTGACGGACTGGATTTTACTATAAATAAGGGTGAGTTCGTGGCAATAGTCGGTCCCTCAGGTTCGGGAAAGTCTACACTTTTAAATATGCTTGCAGGACTTGAAAAGCCCACAAAGGGCGAGATAATAATAAACGGTAAACATCTTGAGAAACTTAAAGAGAACGGACTTGTTGCGTTTAGAAGAAATAATGTGGGCTTTATTTTTCAATCTTATAATCTTTTGCCCACTATGAATGCGCTTGACAATGTGGCACTTCCGCTTGTATTTAGAGGAGTGGATGTAAAAAAGCGAATTGAAATTGCAAAAAAATATCTGACATTGGTGGGACTTGAAAAACAGATATACCAAAACGGCAATGCTATGAGCGGAGGACAGCAACAGAGAGTGGGAATTGCCAGAGCATTGGCGATGCAGCCCAAAATCATATTTGCAGATGAGCCTACCGGAAATCTTGACACAAAAACAAGTGCGGAGGTGCTTGAACTTATGAAACATATAGTAAAAGAAGAGAATCAGACACTTATTATGGTTACACATGACAATGATATAGCAAAAGTTGCGGACAGACAAATAAGGATCGTGGACGGAAAGGCGGTATAATGGGTATGAGAAATATCAGGAAAATTTGTGTAGTTTTTTTGGCTTTTGTAATTACATTGCTTTTGCCTTTGCAAAGCTTTGCCAAGTTAAAAAACATAGAGGGCAACGGAGTATTCCATCAGGACAAGATACCTGTGGGTAAGACAGGAAAGATAATGAGCGTTACCTTCTATGTGGAGACAGGCTCGGATTACGGTGACGCCTGGGCAGGTATAGCATATGATGACGGCGATGATGAAGATGATGTTGAGTTTCCTTTTGAGCTTACATCAGAGACCACAGATAGAAAGCATGTGGGTAAGATAACCAAAGGTAAAAAGAAAAATATCACTATTTCAGCC
This sequence comes from uncultured Lachnoanaerobaculum sp., assembly GCF_938015485.1. Lineage (GTDB taxonomy): Bacteria > Bacillota > Clostridia > Lachnospirales > Lachnospiraceae > Lachnoanaerobaculum. The sequence goes on along the minus strand of NZ_CALLVU010000015.1, from coordinate 1,034 downwards.
AGAGTAAGAAGGGATATTCCCGAAGGTTACTACGGTATACCTGTATATCTGGCAGATGATAAGGACAGCGGTAGGGGTATACAGGAATATATAAATGTGTATATTCAAAAATCCGCCGCCAATGAAAGCAGTAATGAATCCGAAGCTGTAAAAGATGTGGACTTCACTATAGGTGAGGGACAGGCTACACCAAGGGGAAAGTATCCCGATGTACTTAATTTCAGCCTGAATATGGCAAATACCGGAAAGCTTACCGCATTTGACGTTACGGCACATATGGTAATGGATAAAGACAGTACGGTTTTTCCTTTTGAGATAAACGATGCAAATTATGACAGACATTTTGATAAGATAGAGAGCGGCGGTATGGTAAGTCTTGACTACAGCTTTGCCATACAAAAAAACACCTATACCGGATACTATCCTATAAAACTTGAGATAAATTATCGTGACAGCAGCGAAGGTGAACTTAAAAAAGCTGAGGAGCAGTTCTTTGTACATATTGATAATAAGGATAAGGATGAGACTACGACCGCTGCAGGAGAGTTTAACCCGAATGACAGAACAAAGGCAAGAATAGTGGTAGACAGCTACAGAACGGAGCCTAAGGATGTCTTTGCCGGAGAGAGTTTTGACCTCTTTATAACAATGAAGAACGCTTCCGCAAGTGTACCTGCAAGCAATATCTTATTTACATTGGAGTCCGAAAAAGCAAATGACAGTGCGGTGTTCAGTATGGAAGAAGGTTCAAGTTCTCATGCGGTTAATTCACTGCCTGCCAATCAGACTACGGAACTTAAGCTTAAAATGACTGCAAGAGCAGGTGTCGATCAAAGATCATATTCCATAACGATAAATGAACAGTATGATTCACCTGAGTTTAAAAATGCTACGGATAAGGTAACTGTAGATATCCCCGTAAAGCAGGTGGCAAGGATGAATGTCGGAAGCTTTGATATAAATCCCGACACAATAAGTGTAGGGGATGACTCAAATGTCACTTTTCAGATAAATAACACGGGAAAAGTGGTACT
>NZ_CALLVU010000014.1 GCF_938015485.1 uncultured Lachnoanaerobaculum sp. | reverse complement strand
ATAAGTGCTAATACTTCATCCGAACCATTTCCCACAAAAATTTGCTCTTTTGTAAATTTTTAGTCGGTATTTTATGCAACAAGATAATATACTGACTATTCCTTTCAAGAATTTTGTCAAATCGCAAAAATAAGAGTATTGTTATCGGCGTATTTAATTGATATACTTAACCTTAATAAATGATTACAGTTATATTTTTGGGAGGTAGTATGAGACTTTTGATATGTGAGGATGAAGAAGATATATTAAATGCACTTGCAAAAGGGCTTCGCAAGCAAAACTACTATGTCGATACTGCAACTGACGGAGAGGAGGCATTGGAGCTTTACTTTGAATCAAAATATGATCTTATTGTACTTGATTTGAATATGCCTAAGCTTGACGGCATAGAAGTGTTAAAAGCTGTAAGGGAGGATAATGCGGACTGTAAGGTCATTATATTGTCCGCCAGAGATACATTAAACGACAAGGTACTCGGGCTTGACCTCGGCGCAAACGACTATCTGGTAAAACCTTTTCACTTTAAAGAACTTGAAGCCAGGATAAGAGCGCTGCTTCGCACTTCATATAATAAAAATGATGACTGTATAAGACTTGAATCTCAAGGCATAGTGCTGTTTCTTAATAAAAAGCAGGTACAAAGAAATGGTGAGACTATTTCACTTACACCTAAGGAATACGCTATATTTGAGTATCTGTGCCTAAATAAAGACAGATTGGTTTCAACCTCCGAACTTCTTGAACATAACATTGATATGAATGCAAGTGATGCATCGAATGTTATCAAAGTCCATATAGCGGCTATCAGAAAGAAACTTGGAAGTGATGTTATAAAAACAAACAGAGGAATGGGATACACTGTAGCTACTTAGTGCCCATTCCTCTGTTAATATTACATTTTTGATAATAAATCGTCCACTATCTGTGTGAATCCTTCAAGATTCTTTGAACCCTGTATTGCATAAACTATCTTTCCTTCCGAGTCCACAAAGAAAGTGGTAGGAAATGCTTGAAGACTCATAACAAAATCCTCTGTAGTTCCTGACGGAATGATGTTTTGATAAGTCACCTTGCTCTTATCAAGCACTTCTTTTACCTCCTGGAAGTTGCTTCCTGCATCCTGCGCGATTCCTATTACATTGACGTTCTTATCTTTCATATTCTCAGACAGCTTTTGCAACTCGGGAATCTCCTGTACACATGGACCGCACCAGCTGCCCCATACATTGACTACAGTAAGCTTGCTGTTCTTGAATACATCGTTACTTATCTCCTCACCCTCCACAGTCTTTGCACTGAACTCAGGGAAGCTTACATCTTTCTTCTTTGAATCTGCAGATTTGCTATCATCAGCCTTCTTTGAATCTGCCGACTCGCTTGTATCAGCCTGCTTTGAATCTGTCTGTGACTCTGTGCTTACAGACTCATTAGCAGTCTTATTTCCTGCATTACAGGCACTTATAGCTCCCGCCATCATGATTGCCATACCTAAAACAAATAATTTCTTTCTCATAATTACTCCTTATCTATAATACTAATTTGACACATACTGACATATGTTTATTTTATATTCTACACTTCATTTGATAATTTTTTCTATTTTTCAAACCATTCAAAATCTGCATTACAACTACTTAAACATTATTGCCTGCTGACATTGCTCTTTCTACATTTACTCACATGGCATTGCTTATTTAATCTTCAACTCTTACTTATATTTTAATGTTTAAAATATAATTGCATATCATAAATGCTATACCGTGATACTATAACATATTGATGCTGAACTTGCAATTAGAAAGTTTTCTACTATCCTCAATAATAAATCACGGGATAATCCTTGAAATACAACGCTATAAGATTCATCAACAACCACACACTTTGATAAATAGGACCGCTTTTGCGATCCTATCTATATCATGCTATATAGTTTATATTATTTTATCCATGCGCCGTCAAATCCGATTTTATATTCACCTACTTTTGTACTATATGCCATACTACCTTTTATATGACCTTTTTCAGTGTTTTCATACATATAATACCATTTATCATTTATAAGTTTCCAGCCTGTCGCCATATATCCCTGTTCATCAAAATAGTACCAGTTTTTTACACCGTTGTAATCTATCTGTTTCCATGTTGATTTAGGATATGATCCGTTTGATTCCTTATACCACCATCCTTTTGCATCATTTATCCATTTGCCTGCAAGCGGTTTGTTGTTGTTTTTTGCATTTTTATCCTTCTTTTAACCTCTTCCTGAACCTCCGCCTGAATTTCTTCCATTTCTTCTTCCGCCTCCATTATTTTCCGGCTTTTTAGGTACAGAAGGTGTAGCTTTGCCATGCGCTTTATTATCTTCTAAACCTGATTTGCCCGGTGTTACTATATCTGAAGGCTTTTTCTTTTCAAGCTGCTGTTGTGGCTGCTGCATTCTCGGTGTCTGCGGTTGTTGTGGCTGCGGCTGCGTTCCCGGTGTCTGCGGCTGTTGCTGTGGATTTGATTGTGCCGCTTTGACCTTTAGTACACCTCTTAATGCTGTACTTGCAGGAATATAATTATTTGTATAATTTATAGCTGTAGAAGTTGATATATTAAACTCTCCAACGGATGTTCCATCCGTCCCCCAGGTAAATGAAGGCATCTGCATAATCGCATCTTCTCTGTTATCCCCATTTGCAAGATTGCTTACACTATAGTCTGAAAAATCATTTGACAATGCTTCATTTACATTTATTTCCTTATCTGCCCAAAACCACACCCTTAAACTTAAATTGTTTCTTTTTCATTGTCATCTCCCTTATATAGTCCTTATTTTGTCACAGATAAGCATTTATTTCCAAGGCTTATCTGTAACTTACCATTCTTAGATATCTTTTACTTTAAAATAACCACTCTGTTTGTCTTTATCTTAGGCATTTCTGTACTTGTGGTTGTAACCATAAAGTTCTCAGACCATAAAAGACATCTGTCTCCCTTTTTAATCTCAGAAAAATCCACTTCCTCGCCTGTTGATGCAAGCACAGGTTTTACAGATTTATCTACAGTCCATTTAGCATTGTTTAAAGTATCCAAAAGTTCAATACTGCCATCTACTTCCTCAGCCTTTTCAATACCGTCTGTGTACATAGGCATATGGAATCCCTCTTTCGCATTGGTAAGTACCACATATGAGTTTACCTGTGGAGGCATACTTGCCATATATTCAGGTGCTACCCATGCATAGATATCATCACCCTCCTTAGGTGCATCACTTACAAGACCTGTAGCCATATCTACGAAATTCACACCTGCAGGATCAAGTACAAGGTCAACTTCTTCAGGAACCTCATTTTCTTCCTTTGTATCTGTACTTTCACTATTTTCTACCTCATTACCCACATGCGATATTCTCTCTATACGGATAACCTTGTCTGTAACCGACTTTACTTTTCCGTTTTCAGCGCCCGGTAAACTCGGCATATTATCAGGCATCTTTGTATCTGTTTCAACATTCATTCCTGCCTGTCTTGCCTCTACACTCTCTGTCTCTGCTGTTTTTGTTTCAGCCGGTTTTACATTACTTGTACATGCCATTAATAATGATGCGGCGGCAACTGCCATAATAATCTTTTTCAAATTCTTTTTCATATTTATCTCCCTTAAATTAATATTTTTATTATTTTAATATCACTCTTCATACTCATAAATATCGCTACAATCAAGTATTTACCCATTACATCTTGTTTAAAGCATCCTCAACTGCCTTTGTAAATGACTCAAGGTCTCTTCCACCCTGTATTTTATCAACTATATTTCCTTCAGAGTCTACCAAAAAGGTACTTGGAAATGCTTGAATACTCATTACAAAATCTGTAACATCTCCCTCAGGTACTACATTCTGATAAGTAACCTTATTCTTATCCAAAATATCCTTTACCGCGTCCATATCTGTTCCGGCATCCTGTGCAAGTCCTACGACATTTACACCTTTATCCTTCATATTCTCATAAAGCTTTTGTAATTCAGGTATTTCAGCTACACATGGACCGCACCAGCTTCCCCATACATTTACCACTGTCAACTTGTTGTCTTTAAACAAATCGCTGCTTATATCCTCACCTGTTACTGTTTTTGCCTTAAACTCCGGAAACTTTTGAGACTTCTTATCTGTACTTGCCGCCGTACTTTCAGTTTTAGTATTTCCTCCGTCTTTGTCTGTACTGCTTTGACTTCCACAAGCTGTAGCACTTGCCATCATCATCAAAGCAAAACCTAAAATCAATAACCTTTTTTTCATATTTATTCTCCTTATGAATTTCTTTATCTTATGTCTATATAATACCATGGCTTTGGTTAAGCCTAAGTTAAGATTGATAAAACTATATCTTTTTAATATGCATAATTTGTTTTTGTTTTTAAAAGCTTATAGAGCATGATCCCAAGCGGTAAAAACAGGATTATTGTAAAAGCCACCCATATCAAATTTGAGGTAAGCTCATATATTGCCAAAGTGTTTATAGTTATATGTATTAAAATTGACCATCTGATTTTGCGTGTCTTCATATATACAGTACCTGATATCAGCCCCATAATAGTTGCATATACAGACTGTACAAATGATAAATGTATAATTCCAAACATAAGTGATGAAACTATAAGTGCATATTTTGTATTCACTCTTTTTTCAAGGAAATTAAAAGTTACTACTCTATAGATAATCTCCTCATTGATAGGTGCAAGAATTCCTGCAACCACCAGACTTATAATAAATGATACAGTTGATTTATTTGCTGATGATGCATTCAAATACTCCAGACTGCTCTTTATAAAACCTATATTTGACAGTGCCGTGTTTTTTAAAAACATTACCCATAATGTAGATATACCTCCAAAGGCTATACCTGCCATTATGCTGCATACCACCCCTGTCTTTATATCCCAATGTACTTGTGCTTCCTCCTTATCCTTATTTATCCATTTAAAGAATATATTTGAATATACAAGAATTGATAAAGGATAAATCACCAGATAAATTCTGTCAATCTCCTGTGGCAGAGTCAACCAGTCAAGTACTGCATTTCCGGTCTTATTATAGGCGAAACCTAAACTGATTATCACAAGATCCGTAATTACAAAAAATATAAATCCAAGTAAAACAGCTATAAATGTAGCCCATGCAATCTTTAGTATTTTCACCTTTTTCCCCTATCCTATGCCTATACATTCAAGGCATATATTAACAGCTTTTTTTAATACCACCAGATGTTCATCTCTCATTACACCTGCAATAATCATTACCACACCTACTCCCAGCATAATATACGGAAGTGCTTTATTCTTTTCCAACTTTTTTAAAATCTCTTTCATATTTTCATCCTTTAAAATCTATTATAAACTCTACAAAATCACCATCTACGCTGTTTGCACTTATTCTAAATTTATGCCTGTCCAATATTTCCTTTGCTATGGCAAGACCAAGACCGCTTCCACCGAATTTTTTAGCCCTGGACTTATCCACACAGTAAAAAGCTTCAAATATCTTTTCAAGGCTCTCTTTTGGAATACTTTCTCCATAATTTTTTATACTTAATGAATTATCTCCAAGCTTTATTTCTATAAATGCATTTTCCCTTGAATACCTTATGGCATTATGCACTATATTAACGATAGCCTGCTTTATTAAAACTCTATCGGCATCTATAGCCATATTTTTATTATCGCAAATAAACTCTATATTCTGATTTTTTTCGTTGATTTTATAATCTAAATCCTCAATTATCTCATTTATTATTTTATACAAATAAACCTTTTCAATATTTAAGCTCTCTTCATTACTTAAAAGTCTAAGACCCACCACTATCGAATTCATCATCTCAATCTGTCTGCCCACAACTTCCACAAAGTCTTTATAATCCTCTATCTGTGGCTCCTCATCCATATTTAACACCTCCAGATTTGACCTTATTGCTGCTACAGGAGTCTTCAATTCATGGGCTGCATTTTGCGAAAACCTTTTTTGCCTTTCATAGGATTCTCTTATATTTCCAAGCATATGGTTGAATGCGTTTTGCAAATCACCCAATTCATCAGTGCTTTTCACTATATGTATATCATCATTTATTTTAGTAATATCAAGCTTTTTTATTTCTCTGCTGAATTTATTGAGCGGCATCAAAACCTTACCTACCACCCACCACATCAGAGCGGTTCCGGCAACAGAAAATATTATAACTGTATAAAAGCTGTTTATCCTAAATACACGCTGTGCAAGATCAAAATCAAAGGTAAAGCTTGAATCACTGTTAAACGGTATATCCACATTATCGGGTATTATAAAAATATTGGATGCACTTTCTATATTAAATAAGAATAACAGTACCGAGATTACACAGAGCACCGCAGCTGTAAGTAATGTTACTTTTATTCTTATAGACAGTTTATTCCACATTTACACATCCTCTGCAATTACTCTTACAAGCTTTTACATTAATAGGCTTTTCTTCTTTTTTCTTTCCAAGACCTGCATATGTCATCACTAATGCATCATGTCTGCAAGCTGCAGTACATGCACCACATCTGATACATTCCAAAGAGTTAGGATTGGCTCTTACATTTATATCCATCTTACAGGCTCTTTCACAAAGTCCGCAGTTTACACATTTATCAGATACAAACTCCATCTTATAAAATCCTATTTTATTAAAAAATGAATAGAATGCTCCAAGTGGACATATATATCTGCAAAAAGGTCTGTATGTAAATATGGAAAGTGCCGCTACAACTATAAGTATACTCAGTTTCCAAAAGAACAAAAATCCTATTGTGCTTCTAAGTCCTTCATTTTTTGCAAGTAACGGAAGTGCTCCTCCAAGCGTTCCTGCCGGACAGATAAGTTTGCAAAAATAAGGTGCGCCGTTACCGAAAGCATCAACCAAGAACATCGGTAAGAGTATTACAAATGTAAGTAATATAAGATATTTCATATATCTAAGTACTCTGTCTAATTTTGCAGGAATTTTAAACTTAGGTGTAGGTATCTTATACAGTAAATCCTGTACAAAGCCGAACGGACATAAAAGTCCGCATACAAGTCTGCCGAATAATGCCCCTATAAGTATCATTATTCCAAATACATAATATGATATGCTGAATTTCTTACTTCCTATAACCGCCTGAAGTGAACCTATTGGGCATGAACCTATAGCTCCCGGGCATGAATAGCAGTTTAATCCGGGGACACAGGCTACCTTTGTATTTCCTTTATATATCTTTCCGTCAAAGAATCCCTTCAGATTGGCATTTGTCACCAATGTGGCTACAGCCTGTATGGCATTCTTTTTTATTTCCTGAAATCTTGTGTATTTATTCTCAAAGTATTTCATTTCTCTCTCCTAAAATAATTTCTTTGTATATTCTAGCATATATAGGTTAAGATAAGGTAAAGTATTGCAATAAAATAGGCTCCCTGAGGGAGCCTAAGCAAAACATAAGCCGGGTTATGTATTAAACGGTCATCTATCTGGTCCTTATGTTACCACAAGGCTCTAGCAACCTACCTGAATATCGGACGGGCAGCCCTTATTCGCTTTGGTCTTGCTTTGGATGGGGTTTACACGGCCTTTTATGTTACCATACAAGCGGTAGTCTCTTACACCACCTTTTCACCCTTACCTTTCGGCGGTTATTTTCTGTTGCACTTTCCTTGGAGTCGCCTCCACCGGATGTTATCCGGCATCCTGCCCTATAAAGCCCGGACTTTCCTCACACTTGTGCGACCGTCTGTTTTACTAAATGATACTTTAACACCCGAGATGCTTTTTGGCAAGAAAAAATTATAAAATAACAATCTTTCTCCTGTACGGATTATCAAGTATCTCACCATATTTTTCAAAATATATTGAATTATATAAAAAATCCGAATATATATTATTTTCAAATATTTTAAGACTGTTCTCACTTAGAATATCTTTTGCACTTCCGATTTTGCTGATAAAAGGCTTCTTACTTCTAAGCTTAAGTTCGGATAAAAGATTTGATGAAGCCTTTTTAAATCCTAATAACAGAGGGTAGGCCGCCATATCCGCCTCCGACTTCAGCTCTTTTAAAGTTTTCTTTTTATGATTTAAAAGAATATGAAAGATTGCTCTGCTTATTCTGGTATAGGTAAAATTTTTACTCTTGAGGCTTAAAATAAAATCTTCAAAAATCTTACTTTTAATCTCGTTTATGCTTTTATTTATTGTATTCTTAAGCTCATCCGATACATCACAGTATGCACACAAGTCTTCTCCTTTATATAACTTATCATATATACTCCTTTGTACGCTAAATAAAAAATCATCTTCAAATATCGGCTTTGATGATTTTAAAATATCTGTATTTTCCAACGGTATGCCTCCGGTAAGATTGTCAAATATATCTTTCTTACCGCTGTATAATGCATTTCTTATAGCTGTTGCTGAGGCAAATTTATCCTCTTCTATATTCTTTTCGTGATAATTACTCCCGTTCCTGCTTATTATAATCGGCTTTATATTTGATTTTATAAGTTTTATATTCTTAAGATATTCTATTGCAAGTATATTGTTGGGTGATGAAAGTACATCTTCTATCTGCATTTTCTGTTGCAGTGATATGCTTTCACTTTTTAAATTATCAATTATTGCACTATGTCTTGCCTTGGCATAGTTTAAACCTGAAGCCAAATATTTTTTTATTGAAATCTCAATCTCTTTCCCCGACAAAATACCTGCTACACTGCAAAGCAAATCATAATCATTGTCTTCCGCACCGAATGATATATAGTCGACTCCAAGTATATCCAGCAGACTTATACCGTACCGTGCAAAGTCGGCTGCACTTGCACCGCTAAAAAAGCTCGGAATTTCAAATACCGCATCTATGCCTGCATTTAATGCCGTCTTTGTCCTTATACTTTTTTCAAAAACAGCCGGTGCTCCTCTTTGCACATAGTTGCCGCTCATTATCGCTACTACATAGTCGGCTCCCGAAAGTTCTTTAGCTTTTTTAATCTGATACTTATGCCCCATGTGAAAAGGATTATATTCCGCAATAATCCCCAAAATCTTCATATTCACCTCTAAAAAAGGCAATCAGTATTCTGATTGCCCAAAAATTTATTTAATCACATCGCTCATATCATAGAGTCCGTTAGATTTTCCAAGTAAGAAATTAGCCGCCGCTATTGCACCGTTTGCAAAAATCTTTCTTGAATATGCTCTATGGTTAAATGAAATCACCTCATCTTCTCCTGCAAAGATAACATCGTGATCACCTACTATTGTACCGCCTCGTACAGATGAGATACCTATCTCATTCTCTCTTCTCGGTTCATGTCTGTCGCTTCTGTCATAAGTATATTCAAGCTTTTCATCCATACTTGAATTTATAGAGTCTGCCAGCAAAAGCGCTGTTCCGCTCGGCGCATCCAGCTTTCTTCTGTGATGTGCCTCCAATATCTCTATATCAAAACCGGCTTTCTTCAGCGTAGGGGCTACTTCAGCCAATACCTTTGACAATATATTGATTCCGAGTGACATATTTGCTGAACGAAGAATCGGACTTACCAATGAAAGTTCATTTATTCTGTCAATCTGTGCTTCACTTAGACCTGTAGTACAGATAACTGCAGGAATCTTTTTTTGTTCTATAAAATCAAGCAAGTTGTCAACCGCCTTTACTGAAGCAAAGTCAATAACTGCATCCGCTTCTATATCAATTTTTCTTATATCGTCAAATACGGGGAAACCCAATTTTGTATCGGTATTTAAGTCTACTCCCGCAACTATCTCCATATTTTCGTCTGCAGCCACAAGGTCTGCAACCACCTTGCCCATAGCACCGTTTGCGCCGTTTAAAATAACCTTAACCATTATAAAATACCGTACTCCTTCATAGCCTTAGCCAAAACTTCCTCATGTGCCTTCTCCATAGGTGTAAGCGGAAGTCTGAGCGGTCCTACATTCTTTCCCTGAAGGTTCATAGCTGCCTTTACCGGTATAGGATTCACTTCGGCAAACAGATTGTTGATAACATCAAGCGCCTCTATCTGCATCTTTCTTGCCTTAAATATATCTCCTTCAAGCACGGCTTTGCACATTTCATGAGTCTGCCTCGGTGCTACATTTGACAGTACGGATATAACACCCTTTGCACCTATACTCATAAGAGCCACTACCTGATCGTCATTTCCGGAGTACATATCTATCTGCGGACAAAGTCTTAATGTCTTTATCGCATTTGAGAAATTACCGCTTGCCTCTTTAACTCCTACTATATTCTCCACATTGTTTACAAGGTATGCAATAGTCTCAGGCTCAATATTCACTCCTGTTCTTCCCGGAATATTGTAAAGAAGCACCGGAATATCTATACCTTCCGCAATAGAAGTAAAGTGCTTAATAAGTCCATTTTGTGTCGCCTTGTTGTAATAAGGTGAAACCACCAATACTCCGTCAGCACCGTACTTTTGGGCTTCCTTTGAAAACTCTACTGCAGTCTCTGTAGAATTTGAACCTGTACCTGCAACTACCGGTATTCTCTTGTTTACTATCTCAATAGTTCTCTTTATAGCATCCAAATGCTCTTCAACTGTAAGAGTTGACGCCTCACCTGTAGTACCGCAGGCTATAATAGCATCTGTACCTCCTGCAATCTGCTCCTCAATTATTTCTTCCAATTTATTATAATTTACACTTAAATCTTCATTCATCGGTGTAATAAGTGCAACACCTGCACCTTCAAATATAGCCATAAAATCCTCCTAACTATTTTGTCTTTTCTTTCTAATGCTCACCGCATCCGAGCCTACATATCTTGCTTCAGTTTTTGAATACGCAAACTTTTGTGAACTGTACAGTCCATAATAACCTGATAATACAAAACTTACTCCTACTACTATAGCATAATAGTTTATACCAAGGCTACCACAAAATTCAAGGCCCATAAAAATAGATGCTATAGGACAGTTGGTAACTCCTACAAAGCAGGCTATCATACCGCATGCGGTACAAAGTTCATATGGCAGCCCGAAAAATTTTGCAAATGCTCCTCCGAATGTCGCACCTATAACAAATGTAGGTACTATCTCTCCTCCTTTAAATCCTCCTCCCATTGCCACCGCAGTGAAAAGAATTTTCATAAGAAATGCCTCATACCTGACATTTCCGCTCATACTTCTTTCTATAAGCCAAAATCCGCCGCCGTTATAGTCTCTGTTTCCTGAGAGCATAGTTAATATTATAAATAAAATTGCCGCAACTACAATCCTAATATACGGATTTTTAAAAAATCTTTTGTAAATATTTGCACTTTCATGCATTGCCACTGAAAACAATATTGCAACAATGGCTGTAAGTGCGGCAAGAAGTATCATAAACCCTATAAGTTTAAAGTTCCAATCAGGCGCTCTTTGTATTATGAACTTCTCCACAGGCGTATTCATAAGTTTTGCAACATACACCGCAATATACGATGAAAGAAGACATGGTATAAGTGCCGCATGATACATAACGCCTACACTGAATATTTCCATACTAAATATGGACGCCGATATCGGTGTTCCGAAAAGCGCCGAAAAGCAGGATGCCATTCCGCACATTATTGCAATATTTATATCAGCCTTATCTGAAAATGAAGTCTGTCCAAGCTTTAACTTCCTGCCTATAAAATTTCCGAGACTTCCGCCTATCTGTAGCGCAGCACCTTCTCTTCCGGCACTTCCGGCTCCAAGATGTGTCAAAAATGAAGATATATATATCGTAGGTGCCATCTTTAAAGGAATTGTCTCACCTGAAGATATCGAATCTATTACCCAGTTGGTTCCTCTCGGATTGTCCGCATGTATAAAGTGATACAGGGCTGAAATTATAAGTCCGAATATCGGTAAAAGATAGAGTGTGTATCTATGGCTTTGCCAAAAATCCGTGGCAAAGCTTATCGCATGTCCGAAACTGGCTCCGGCAAATCCTACAACCACTCCTATTATGACTGAAAGTACCCCCCATTTTATAAAATATATTATATTAGTCTTAAAATTTAATGTTTTTAAAAATTCGCTAATATCTATATTCACTTTTTCATCAAGCATTATATGTTCCCTTACTTCTTACAAGTTTTGGTCTATATCCCTCTTTATTAAGTCTTTCGACTATCTGTTCCTTATGCTTAGTTCCGTAAGCTTCTATAGTGATTCTAAGCTCCACTGCGGCATTTCTGTTTATACTGATAAACTGATTGTGTTCAAGCTTTATAACATTTCCTCTCTCGCTTGCCAGTAAATCGGCCACCTTTGCAAGCTCACCCGGCTTATCAGGTAAAAGTACGGATACTGTAAATATCCTGTCTCTTGCAATAAGTCCGTGCTGTATAAGTGACGCCATTGTGATAACATCCATATTTCCGCCGCTAAGTATTGCAACAATCTTTTTTCCCTTTACATCAAGGTGCTTTAGCGCCGCCACTGTAAGCAAACCTGAGTTTTCAACTATCATTTTATGATTTTCCACCATATCAAGGAAAGATACTATAAGCTCATTGTCGTTGATTGTGATTATATCATCCACATTTTCCTTTACGTAGTTAAACAGCTTATCTCCCGGTGTCTTTACAGCGGTACCGTCTGCAATCGTGTTGGCTGAAGGCAATGTGACTATATGTCCTTCTTTTATGGATTCTTTCATGCAAGCCGCATTCTCAGGCTCCACACCTATTACATGAATATTCGGATTCAGCATCTTTGCAAGTGTCGCCACACCGGCACAAAGTCCGCCGCCGCCTATCGGTACAAGTATTATATCTACTGTAGGTAGCTCTTTGATTATCTCCATTGCGATACTGCCCTGTCCTGTAGCCACTGTAAGATCGTTGAAAGGATGTACGAATGTCGCACCGCTCTCCTTTGCATACTCCATAGCCTTTGTAGCGGCCTCATCAAATACATCTCCGTATAGTTCTACGGTCGCACCGTAATTTTTGGTTCTGTTTATCTTTATAAGAGGTGTTGTTGTAGGCATAAACACTGTAGCCTTTATTCCTGCAAGCTTAGCGGCGTATGCCACACCCTGTGCATGGTTTCCTGCAGAAGCCGTTACAATTCCCTTTGCCTTTTCTTCATCGGAAAGTGTTGAAATCTTATAGTATGCTCCTCTAAGCTTATATGCTCCCGTATACTGCATATTTTCAGGCTTGAAATATACTTTATTTCCTGACTGCTCCGAGAAAAACTCACTGAATACAAGTTTTGTCTCCGATGTCACCTTTTGTACAAGTTCGCTCGCCTCTTCAAATTTTTCCAATGTAAATTCCTTCATTACTTATTGCCTCGATTCTATTTTAGATAGCTTTGTCTTACTCATTACTAAAAAGTGCATCCACAAATTCTTTTGAGTTGAATTTTTGCAGATCGTCTATTTTCTCACCTACCCCGATATACTTGACAGGAATGGAAAGTTCCGCCTGTATTGCCACCGCAATACCTCCCTTGGCGCTTCCGTCAAGTTTTGTCAGTATAATACCTGTTATATTTGCCGCCTCGTTAAACACTCTTGCCTGTTCCAAAGCATTCTGTCCGGTAGTACCGTCAAGTACCACCAAAGTCTCTCTGTAGGCGTCAGGATACTCTCTTTCAATTATCTTATTGATCTTTTTAAGCTCTTCCATAAGATTTTTCTTATTGTGAAGTCTTCCTGCGGTGTCCACTATCATCACATCGGTATTTCTGGCTTTGGCCGCCTTGCATGCGTCAAATACCACAGCTCCCGGGTCTGAACCTTCGTTCTGTGCGATTATATCCACTCCGGCTCTTTTAGTCCACTCCTCAAGCTGCTCAATAGCCGCAGCTCTGAATGTATCCGCAGCCACAACCAAAACCTTTTTACCTTCATTTTTCAGCTGACTTGCAAGTTTTCCGACAGATGTGGTCTTTCCTACACCGTTTACGCCTATGACAAATACTACAGACTTTCTGTTTTCGAACTCATAGGCGTTCTCGCCCAAATCCATCTTTCTTTTTATTGTATCAATAAGCACCTCTCTGCACTGTGCAGGCGAGTTAAGATGCTCTTCCTTTACTCTCTTTCTAAGCTCTTCTATAATATCTGTAGAAGCTCTGATTCCGATATCTCCCATTATAAGAGTCTCTTCAAGCTCCTCATAAAAGTCCTCATCTATCACATCATAGCCTAGGAATACATTCTCTATTCCGCTGACTACGGCATTTCTCGTTTTTGTAAGTCCTTCTACAAGCCTTGAAAAAAATCCTTTTTTCTTTTCTTCCATCATCTCTCCTAATTATCCAATTCATTTTCTATCAGGTTCACTGAAACAAGTGCGGAAACACCCTTTTCCTGCATTGTAATTCCGTAAAGTCTGTCCGAGGATACCATTGTACCTCTTCTGTGTGTAATTACTATAAACTGTGTCCGGTCTGTAAGCTTATGTAAATACTTTGCAAATCTGTCTACATTTGAATCATCAAGCGCCGCCTCTATCTCATCAAGCAGTGCAAAAGGCGAAGGTTTAAGATTTTGTATTGCAAACAAAAGTACTATAGCTGTAAGTGCCTTCTCTCCACCTGAAAGCTGCATCATGTTTTGAAGCTTCTTTCCCGGCGGCTGTGAGATTATTGTTATGCCAGCCTCAAGCATATCCGGGCTTTCTTCAAGTACAAGCTTTCCGCTGCCTCCGCCGAAAAGCTCTTTAAATACTTCATTGAACTCTTTTGCAATCTCTTCAAACTTCTCGGCAAACTGCTTTTTCATCGCCAAATCCAGCTCATCGATAATATTTATCAAAGTAGCTTCAGCCTCCAAGATATCCGTATGCTGCTTTTTCATAAGCTCATATCTGCCGGAAATCTCATTGTAGTCTGAAATAGCATTGATATTGACATTTCCAAGTGCCTTTATCTTTGACTTCAGTGAAGCTATATTTGCTCTGATATCATTTAAAGACATATCCGTATCGGTTTTCAGCTCCAATGACGAATTGTATGTAAGTTCATATTCATTCCACATATAATTGGTTCTCTCGGACATCCTCTCTTCAGACTTTTCTATCTGGCCTTTCAGTCTGTAGATATCTCTGTCAAGAAGTGAAACCCTTTCACTGTAAACATCTCTGTTGTCAAATATCTTATTCTGTGACTTTGACTTTGCTTCTTTAAGCAAAATAAGTTCTTCTTCTCTTTGCTTAAGTTTTTCTATCTTTTTAGCCAACTCGTTCTTTTGGATATGCTCGTCTTCTATGATTTTATTTTTCTCATTGATATTCCTTACAATATCCTCGGCTCTTGTCTTTAAGCCTGACTTCTCATCAAGCAGCGCTTTGACATCCTCTCCGGTTCTGTTTACATTCTCATCAATAAACTCAAGTCTTTGTGAGATACCCGCTTTTTCAAGCTTTGAAGCATTCAGCTTTTCTACAAGCACTTCTCTTTTATTTCTCTGTTCTTTGATATCGCTTTCTATATCCGAGATATCATTTCCCAGTTTGCTAAAGTCCTCACCTACATTTGAAAGTTTGGTATCAAGTCTTTTTGTTTCAATTTCTATCTCTGCAAGTTCTTTGTCTATATTGTCAAAGTCTGTCTGTACGGAAACTGATGAAGCTTTAAGTTCTTCAAGCTTTTCAATTAATCCCGACCTTCTGTTTGATATATTGTTTTTCTCAATGATAAGGTCCTGTATTACTTTTCTGTTCTCATCAAGCTTAATTTCTATATCATTTCTTTGTAGATTAAAGGCTTCAAGCTTATCATTTGCCTCATTATAATTTTTCAAAAGTACGGAAACACTTGCCTGTGCCTCTTCTATCTCTCTTTTCTTACTCAAAAGATTGTTACTGTTTTTAAAAGCACCACCGCTTATAGAACCTCCGGGACTTAATGAATCACCGTCAAGTGTGACGACTCTGTATTCATATCTGAACTTTTTTTCAAAGGCAATAGCATTGTCTATATTGTCAATAACTACAATTCGTCCAAGCAGGCTGCCTATCAGACTTTTGTATACACTATCGTACTCAACAAGCTCACTTGCTATTCCGACTACTCCCTTTTCTTTCAAAAACTCTGTATTTGAAAATGTGTTGTTTCTCATAGCGGAAAGCGGCAAAAATGTAGCCCTTCCGAATTTGTTTTTCTTCAGATAGTCAATCAAAACCTTTGCGGTATTCTCTGAGTCGATGACCACATTTTGTATCCTGCCTCCAAGAGCGGTCTCAATAGCCACCTCATACTTTTTTGAAGCTCTGACTATATCCGCAACAACACCATGTATACCGCCGATTCGATCTCTGGTCTCCATAATCTTTTTTATTGCAATACCGTAGCCGTCATATTTTTCTGCAAGGTCCTTTAATGATGAGAGTTTTGCAGACTCGCTCTGATACTTCATCTGAAGCTCGGATGCCACTTTTGAAAACCTGATTATCTCACTGTGTATAGCAGCTCTTTTACTCTCAAGCTCATCCTTAGTGTTCTCGGCACTGTGAAGTGACTCATTTACCGAGTTTAGGCTCTTATTTTCCTCATCAATCTTTAATTCGATTGTATTTTGACCTGTCTTGCTCTCCAAAAGTCTTTGAGTCATCTGAGATTTTCTGAGGCGAACCTGCTCCAAGATACCCTTATATCTCTCTTTTTTTGCTCTCAAATCCGCATTTCTTGAATTAAATTCCTCAGATGAAAGCCTCAAGGTATCAAGTCTTTGTGCAAGCTCATCTATTTTTTTGTCAATATCTTCAAGTTCGCTTAAAAGAGCGTTTTCCTTTTCATTCGCTTCTTTTAAAAGATTTGTCAGTGAAAATTTTTCCTCTTTTAAAGCTGCCAGCTCTTTTTGCTTTTTTTCAATATCACTGTCTATATTTTCGCCTCTTGATAAGAGGTTTTCATTGTTCTTATTCTCGGAGTTTATCTGCTCTTTTAGAATCTCTATATGTGAGTTTATCTCTTGCAGTCTTGTCGTGTTATTTCCTATCAGATTTCTTACATCGTCAAGCTCCTCATCAAGCCTTTTTAACTCTGCCGTAATATCTTCATAGTCGGTTTTTGACTTTTCAAGCAAATTTCTTGCATCCGCCAAATCGTCTGATAAGAGCTTTTCACGCTTTTTATATTCATTCAGATTCTGTGTTATACCGTCATACTCCATAATATAACTGTTCACATCAAAAATCTTTAATTCCTCACGCAGATTCAAAAACTCTTTTGCAACTTTTGCCTGTTTTTCAAGCGGTCCGACCTGTTTTTCAAGCTCTGCCAATATATCGTTTACTCTGACTAAGCTCTCTCTCTCCGACTCAAGTTTTTTCAGTGCAAGGCCTTTTCTTCTTTTGAACTTTGTGATTCCTGCCGCCTCGTCAAAAAGCTCTCTTCTTTCCTCAGGTCTGCCGTTTAATATCTTATCTACCTGTCCCTGACCTATTATGGAGTATCCGTCTTTTCCGATACCCGTATCAAAGAAAAGCTCACTGATATCTTTTAGTCTGCAGGCTGAACCGTTTATCAGATATTCACTCTCTCCGGATCTGAACAGTCTTCTGGATACGGTCACCTCTTTAAAGTCAATATCCAGCTTGTGGTCCGAATTGTCCAAGGTGATTGCAACATAGGCAAATCCGAGCGGCTTTCTAAGTTCGGTACCCGCAAAGATTACATCCTGCATATTTCCGCCTCTAAGCTGCTTGGCACTTTGCTCTCCCAATACCCATCTGACCGCATCGGATACATTACTTTTTCCCGATCCGTTAGGTCCTACAATACCTGTTATTCCGTTGTGAAAATCAAATACGATCTTATTTGCAAAGGACTTAAATCCCTGAATTTCAATACGCTTTAAATACATCTAAACTTTCCCTAATTTTTTCAATGCTTCATATGCCGCCGCCTGCTCGGCAGACTTTTTGCTTACGCCTTCTCCCACGCCCACTCTTTCACCGTTTATTTTCACAGCTACGATAAACTTTTTCAAATGGTCAGGTCCTTCCTCCGACAAAAGGTCGTACTCTACCGGTCTTGAATCCTGTGACTGTATCACTTCCTGTAAGATAGTCTTGCTATCATAAAAGAAGACTTTATTTTCATATCCATTCAAAATGAATTTTAAAATCACCTCTTTTGCATTAGCAAAACCACCGTCTAAATATATGCTTCCTATAACCGCCTCAAAGGTATCGCTGATTATACTCGGTCTGAATCTTCCGCCTGTATGCTCTTCACCTTTTCCAAGCTTTATAAACTCACTGAGGCTTATATTCTTTGCACAGTCCACAAGCGCAGGCTCACATACAAAGCTTGCTCTTATCTTTGTAAGTTCTCCCTCCGGCTTGTCAGGATAAACTCCGTAAAAAAACTCACTGCTTACAAGCTCTAAAACGGCGTCTCCCAAAAACTCCAATCTTTCATTGGAACCGTTTTTTCCAAGCTGATGCTCATTGGCATAGGAACTGTGTGTAAGTGCCTGATTTAAAAGTTCTGTATTCTTATACTCATATCCTAATAATTTTTGTAACTCATTTAAATTATTATTCATAACAACCCTCAACAATCTATATTTTATAAAGAGGCTACCATTATCGGATATCTTAAACAGTAGCCTCGTAAACACTATCTGGCGTCTGTAGCCTTTTTTATCTCCTCAACGGCATCGTTCACAGTGTGGATATTCTCAGCCACCTCCTGAGGAATCTCAAGTTCAAACTCTTCCTCAATGCCTGTAATTATCTCAAACAAGTCCAAAGAATCGGCTCCCAAATCATCTACAAAAGAAGAACTCAGCTCAATTGTATTCTCATCAATATTTAAAACCTCTGCGATAATCTTTTTTAACTTCTCAAATTCCATTTTTTTCTCCATTCTAATTTTTAATCATTTTCTCTCTTATAATATCACTCAAAGCTTCTTCTTTAAAGCTCTTACATTGTAAAATTGAATTACAAATCTCGTTTGCCTTTGAATTGCCGTGTGCTTTGACTACAAGTCCGTTAAGTCCGAGTAAAGGCGCACCGCCGTATCCGCTTGCATCAAAGGACTTCAATGTAGCCTTCAGTGAAGACTTTATCATCATTGCACCTATCTTTGTAAAAATGTTCTTTGTCAGGGCTTCCTTTATCTTACCGATAAGTGTAGAACCTACTCCCTCATAGAGCTTTATTATTACATTACCTACAAAGGCCTCACACACTATTACATCGGCTCCGCCTTTCGGTATCTCTCTTGCCTCTATGCTGCCTATAAAGTTTATATCCTTACATTCCTTTAATAAAGGCATTGTCTCCTTGACAAGCGCATTTCCCTTTTCTTCCTCGGCACCTATGTTTACAAGACCTACTCTCGGATTTTTGATACCGATAACCTTTTCCATATACAAAGAACCTATCTGTGCAAACTGCACCAGATTATCCGCCCTTGCATCCACATTGGCACCGCAGTCAATCAACAAAGAAACTCCTTTTTCAGTAGGTATAAGCGGTGCAAGCGCAGGCCTTAAAACTCCCTTTATCCTGCCTACTATAAGTTGTCCGCCTACAAGCACCGCCCCTGTACTTCCGGCACTTACAAAGCCGTCCGCCTTGCCATCTTTTACAAGATTCATGCCTACCACTATGGATGAATCCTTCTTTGCTCTGATGGCTGCTACCGGTGCTTCTTCATTGGTTATTACCTCGCTTGAATAGACACATTCACATCTGTCTGCAAACTCGTCACTTACTTTTTTCTCCAAAACCTCCTTCTTACCAACTAAAATAATTTTAATATCCTTATCTTTTTTTAAGGCATCAAATGCCCCCTTTATTATTTCATCCGGTGAATAATCTCCACCCATTGCGTCCAATGCGACTGTAACCATAATACACCTCAAATGTTTTTTCTATAACACCTTTGTATCATAACCAAATATTAAGTTCTACGCAAGACAAAATTCAAAATCCGTCTTATATTTTAAAATAAAGCTATAAGCTGTCCTTTAAAACTATAACTTCTCCCTCTCTGCACAGATAAACCGCTTTGGCATCCAGGAGTTTTTTTCTTATCTCTTTTCCCTTTTCTTCCAAGGCCTTTCCCTCAATCCCAAGCGGAGTTATAACTTTATTGTCTTCAATGATACATTCCACATCGTCATGATATAATTCCTGCAAAAAACATTTATAATATTTTATCTTTTCCTGACCTTCAAGATCTTTATCCGCTATCAAATATACCATCTTATCCTCGCCCTATCGCAACAGTCATCCCGTCTTTTGCCGTCTTTTTTACTATAAGATTCTTGCATTGTATACAAACGGATCTTTCACATACATTGCCGACTCCGACAACCTTTTTTACAAACTCTGACTCACAAAAATCCCCTTTTACCAAGTTTAATTCATCCTTAGTAAATGTCATAAAAGGTACATCAAGTTTGCTTGCAAGACTTTTTATAGCCTCTTCATCTTTTTTTATATCAATACTTCCTATAGATTTCACCGCTCTTATGTCAAGTCCTTCTTTTATAAACACTTCATTTACAAAATCACTAAGCTTACTTGCATCCGTATCTTTTTTGCATCCCACTCCTATGTACAAATCCTTAGGTATTAAAGTCAGAACACCGTCATCATATATTCTGTCGGTTATCCTAATCTTTATAGCACAAGTTTTATTCTCAGGATTAAGTTTTTTCTTAAGCTCTTTTACATCAAACCCTTCAATATCACTGTCAATGTCTACACATTTTTTATCAAGCAGTGCGGCACTGACATCCTTTGCAAGTTTTCTTGACGATATAAAAAGATTGTGTTTTTTTGCAAATACATCTACCGCAAAGGCTCCGTTTATATCTGTCGCAGTTGTAATAATAGGAGTGGCAAATAATGCCCCTCCTATATATTGCGCCAACTCGTTGGCTCCGCCCACATGACCTGAAAGCAGAGGTATAACATACCTTCCGAGTTCATCTATTACCAATACGGCAGGGTCGTAAAATTTATCCTTTACATAAGGTGCTATACTCCTCACCGCTATCCCTGTCGCTCCGACAAAAATGATTGCATCATCACTGAAATGCCTTTTCACAGTATCTTTAAGATCTTCAAGCGGCTTCATTCTTTTATCTGACAGATATTTTCCTAGCGTGTACGACGATATATTCGCTTCACTCAAAATATCAATCAATTTTTTATTTATATCTCCACCATTTGCGGTAAATGATATAATTGTTATATTTTTCATAAGCTGTAATAACTTTGTCTGTACTCTTTTTTCTCAGGCTTTGTATTCCATAAAACTACCAACAGCACTATAGCCGGTATAATCATTATATATGATATAGCTGTTATAGCATTGTTTATCAAATCTGTATTAAGTGCGGCAGGCAGATTGCCTATAGTATTGTTAAATATATGGATAAACATTGTGACAAATATATTTCTTGTCTTGTAATAGATAAGTCCCATAATGCAACCCATAATTGCTGTATACACGCTTTGTACAAATATCATATGCCATACACCGAAAGCCACACCTGATACGATAATGGCAAACCAAGGGTTTTTCGTCACTCTCTCAAGTGAGTTGAATATAAGCAGTCTGAAAAGTATCTCTTCCACAATCGGTCCTACTATTGATATTGAAAGCAAAGACCAGATATATGCACCCGACTCAAGGTCGTCATATACTCCTGAAAAATACTCGTTGTTCTTTGCTATAAAAGGTATAACCACCAAAAATCTGTCGACTATCTCAAACCACAGACCTGCTATACCGTAGAATGCAAATCCCATTACTATGCCGAATATGATACCCTTAAAAAGTCCTATCTTCACTCTTTCATCATGTCTTTTTACTATGAAAATTGCCAAAATAAGGTATATGGCAATAAGCACTAAAGATATGAATGTGTCTACAACCGCATTTACACTCGGCAAGAGTACATCAGGTATTATACCGAACTTTACATCCAGGTAATTGATTTTATCAAATATAATATTGCTTATCCACTCATAGCTCAAACATAAAATAAGAGCCAGAGCGCACCAAAGTACTATTTTTATATATTTTTTCATTCGACTCCTCTTTTTATTATCTAAAAAAGGTCGCAGATGAAACCACCTACGACCTTATAAAAATTATTTTATTCCTCGTTAGACTCTGAATTTCTTGCATTCTCTTTCTCAAGCTCTTCATTAGCCTGTGTCAAAGCCTTAATGCTGAGTGATATCTTCTTCTCAGGCTCGTTGAACTCAACGATAACAGCCTCAACTTCATCACCTACTTTAAGTACGTCAGAAGGCTTCTCTACATGGTCGTGTGAAATCTGTGATACATGAAGTAATGCATCAACACCGTTTGAAATCTCAACAAATGCACCGAAGTCAGTCATTCTTGCGACTCTTCCCTTAACTACATTGCCGCGTGCAAACTTCTCTTCAGCATCAAGCCACGGGTTCTGATCAGGGAACTTCATAGAAAGTGCAATCTTCTCACCTGAGATATCTTTGATAAACGCTGTTACCTTATCTCCTGATTTGAAAACTTTCTTAGGATTTTCCACTCTACCCCAACTCATCTCTGAAATATGTAAAAGTCCGTCAGCACCGCCAAGGTCTACGAATGCACCGAAGTCTGTAACATTCTTTACTGTACCTTCGATAACATCACCCGGTGTTATCTTCTCAAATAAAGCTTTCTTCTGCTCTTCTTTTTTAGCAAGAAGAAGCTGCTTTCTGTCACCGATAATTCTTCTTCTTCTCGGATTGAATTCTGTAATAATGAATTCAATATCTGCATCTTTATACTTAGATAAATCTCTTTCAAATGTATCTGATACAAGTGATGCCGGTATAAACACTCTTGCATCATCTACAACTACACTAAGTCCGCCGTCAACTACCTGTACTACCTTACCTGTGAGTACTTCCTTGTTGTTGAAAGCGTCCTCAAGCTTCTTATTACCTCTATCCTGAGCCAATCTCTTGTATGAAAGGAGAACCTGTCCTTCTCCGTCGTTTATCTTTAAGACTTTAGCTTCCATCTCGTCACCGACATTTACAACTGTTCTTAAATCTAAACTGTTGTCATTACTATATTCACTTCTTGTGATGATACCATCTGACTTAAAACCAACATTAAGGATTATTTGATCTTCCTTAACATTGATTACCTTACCGTTGACAACTTCTCCAGTGTGTAGAGTCTTGAATGACTCATCTAACATTTGTTCAAAACTTAGATCTGACAATATTTTGAACCTCCTCAATGATATGTTTTGGGGTCGAAGCCCCTGCCGTAATACCTACACTATCCACAGAAAGTAAAGCATCATAATTTAGGTCCTCAAGAGTTTGAATAAATACTGTATTCTTACATTCTTCCTGACATATTTCCACAAGCTTGCCTGTATTGGAGCTTTTTTTGTCTCCAATAACTATCATGGCATCCACATTTGATGCTATTTTTTTTGCCTCAGCTTGTCTTTCCTGTGTTGCATTGCAAATCGTATTAAAACATCTTACATCATAACCCAAAAGCGATATTTTATCAATGATTTCTTGAAATTTTTTATGATTAAATGTCGTCTGAGCCACAATTATTATTTCTTCATCTTTTTTTAAGTCTAAATTTATGAACTGCTCTATATTTTCCACCGCATAGGTGTTTTCATCACCCCAACCTTTAATTCCCATTACTTCAGGATGATCGGGGTTTCCGATTATTACCACAGTTTTACCTTTGCCGCTTTGTACGGAAACTATGGCATGAATCTTTTTTACAAACGGGCATGTGGCATCCACAACCCTATGTCCGCTTTGTTTTACAAAATTGTATACATCCCTGCTGACTCCATGTGAGCGGATAATCACCGTGCCCTTTGGCAGTGAAGCCAAATCATCCATCTTCACAGCCTCCACACCTCTTTTTTTCATATCCTTCACCACTTCTTCATTGTGTATGATAGGTCCAAGTGTGTATACAATCTCATTTTCCTTTTTTGCTTCTTCATATACGGTATTTACCGCCTTTTCCACTCCGAAACAAAATCCTGCACTTTTTGCCAATTCTACTTTCATCTTTCCTCTTTTACCATATCAAGTATCTTTGATACGACCTCTTCTAGTGTCATATCGGATGTGTCCAGATAATATGCATCATCAGCCTGCTTTAGAGGGGATATCTCTCTGTTCATATCTGCCTCATCTCTTTTTATGATTTCGGCTTCTATTTCCCCTTCATTAAGTGTGGACTTATCAAATCCCTTTTCTATAAGCTCAAGATACCTTCTTCTTGCCCTGACGCTTGAGCTTGCACAAAGATATATCTTAAGGTCTGCATCAGGCAGCACCACCGTACCTATATCTCTGCCGTCCATCACCACATTTTCTCTCTCTGCCAGCTTTCTTTGCAGCGCTACAAGCTTTTCTCTTACACTTTTTACGGCGCTGAACTTACTTGCAAGCTTGCCTATTTCTTCAAGTCTTAACTTAGAGCTTACATCTGTGTTGTTTAAAAAGACTCTTTGTTCGCCGTCCACATATTTTATACTTATATCAAGGTCTGCTAAAAGCTTATCTATTCTTTCATCGTCACTTTCCTTTATCCCCTTTTCCAAAAAGAAAAGTGCCACCGCTCTATACATTGCACCGGTGTCTATATATACAAAGCCCAGCTTTTTACTGAGAGCCTTTGCTATAGTAGACTTTCCGGCTCCTGCCGGTCCGTCAATCGCTATACTATACATTGCCTGCTCCTTCCCCTGCCGCATATCCGCTTGACCATGCTATCTGAAGATTGTATCCGCCTGTAAGGGCATCGAGGTCAAGCACCTCTCCTGCAAAGAAAAGTCCCTTGACACTCTTTGACTCCATAGTCTTAGGATTTATTTGTGATACTTCCACTCCGCCCTTGGTTATAATGGCCTCGTTAAAACCTCTTGTAGAGCTTAACCAAAACTCAAGATTTTTGGTTGCGTTTACAAGTCTGTGTCTTTCTTCTTTGGTAAGCAGATTTACCTTTTTTTCAGGGTCTACCTTGCTCTGATATATTACCTCGTCTATAAGCTTTGTAGGAAAAAGCTTGTTCAGAGAATTTTTAAGTTGTTTATTTTTTTGTTCGGCAAAATCTCTAAGTATTCTCTCGTCAAGCTTTTCATTATCAAGTGCCGGCTTTAAATCAATACAAAGTCTGTATCCCTTTATATCCTTGTTTCCGATAAGTGCCGATGCCGATATTATCACAGGTCCGCTTACGCCGAAATGTGTGAAAAGCATTTCACCGAATTCGTCATATACAAGTTTTTTGTCGTTGTAGATGTATACATGAACATTTCTTAATGAAAGCCCCTGTAAAGCTTTTACTCTTTCACCTTCAACATTGAAAGGTACCAGCGAAGGGTAGAGCTTACTTACACTAAGCCCCGCTTCTTTTGCAAACCTGTAGCCGTCTCCGTCTGAGCCTGTAGCCTGATATGACATTCCGCCTGTAGCCACTATTACGGCGTCCGCCATAATTTTATTTTTTCCTACAATCACACCGACACATCTGTTATTTTCTATTATCAGCTCATCAACTTTGGTGTTTAATCTTATATCTACACCCAAATCTTTTATAGCCTTTTCAATAGACTTTATAACATCCGATGAATGATCGCTTACCGGAAAGACTCTGTTTCCTCTTTCCACCTTCAGCTTGGTACCGTTGTTTTCTACAAGGTTCATTATATCTTCATTGGTAAAATTTCTAAAAGCACTGAATAAAAATCTCTTATTGCTTACCACATTTTCCATTACAGTATTCATATCGGATGCATTGGTCAAATTGCATCTGCCCTTTCCTGTAATATAAATCTTTTTTCCAAGCTTTTCATTCTTTTCAAACAGTATAACCTTGTTTGATGTTAAAGCAGCGGAGTATGCCGCTATCATTCCTGCTGCACCTCCGCCTATTATTACCACTTTGCTCATTTTATGATACCGATTTTACAAACATATCGTATATAGCCTTTATAGTTGTTTCAAAGTCGTTCTCCTTGACACCTACGATGATATTAAGCTCCGATGAACCCTGATCTATCATCTTTACATTGACTCTTGCATGTGCAAGTGCAGAGAAGATTCTTCCGGCAGTACCTCTGTTTGCCTTCATTCCTCTACCTACTATGGCTATAAGTGCAAGTCCGGACTCCATCTCTACAGTATCCGGAGCTACGGCTCTGTGTATACCTGAAACTATCTGCTGCTCATGCTCCTCAAACTCGGACTGGTGAACAAGTACAGTCATTGTATCGATACCTGAAGGCATATGCTCTATAGATATGTCGTTCTCTGCAAATACATTGAGTACTCTTGCACAGAAACCTACCTCGGAGTTCATCATCGCCTTATCCACATTGATTGCACAAAAACCCTTCTTACCTGCAATACCTGTGATTGTGAACTTTGAGCTCTTGCAGGTGCTCTCTACAATCATTGTACCCTTGTCGTCAGGCTTGTTTGTGTTTCTGATGTTGATAGGGATACCCTCTTTTCTTACAGGGAAGATGGCATCCTCATGAAGCACTGAAGCTCCCATATACGCGAGTTCTCTAAGCTCCTTGTATGTGATTGACTCAATAGGCTCGGGATTTGGTATGATTCTGGGGTCCGCCACCAAAAATCCTGAAACATCCGTCCAGTTCTCATACAAATCCGCTCTTATACCTCTTGCAACTATAGATCCTGTGATGTCCGAGCCTCCTCTTGAGAAAGTTCTTATCTTTCCTGAGTGGTCGCTTCCGTAAAATCCCGGTATTACGGCTCTGCTTACCTTTTCAAGTCTGGCGGCAACTTCAATATTTGTAGCCTCCGCGTCAAATGTACCGTCCTCAAAGAAGAATATCATCTCCGCCGGATCTACAAACTCCACTCCGAGGTAGTTTGCCATTATAAGACCGTTTAAATACTCGCCTCTTGAAGCGGCATACTCTCTGCCCGCTTTGTTTAAAAACTCTTCCTCAATCTTTGCAAATTCATGGTCAAGGTTTAAATTGAGTGAAAGACCGTCTATGATTTCCTCATATCTTGCCTTAATCTTTTCAAATTTTTTCTTATATGCTCCACCTTCTGCCGCAAGGTCATATGTCTCATACAAAAGGTCTGTTACTTTTTCATCTTTAGGGTTTCTCTTACCCGGTGCTGAAGGTACGACAAATCTTCTTGATTTATCGGCCTTTATTATATCTCCCACTTTTTTGAACTGATGTGCACTGGCAAGTGAGCTGCCTCCAAACTTTACTACTTTTATCATTATCTTCTCCAAATTTTTTTATCTGAAATATTTTACACCAGATTCAAAAATTTGCAAATCCTGTTTTTTGAAAACATTTATATATGCACCTGCTTCTCTTCTCTCCGAATGTGCCATTTTTCCGAATATCCTGCCGTCCAAACTTGTAATACCTTCTATAGCGGCATATGA
>NZ_CALLVU010000013.1 GCF_938015485.1 uncultured Lachnoanaerobaculum sp. | reverse complement strand
TGCTTCATCATATCGTAAGCCGTAAAGGATATCGTGCCGGTCTGACTTGATTTTTCTATACCGAAAATCTGGCCAAAAAAGATTTCACCTTCTTTCGTATCCTCAAGTGATATATAGTCGCCAGTCGCGATATTTGGAAGATTTACAGTATTATCATAAGGCGCATTTATGTAGTCAAAATCTACACTTCTTGCCGCCTCACTTGCCGAACCTTTCCACACAATCCTAGATACCGCATTTGTGATGTTATATATAACTCCCGTATCTTTTATAAGATTTATCTTCATAGACTACCTCACGGAATTACTAAGACTATACCGTCTTTTATAAGGTTTGGATTGCTACCGATAATACCTTTGTTTTGTTCATACAAAGCGTGCCAGTCTGAAGAACCTGTAAGCTTTCTTGCGATTGAGCTCAAACAGTCGCCTCTTTTTACCGTATAAGTCTTCGGCTTTTCCCTTGTATCTTCTCTTTTTGTAGCATCCTTTGACGCTGCATCAGCACCTGCGGCCTGTGAAGCATCTCCACCCGTGGCACCCGACTCGGCAACAACACTTGACTGACTTATCGCTATCTTCCTATGCTCTTTTAAACTTATAGAAAAACTTACATCTCCCGTGCCGTCATCTTCTCCCCACTCGAAAGAAGTTACCCTACATGGGAAATTTATAGGCGTTCCAGTGATTATTATCTTAGTCGGACCGCCTGACATTATTCTTTCTATCTGTTTGACGTACTGCATAGGATTTTTAATTCTCCTAAATTCGCAGTATCCGGAGTTATACCGCTTCGGGAAAAAAGAAGAAAAGGAGACTGTTCTCAGTCCCCTCATTCCGCCAAGGTCTACTTCCCCAAGGGCGTTTATATTTACAGTCTCCACTCCCCTGCTTCCTTGAATTTTATATTCTGAAGGAAGCACAGGGAAGCGCATCGGACTGCTACTCTTAAGCCATATTTGCACTAAAGCTCATACCTCCTCTATTTCTTCTTGATGCTATAATCTCTCTTGCTACGGCTTTGCCTATCTTAGGTATATCCGCCTCTTCTCTTACAATGATTTGGTCGGCCAATTTTGGAATATTGATATTAGTGCTACCGCCTGCCTTACCCATTCGCACGCTTTCATCGTGTGGATATATCCTTGAGCCATGTGGCAGGTCGATAATCTCTCCGCCTTTTTCACTTACCTGTACAAGACCGCCCATCCAGTTAAGGTCGCCTGTAGCCTTCGCAGGCACGCTTGCAGCAGACGACTTTCCGCCGCCCGTTATAAAGCTTGCAAGGCCTTTCGCTCCGTCGATTACTCCGCCGATTGCACTCTTTAGAGTGTTGAGCGGTGCCATAATCATTTTTACTATGCCAGCAAAGAAGTCCTTGATACCTTGCCAAGCCATCTTCCAGTCACCTGTGAAGACACCTTTAATAAAGGTTATAAGGCCTTTAAATGTTTGCATAATGCCTTTTACATAGTCGATAATGCCGTTTATAAGTCCCGCAAACGTTGATATCGCAATACCTGCCGCTGCTGCTATGCCGTGGCCAAGTACGTCCATCACAACCGCACCAACTTTTTGAATAATTGGAATTAAAGGCATTATTTTTGCTTTTATAGCTTCAAAATTAGCCTTCAGCTTCTGCATTGTCGGAGATGTGGTATTTAATGCAGCCTTAAAGGTATTAAAATGCGTAATTATTGCAATCACTACCACAGTAATACCAACTATCGCGGCTATTACAATGCCCGCGGGTGATGCTATCGCCGCTATTGCCGTTCTTAAGATGCTTCCGCCTGCCGAAAGTCCGCGGAATCCCCTTGTAGCGATGCTTGCAAATCTTCCCAGTTTTGCGAAAGCACCTCCGACTTTGCCGATTGTGCTTACTGTTTTACCAAACAGCAAAATAGCCGGTCCGACAGCCGCTGCCATTGCCGCCCACTTTGCAATCTGCTTTTGTTGTTCGGGGCTCATCTGATTAAATTTATCAAGTAATTCTGTTATTTTATTTATAAACGGTACTACCGCATCGGCTATCGCGGAACCTGCACTATACTTAAATACGTCAAATGACGACTTAAGCTTTTCTACAGCACCACCCGGACCGCTCATAAGCGCATCGGCCATCTCTTTCGATGCTCCCGTCGCGCCTTCTATGCTGTCTTTATAACCTTGTAGTGCTTCGGTTCCCGGACCGTTTATAAGCGTTACCCACTTTGCAGCTTGATTCTTTCCGAATATAGCTGCAGCGGCCGCAAGTTGTTGTTGGTCGCTAAGGCCTGCAAAGCCTTTTTGCAATGTTCCGATTGTCTCAGGCATGCTCTTAAGACTTCCGTCTGTATTAAAGACATTTATACCTAAAGCCTCCATCCAGATAGCACCTTCTTTTGCGGGGCTTGCTAGTCTCATAAGACCGGTATTAAGTGCGGTAGCTCCCTCAGATGCTCCTATACTGTGGTCTCCAAATACGCCCGTCAAAACCGCCAAATCGGAAAAACTCCATCCGACTGTATTTGCTGTAGAACCTGCAATACTCATGGCATCAAACAAACCTGTTACATCCGTGTTGGCCTGTGCTTGCGCTTTGGCCATCATGTCGGCATAGTGTGTCGCCTCATTTGCATCCGCTCCGAAAGCTTTCAAGGTATTTCCAAGACCGCCTGTGACCATCGTAAGGTCTGAAGCTGTGCCTGCTGCAAGGTTCATCGCAGGCGAAATCATATCCGCCGCCTGTGCTGCATTAAAGCCTTGTCTTGCAAAGTTCAAGGAAGCATCCGCCGCATCCTGCATGCCGAAAGTCGAGTTTGACGCCGCCGTCTTTATAGCACCTTCAAGCATCTTCGCATCTTCAGATGTGCTTCCCATAGTCTTTCCTACAAGCTTAAGTGTCTTATCTACTTCACCGAAACTTTTAAAAGAAGTAGCGCCAAGTCCCACAATCGGAACTGTGACGCCTGCCGTAATCTTTGCGCCAAGGTCGCTTATACCCTTGCCCATCTTTTCAACGCTCTTCCAAGCTTTTACACTCGCAGCAGTACCGCTTGAAAGCGTACCCATAGCCTGTCTAAAGCTGCTTGAAAAATTATCTAAAAATCGAAACTCAACATCTACTTGCCTTGCCATCAGTACGCCTCCTCTCTCTCTTTAGCTTCTTCTACCTCTTTTCTGATAAAGTGCTTTATAAGCAATTTGTCAGAAAAATGCGCATCAAAAAAGACTGAAGGGCTCCAGTGATGATTTACAAATAAGTAAAACATCGCCTGAAAATCCGCATCAGTCTCTATGAGTTTTTTACATCATCGTAATCAATGCCCTTTTTATCTTCTTTGTCATCTTCGTTAGTTCCAAAGCCTGACAAGGCGCCGATTCTCTCAGAAATCTTTGTAAGCTCACCGCCCGGAAATAATATCTTTGCCAAATCCTTCGGGCTTGCCGCATTATAATACTTCTGCAATCCTCCATCTTTAAGATTTGGCTCTACACATCCCTTGACTACTATCATCGCATGTGCGTCATAGATTTTACTTCCATCCATTCCACCCTTTTCGGTCGATGCGCTTGAAATAAGTTCTGTATACAAAGAACCCGACAAGGCCTTTACGGTAATTTCTACGTCTTCGCCCACTATCCTTGATAGTGTTTTCGCCTTTATCTTCTCAGTAGGTACCTCCATGAGCTTGTTTCTATCAAGCTTCATAAGTTTTTCCATCAGTGAATTATTCATTTTTTCTTCTCCTTTACGCGTTTATACTGTCCAAATAGTCCCAATCTTCGAATGTGAAGCTGTAAGACTCTTCGGTATTTTTCTGAACTTCCCAATCCATCAAAATGGCTTTATCGAATTTGCAATGATAAAAGACCACTCTTTCAGTCCCCAATGCATCCGGATCTGACAGCTTTGTAATAATCTTGAAATCAGGAGTCTGACCTCTCTTTACCTTGTCAGATATATGCTTTGAAATATTCGACCTGACATGGTGAAGCTTTATACTTCCCTTACCTTCAAGCTTTGTCATCTTCTTGCCTGCAGTCAGGCTTCTGACCATCGAAACATCTGTATAAGACACGGTTACTTCTCCCTTACAGGATACGACCTCGCCGATATACTCATCGTCAAGCCATACTTCGCCCCATGTGCCGTTTATTACCTGATTTGATACAAACTTCTGCATATGCACCTCCTTACACTGTAATTTTTAAAGTAACATCTTCGATTGCGTCGACTAAGGACACTGTCGCCTTTAAAAAGACTTGTGAACCTGTGTTCGCTCTCTTTATTTCCATATCGCTACAGTCGTCAATATCCTTTTCGCTTCCGTCTTCCAAAATTACCTTTTTGTCCTGTGCCTTTAGCCATTGCTTCTGTCCTTCAATATCAATCTGACACTGTCCGGCATCAAGCAAGTCGTCATTTGCAAGACCCATAAAATAAGCATTTATAGCAGTGATAAGAAGGCACTTATTATCATAAGAATTTGAGAACTTGCCGATATAGTTATCCTCTACAGTATTTCTAATGTCATCTTCCATCATGTCCATAGTCTCAACAAGCTTTATCTTTTTAAAGCTGTCGCCCTTATCTGCAGATGTGGTAGTAAGTGAAGTCACAGCCCTATTAAGCTTGACCTTTTCGCCATCCCACAGTGCTATAAGTTTACCTGCTCCGACTGCCTCATCCTGTTCGGTCTTTGTAATTCTGCTTACATCTACAAAGTCATTAAGCGGCGCATATGTACCCGATACGGTAAGGCCTGTACCTGCAAGCAATCCCGCAATTCTTGCACATCCCTGTTCGGGTGTTAGCGCCTGCTCCTTTGTCCTGTACAAAGTAGACGACCAGTTTATAATTCCTTCGCTGTCCGCTGCCACCTCCGGTAGCACTACTTTTACAAGATTATGCTCATCTCTTTGCTTCTTTGCCCATGTCACAATATCCTGCACCTTGTTGTCGGTTTTCACGGTCGGTATGGCCATATATGTGAATCTTTCATTCTCAAAATACTGCATCATGTCTTTATATGACTTTGTCATATCCTCAGCGGTAGGCATAACATAAACGATAATGTACTTAGGTGCGTGACTATATCCGATTAGCGCATCCTTGACAAATTGTTCATTTTCGGCACTTAAAACGCCTGTAGGGATGTCGCTAATGTTCATAACTTTGAAAGTCTGCTGTCTTGTGCCCTTTAAGACAAGGGCTACAATTCCACGCTCGCCCCTTGCAACTGCACTTGCACCCTGTTCGGTAAAAGCAATAGTGATGCTAGGTGATTTTAATTTACCCATTATTTACTTCCTTTCTTTTCTATAGTCAAAGATATATCCGTGATAAGGTCGCCGTCGTGATACTCCGTACTTTCGTACCACTCAAGACTAAAAGAAATCTGTGGTATATTGCCATGGTCTTCTATGTACTCATGTGAGTAGTCGCTTACTAAAAGCTTCCTGCCACCTACATCCAAAGTCATTCCTAAGACTTCAAATATATGTTCTATTACATTCAGTGCTTCCACCTGTTTTATAGTTTTTTGTACGAATGTAATCTTTACAGAACATGATTTTTTGAGCATGTTTTTACTCTCACGACTAACTCCAAGCGGCACAACCTCAACAAAAAAGTACGGTGGCACCGCATTATCTACAGTGTCATTTCCGTACCTTTTGATATTTGGATATTCTCTTTTTAAAATTAAATTTACTTCTTTGATAATATCGGCATAAGTAACCATTAAAACCCCCTATCTGCTAAAAGCCTATTTGCGGCTTCCTGCATTTTTTCAGGGTATTTGCTTTCGTACTCCGCTCTTGTCTTTTCTGCATAGTGCTTGCCCTCAACAAATCCACCTGTATCTACGCCGTGTATAAATTTTCTGTGTCCGTTTTCTACAAGGTGAAAGTGCGGCGCCTTATTTGTGACTTCAATGCTTGAAATAATGCCCAAGGATGTATACTCTTTCTTTGTTTTCCACTTTTTAAGGCTGTTTTTACCGTCTTTATAAGTGGACGGCATCTTTTCATTGCAGTCCTTTGTCCACTCTCTGGCTGTCTTTTCTACAGCCTTGTTGAGCTCATCGGGCGCCTTGCTTATGAGGCCTTGCATATCAGACATAAGTCCTTCAAGTCCTATAAAATGTACACTCTCAGCCATCCGCACTCCTTTCCGTGTGGTACATGTTTTCAGTACACATGAGTTCCAAATAATAAGAAGCCTCCAATGGATTCACAATGTAGTTTATAAGAAATTGCCTGCCCTGATACTCAATTACATCTTTTTCAGTTACATCCGTATTCCTGATTGTAATTTTGTATACAAGCTTACTGGTTGTCTTGTAATGCTCTAATTGCTCATTACCTCTCAGCGGTCTTATCTCCGCCCACACTTTTTTATACAAGCCTAGAGTACTTATGATATTTGCAAGCTCATCTTCGCTCTCTTTATATCTTAATATGCTAACTTTCTTATTAAGCCTTCCGGGGTTTATACCTTTCATGCATCCCCCTTCAGTGCTTTTTTAAGCTGTAGCTGCAATATTATACTCTTGAAAGTGTATTCAATAGCTTTCCTTTGCTGTATATCAGATTGCATAAGCTCTCTATTATCGTACAGATTTTGCACTATCGCGCAAAAAAGAAGATTTGCCGTCTTGTCCTCTTCGTCGTATTCGCCTACAGCGGACACGATATATTCTTTCGCCGTCTCCATCATTAAAGATATGAGTCCGTCATCGTCGTCGCCGTCTACCCTCAAGTAGTCTTTGACCGTTTCAATCGTCATAGGCTAATACCTCCTAAAAAAGCCCCTGCGGATGCAAGGGCTAAAATTATGGTGTTACTGTGATAGTTCCGTTCACAAACGCATCGGAATCCTTGACCTTACAGTCGAATCTTTCGATACCTCTGAACAATGTCAAATCCTGCTCAAAAGCATTTAATGTTCCGACTGCTGCTACATTGGAAGTCATGATATTAAGCTTTGCTCTGTCAAAAATCTTTACAGCTTCCTTTAAATCACCGATAACGAACGGAATCTTATTGGTCTTTGTGGCCAAAATTGCATTTGGTACAACCCTAATAGGTATCTTTCTTGCGCCTACCGCAAGCATCATTTCCATCGGGTTCTGAACGTCAGGGCTAAGCAAATATCTTCCCTGCTTATCCACTAAGGTATCAAGGTAATTAAGGCCGTCATCGTTGGTTACTATCACAACACTTCCAGCATATGCAGCGCCTAATGTAACGTTTATAGCCTTTTTGATGCCGTCAAGGTTCTTCAGATCTGTTTCAGTCTTTGTTGCGATTGCTGTAAGGATTTGAGCGTTCTTTGTCGCAATGTCCTCCTCTGCAAGCCACTTCGTAAGTACAGCAGTAATATTGGCATCGGAGTCAGCCAATAATTCAGATGTAACAGGCATATAGCCGGCATACTTCTTAACGGCATATTCCAAAATTTCAAACTGCGGTGTATTATTGCCCTGAATCTTTCCCGCTTCCGCTACAGCCTTAAAGCCTTCGGCCTGTGCCTTCTTCTGAAATGTTCTTCTTCCGCTACTTGTCTTTACTGTCTCAACATCTACAAGGCTTTCGAGTGAAAAAGCACCCTTCTTATACTGATTGATTTTTGTTTGGATGTCGTCAGGTACCGTATAACCACCGTCAGCCTTAGTACCCTCCGTCATTGTGTTGGTATAAAAGCCGTGTCTTGCAGCTTCGGCAAAATCATGAATAGGATCTGTTCCCGTACCGCTTGTAACCTGCTTCACACCTGTGGCATTTGCAACTCCATTGGTCATACCGGACTGCTCTCCCTCTATAATATCCTTTAAAATATTATACTTATCCTGAAGCGCCACAAGCTCCTCTTTTGCCGTCCTCGCTTCCTCTATCTTTCCCTGCTCCGCAAGGTTCTTTACTTCAAGCTTCTTTGCATTGATTTGATTAAGTAACTCCTGTAAATTCATACTATTTGCTCCTTTCACGCCCCGAATTTATCAAGGTCTTTTAGTAACTCATTCTTTTCTTTTTCAGTATCGGCCTTTTTGGCTTCATACTTTTTTATCATCTCATCTGTAACCTTTAAATTACCGATGCTGTTAGTGATTACCGGCTCACCTGCCTGACTTATAGCATCTATAAAGCCAAGTTCTACAGCCTTATCAGCTGTTATCCATGTTTCTGCGTCCATCATCTGAATGATTTCTTCCCTGCTCTTGCCTGTCTTTTCAACATAAGCACTTGCAAGCGCTTCATCCCGCGCCTTTAAGGTCTCAGCCTGCTTGCTAAGATGTGCGTGATTTCCACTCACACGACTTACACTAACATCATGAACCATAAGCATGCCCACAGGTGAAATCGTACTTTTGCCCGCCATAGCGATTACAGATGCAGCGGACGCCGCAAGTCCTTCAACTTCAATATCTACATCATTTCGACTTCTAAGCGTGCTATAAATCTCCTGACCTGCAAGCACATCGCCACCGCCCGAATTTATTTTAACCTGCAGTCGGTCGCCCTTTGGCATTTCCTCGATTGCGGTTAAAACATCGTTCGGTGTTGTACAGTCATAGCCAAACCAGTCATACACTTCTTTCATTTCATTACTGACTATGTCGCCTTTTATCTTAAGTATCATCTTTACCCTCCTTTCCTATGTTGTATGCAGCGCCAACGTCTGTAAGCGGTACATAGTTGCCATTTACTATAAGCACATCACCACCCTCCATCGAAGGAAGGTCTAAAAGGTGCCTTCCTTCATTCGGGGTATAAACACCGTTTTGAATCGCGGATGTTATGCTCTGCATTTGCGTTTCCATATTTGCCCTAAGAAGGACCTTTTCATTGAATTTGTATACAAATCCTTTTTTTCTTTGCTCATCAGTCAAGCACTTGTAGTTAATTTCTTGCTCATACTGA
Source organism: uncultured Lachnoanaerobaculum sp. (assembly GCF_938015485.1). Lineage (GTDB taxonomy): Bacteria > Bacillota > Clostridia > Lachnospirales > Lachnospiraceae > Lachnoanaerobaculum. The sequence goes on along the minus strand of NZ_CALLVU010000013.1, from coordinate 21,738 downwards.
TTGAGCCTATACATCATCGTATCTATCAAAAAACTAAGCTGCTGCGACTCTGAATTTGAGTAGCTGCTCTTCTCATAGTCATTTATCTGATTTGGCTTCACCCCAAACGCCGCCGCAATCTGTAGTGCGCTGTACTTCTTTAACTCCATATACTGCGCATCCGCAAGCGTGTAAGTAAGCGGTTCTAATTTCATGCCTATTGGCAACGCTACCACCTTGCCTGCATTTTCCGCGCCCGTAAGAAGTTCGTTATACTTTTTCTGTAATTGCGTTCTCAATTTTTCATCAAGGTCGCCCGTATACTGCAGTACGCTTGATGCAGTCAGACCGCTTTTATACAGCTTTTCAAGATATCTTTGTGAGTATCCTGCACCCTGTATGGTGCTTTTTAGTATCTCTCTTACCGAAAGCCCCATAACTCCATCCCAAGATAACCAGTTTTTAATGTGCAGTACATCTTCTTGCCTGAAGACCGCTGTTTCACCGTTTTGCGGATTGCTGTATTGATAATATAGCCTTCCGCGGTCGCCAAATACGCCCACATCGTCCATGTATACCGTCACGCAATCCGATTTCATTATCCAGTAAGCTTTCGTCTGTATCTTTCCTGTCTTTAAGCCTCTACCATAGTCCCTTTGTATCCATGCATAGGCATTACCATAGTGCTGGCAATTTGCCTCCATAGTGCTCCAAAAAGTTGACGGCGTCATAACGCTGTTCGGTCTGTATAGAAGCACATCCATAGCATCGGCCCTCACTCTTCCGCCTGTCGCGTCTTCTTTATATAGCTTCAATGGCATCTTGCCCATGGTCTCGGATAAGACCTTCAGGCAAGTGAAGTATGTCGTCTCCGCAAGTGCTTTCGGGGTGGTGATATCATCATCTATTCCAAGCCATTGTCGGAGTCTTTCGCTTGCCGTGTCCGCCGTCTCAGGTATGAAAAAATTTTTCAAGCTGTTAAAAATTCCCATTTAACACGTCATTCCTTTCAAAAAATTCTCGATGTATTCGTTATAGCTTTCTGACTCAAAATCGTGATACAAAGCCAACTTAAACGCCCCCAAAGTAGCATCCACGGGGTCAATTCGCTTAGTGGTTGCATCCTTGTCAATCTTTATAAGGCCGTTATTTGTCTTTACAACCGCATTAGACATAGCGTAATTAAAAAGCGGGTTATGCAGATACAACACATTACCCGAATAGACCTGCTCCCTGAAACCTTGAGTACTTTCATTCAAACTCTTATGGCTTTGATATACTTCTTCTACTGTGTAGCCTTCATCCGATAAGTCCATCATCAATTTTGATGCATTTGCCGGGTCGAAACATAAGCACTGAATATCAAGTTGATACTTCGCACACTCATCAATCACATATTGCATTACAGTAGCTTGGTCGACTATCGGCGTATTTGTAAGCGTCAAGTATCCAAGTCGCTCCCAAGCGTCGTACGGAACTTTGTCTTTTATGATGTGTTCTCTAAGCTTGTCCACGGTAGGTATAAAGCTATGCGTCCAAACAGCGTAATTGACTATCTTTTTACTGCTGCTATCCAATTTATCGGTCTGAAACGGCACAATAAAAGCGACCGATGTAAGGTCGATTTTTGAAGACATATCAAAACCGACATATACTGGTCGCCCCTTTAGGTCGATAGGGAAGTCCTTAACTTCGCAAGCTTTCCACTTTTTCATATCCATATAGCCGTTATTCGCGGCCGATACCCAAATATTGAGTACTTTGGTCATGAAAGCTATCATTTTTTCGGGTATCTGCTTCGCTATTTCGTAATCTTCAGATATCTTCTTTATGCCTTCATCGTAAAAAGCTCTAATTGGATTTGCTTTTTGCCATGTCTCAAGCGCTCCAGGGTCGTCGACCTTATCGGCTTCGCAAATATCAATAAAATATTCGTCATTTTTTACATCAACATCCGGATTTAAGACCTTTGAACAATAATCATATTCTTGAGTGTAGCAGGGGTATGTTAAATCTTTGCCCGCTGTGGTGATTATCGTAAGCATTGGCTCTTTGGTGTTTGAGCCAAGTCCTAAATCATAAAAATCGGTTGTCGGGTGTTGGTGGTATTCATCGAGGATAAGGCACGCGGGGTTCGTACCATCGCCAGTCTTGCCGTCTTCTTTCGATAGTGGTTTTATAAAAGAACCCGTCTTTATATGCACTATTTCATCACGTTTGAAATTAAATTTTGACCTTAGTATCGAACCTTTAGTCATCAAATCGCACTCACTGAATACAATTTTTGACTGGTCTCTTTTTGTTCCGGCTGTATATACCTCATATGTCTCGTGATTTTTAGTAGCTTGAATAGCAATTTCAAAAAGTGCTTCGCCTGCTTCCATTTGAGATTTTGCGTTCTTACGCCCAACTTCAGTAAAACTCTTCTTGAACCTTTTTCTTCCCGTCTCTCTGTGTATCCATCCATATAGCTGACATGCCCTGAACTTTTGCCAACCCGTCAAAGCGATTGGCTTGCCTGCCAATGCACCTTTTGAATGTTTCAGCAAAGAAAACCACGTAACAATTCTATTTGCATTGTCCTCACTCCAAATGTAAGGGAAGTCGGTCGTGCCTACTCTGTCCAAATCATCAAGGAACCTTTGACATGCCCACTTATGCTTCTGTCCCGACGGTATTTCGTCCGATAAACAGCTTCTTGCGTACTGCTTGATATCCTCTAAGTGACTCATATCTATATATCTCCGAACATTTGCATAAGATTTTCTTCTTTTCCTTTTGCCTTTTCTGCTGCAATCTTAAGCCTTGAACTTGCAGACATCCCCAAAGCGTTGCCTGCCGTGTCCATATCCTTTTTTGCTTGTTCCAAAATTGCATACATAGGATTGGGCTTTTTGCCCGAACTGGTCTCAACGACGGGTTCAAAGTCTTTCTTTTTAATCTCCTTCGATGCTCTCATGTACATAGAATAGGCATTTGCGTATATTATCATACTGTTACGGTCCAGATTGCCTATAATTTCTATGCTCTTTAGATTCTTCCTTATTCGCTCGTACTCTTTTTTAGCTGTAGCATCAATAAAGACCGAAGGAGGAACTTTTTCAAGCTCGTCGCCATCGGTCTTTATCAACGATTCTTCATATTCTCTTCTTGCTCTGACATCTTTCTTTATATTGCCCGTCTGCATTGAAATAATTTTTCGCGGTCTTGCCATTTTCTCCCTCCTTTCGGGCTTTTTTATGCACAATTTGCCCACTTTTGGGCGGTTTTTAGAAATTTACGTTTTGAAAGCTGGGGCGGCGGTCATTGGGAATTGTCTGAAAACTTCCCAAATACCCCCTACCCTATAGGGTATATTCCAAATAATCATAATCTAGTACGCTATCTTCTTTACTAAACTTTTAAGCAAAGCTTGAGCCTCTGCCTTGCTGGCTTCACTCTTTCTGTACAGCACATGAATTTCATCATGACTTGACCTTGACAAGGGTATCAGATTATCTTCTACATAGAAGAGCGTAGGGTCGTCCTCTGCCGTGACTATGTGATGTACTGTAGTAGCGTATTCAATTCTGCCATGTAAAAAAGCCCAAGGATCTAAACCTTGATACCTTGCTATTATGACTTTGCGTAGTGCTTGCCACCTTCCCCCTTTATACATCGCCCTTGTTCCTGTCGGCTGTGGGTAGTCCCTTTTAAAATTACACCCGCACTTTTTTCCCGCCTCGTATCTTTGTCCACAATGCGGGCATCTTTTATATATCATCTTTGCACCTCCGCTTTTATACAACAAAAAAGCGCCCTTGCTCATAGGGGCGCCTTTTTGAAACATTAGGGGGAACATGTAACCATAACTCAATAAAAAAAGAAAAAGGTAGTCAAAGCTTTGCTTCTTTGACGTCTACAGTATAGCACTGTCAAGCGGTGCATTGCGATGTCCTAACAAAAAAAGAAGCAAGGTTTTTTCTTGCTTCTTTTGTCTTTGCTTACATGTTTCTGAGCTTTCTTCTCACTTCTTCAAGCTCAGCCAACAATTGTGCTTCTTTTTCAAGTAACATTTCTTTTTCACTTTTCTTGTCAATTCTCTTTATTTTTGCCTTTGTGTCTTCGCTAAGCATATCCCATAACTCTTCGGTAATCTCCGCCCTTATAATTGTATTGTCTAACGGTTTCGAACTCGGATATCTGCTTGAGCCGCCTTTTTCAGGGAAGCCACCCTGTAAGATTACGCTATTATGTTTTAATGTAACCGGCAGATAATCCCTGTCACGATGTACAAATATATAACCGTCAATTGACACATTCAGCGAATCGGGATTGAAAAACTCATTTGCACTAAACTCTATATTAATTTTTACCGATGGTCTTAAACTGTAGCCGTATCTTTTAAGCATCAAATCGTTTGCCTTATTTTCGAATTCTTCATCGAAATACCATTCTTTTGTTTCCGGCTGCCACTTTGCTCCGCAGTATCTTTTCAGTCCTCCTGAAAACTTTTCATCGTATCCAAACTTTAAATATACTTTTCCATTTTCTTTTCTTGATTCCATCTTTTCATTTCCCTTTCTGTCTGAGGTTTTTCTTACCTCTCTTAACTGTCTTTATTATAGCACGCAACGCGTATAATGTCAACGGTTTTTGAATGAATTTTTAATTATTTTCAAGTTCTTTTTCGAGCTCTATAATTTTGCACATCATGTCAATTATATAACTTCTGATTTCTCGTTTCCCATACTCCCAGTCTTGTACAGTACGGAGCGGGATTCCAAAACGATCTGCAAATTTCGCCTGTGATAATCCCAGCTCTTTTCTTAGTTCTCTTAATTTTTCTTTATCGTCCATTGATTTCTTTCTCCCAATGTGCTAATCTATATTCGCCTTTCTTTTAAGGTTGTCCTGCAGGTTTGTCTTGGTCGGCTCCTGCAGGACTTTTTTTATTTAAGCAAATCTACTTCTTGATATCGCAAGATTTACATTTTCATAAAAGGTGATTTCATCATAACATAGTGCCCACCTTTCGCCGTTGCGGGTTCTAAGATGCTGTCGGACTTCTATCCCCTTCGCTATCTGTCCAACAACATATTTCTGTTTAGTGCTCACTTCGTTATATTCTTTTACGGTTTTTCCGTCTTCTAGTATATTTACATGCCTGATGCTTATACCTTTATAAGCCTCTTTTTCGCTTGACTCTATCAGCTTGCCATCGACTATATCATATATTGCAACAACTTTCGCCCTGTCTGCATATGTCTTATTTTTCTCTAACTTATATGTAGTTGCATCAAGTGGAACCTCGAATTCTACAATAACTTCTTTACTGATATCTTCCTCTTCGTAACTCTTTTTGTCGTCATACTCCTTGACTGTGAAGGCCACACATTTCTTAAATCCTCTAATCTTTTTAACTTCTTTCATTTTTGTACCTCTTTTCTTTCTTACAGTTTGTTTTGCTTGGTCGGCTCTGTAAGTTGTTTGTTTGTTCCTTATAGTTATATAATACCACGCAATGCGTGTAATGTCAACACCTTTTTAAAACTTTTTTGAAAAAATAAAAAAAGTTGCCGACATGATATCAACAACTTTTCCAATGTGGTTATATTCTTTTTTACAATAATCTAAAAAAACTCTACATTCCAATCTGGATATATTCAAATGCGACTGGTTGTCAACTATTAGTTGATCACCATACAACAAACTCGAAAACTTTACATTCCAATTTGGTGTTATTCGCTTTCTTAAAGCGTATCGCTTTTCAATAAAAAAGTCAAGAATTATATGCAGTGCCTCTTTTCAAAATCCTGCAAAGCTCTTTTATGTAGCACTAAAGTCCACCGCTTTTCATATCCAAGCTTGTCCGCTATGTCACTAAAGCTTGCACCCGTCATGTATCGCATAATTAAAAGAATCTTATAGCGGTCGTCCGCTATATCATCTATCTCTTCTTCTATCTTACGATAAAGAGTTGTATATCTGCTTGCCTGCTCCTCAATTTCTTCTCTAAGTTCCGCCATCTTTATGATGATGTCTTGCATCCTTGTATTATCCAGACTTGTCTCGACCTTGCAATCATTTAAAGCCCTTGTGACCTTTGTAGCAAGCGCCATAAGACGCTCGCGTTCAGTTGTCTTTACTTGTATAAGTTTTTCAATACTTGCAAGTTGATTAAGATATTCTTTTGCTGTCATGACCTACCTCCAAATATCACTTTTAAGCACTTTTCTAAAGACTCAAAAAAGCTCTCTGCATCTTTTATAGACCACTCTTCTTTAAGTCTTAGGCGTGCTTCGGCCCTTTCCAATTTTTGTACTGTATCTACATCTGCATCCCTTGCTGCATCAATCGCTTCTGATACGAAAATGCCGTCATACATGTATCTAGTAGCCTTGAAATTTGAAAAAAGTATGTCTTTTCCTATATAGTCATAACAGCGCCCTTTTTCTTTTAGCAGTTCTTGATTTACTTCTGCCTTTTTTCGCTTATTCGTGCATACCTTCCATCTGCTTGTCTGATATGCGCAAGTATCGCAATTCTTCTTCATTTTTCATCACCCTAATTCAGATACGAACCGAATCTCCACAATCTTTCGTAAGATATTCCCTTCTCGCCTTTTCTCGGAGTGTACTCCATCCATTTTAATAATTTATCGCCTGATAACTCATAATCTCCATCATGATAATTTATGAATCTATCAGATGAACTGTCTATCATCCCGAAGCTCCCATCCTCGTACATTATATCTATGCGCTCATCTCCTGATAAGACGCAAACCGATATGCTTGCTACTTTCCTACCTTTTGTGTCCACTTCTACAGCCTTATCATTATAGTCATAAATATTAAATTTCATTTGTTCCTTCCTCTTTCCATTCGCAACACGTCATTTTATCATCTACATAATTCCCATACTCATCACTTTTTGAGTAAATGCATAGCCATGTATGCTCATATTGTCCTTCGTACCATTTACAGCTTTTACAAGTTTTTTCACTGTACTTTTCCGCTTTAATCCTCCTTATCTGTCTTTTTAGCTTCTTGTCGACTATAAGCGATACCATAGTCTTGTCGCCCTCGTCATCTAGCATTTGAGTAAGCATAATATGCACGTCCGCAATCTCTTCAAGTACCGCCCTTGAGTGGCTTTCCTTGCCTTCAAGGATATCTTTTTGTAGTGCCACAATCAACTCTGCAAGCTCCTCTATGGTCTTGGATTTTTGATGCAGGATGCCGTAATGCTGCAATATTTGCCTTGCTAAATCTTTATTCATATTCTTCTTTGAGCTCCCATTTTTCGCAATCCTGCACGTCATTGCACGTTACTACGTCTTTATTTAAACAAAATCTTATTCTGTCAACATGCCATTCACAAAGAGTGCAGACCCTAGGCCATTCGTCTACTTCTTCATAGTCATATGCGATTCTGTCTAAGACTTCCTTAAGAACCTGCTCTTTAATTTCTTTGTCTGAAGCGTTGTCGTCTATAGCTATGCCAACTACATCGTCATTTAAATGTATAACTATTTTTCTCATTACTCACCTCCTAACTCCTCTGGCCATTTGTCCACCTCCTCCCAGTGCCAGTCTAAGTGACTAAGCACTTCTTGAAGCGACTCATCTGTGATATCTTCGTCTTTAGTATCATCATCTACAGAAAAGCCCTCGATTATTTTGTCGTTTATGTATACAACTATTTTTCTCATTCCTCACCTCTCCTTTTTTAACATTCCAGCTTTTATCAAGTCGTATAAAATATCTATAGCCGTGCGGTTGTCTCTGTACTTGCAATTCGGTCTTGCATGTATCCTTGAATCATGTTTCCACCAATTTTCAATCATAAAGCACTTTGGACTGACGAAAATAAACTCACAACCTCTTGCAACACATAAATAGTAGCACTGCAAACCTTTAGGAATTCCCCTGCACGGCTTAAATCCAAATCTCTCAAATTCTTTTACTTCCACGGCAGGTATTAACATGCTAACTCCTTCTCAAGTGCTTCCAGTATGTCGGCCACTCTCTTTGCGCCTAAGCCTTTTATTCCAAGCAAAACCTCACTGATTTTAGATATATCTATGCCCGGCACTGACTCTGTACCGGCTTTAAAGCCATCCATGTAGGCATTTTTATAAATATTTTGCAAGTATACATTTATCTGATTGTGGTCTTTCTTTTTGATGTTCTGATATTCCTTGCGATTTATCACTATATCCTTTTGTATAGCCATTTATTCCTCCTTTGCTTTTATATTGTCCAATTCCCCTGATAGCACTAAAGCTGTCGCTTCAATCACTATGCTCATAAGTAGCATATCCAGTTCACTCCAGTTTATGCCTTTTTTCTGCCCTGCTGTCTTCTGCGTGGTCATTGCTATAAGCTTGTATACATATTCTTTCAACGCCGGCACATTCGCCTTCTGACCTTTAGTCATTAAGAACTGCCACATCATATCTTTTAAGCCGTCTGCAGGATTAGTCATTCCTCTTCTCCTCCATGTACAGCTCATCAAACGCTTTCATATATACTCTTAGATGTTTTTCCAGTACATCTTCTAGCGTCTTAATTGTGCCTTCAGGAATTTTGACGTCGTCAACAATGAGTAAATTTATAACGTTATCTAATTTTACAGCTTTTGACATTTCTTCACGCATTATATCCTGCAACTCTTCTTTTCTCTTATATTCCATCTTCTTAACCCTTTTTCACCTCTGAGCTAAATCTTCAAATGCTTTTATATACTTGTCTCTTATCATCTTGAGTGCTTCAACTATGTCGCTGCGAACATCGTCTTCATCGTAACATCTACCGATTTCAAATTTTGCATCTATAACTCCTGAAATATCACAATCCCTCACGCATATAATGCAACTGCGCCTGCGCTCTATCAGTTCTATAACCTTTTGTAGTTCTTCGGCCTTTGATATGATTTCATATTTCTTTTTTTGCATTTTGATAAGTTCTTTTAATTTTTCTTCCACTTACTCATACCTCCTTCCACTCTGCTTATGTACAAGCTTGACCCCGCTGCTAAGCTTAAACCCCGCAAGTTCAACGATATATTTGATATGCTGCACAAGCTTGTCATGTTCGGCCTGCTCCTTCATTTTTCTTTTCTTTGCTTCTTCTATCGCCATAATTGCCTTGTAAGCTGTACTGTCCTTGTAGCCTTCTGTATTATAAAAATCGTTACTCATTTGCCTCCTTTTCCACCTCCGTCAACATTTCCTGTATCTCTTTTACATATTCCAGCGCCTCGGCATTTCTCTGCTCTAGTCTTTTATAAATTACGTCTATAGCCGCTTTTACTATCTCATCAAAGTCGGAGGTGTACAAATTCGGACAAAGCTCTCCGCCTCTCCATCCTCCAGCACTGAAAGTGACGTAAATATCTGTTTCTTTCATCCATTTTTTTAATGCTTCTATGTCTCCATAGCCTTTTTTAATCTGATCTAATTCAAAACTAATTTTACTAAGTAACTCCCAAATTTTTTTGGCCTTCTCTTTTCCCATCTTTCACCTCTCTAAAATATTGTATTTAATACTTTTTGTGTATTTATATGCACTTTCCTTTTATTTCTCCACTTGCTCCAAGCTCAAATATTTCTATTCCCATCTCTTCAGCAAGACTTTTTTCCATGCATGCACCCTTCGACTGCTGCCAGCCTTCAAGCATTACCATCTTGTCCGCCATTCCGACTAGAGCAAAGCAAAGAGTCATATACTCTTCATGACTACCGTTCGGCAACATATTGCCCATCCACATCGGATTTATTACTTCGTCATTTTTGAAAATATCCCTCACTTGATTTTCTGCCTTCAGAAAATTCAAGTGATAATTTTCAACGCCCGTAATCGGTCCTGATAGATATATTCGCATTGTTACTCCTTTTCTGAAAAATCAAACTCCATCTGTCCTTCTATCGTCTTGTCTTCAATCCACCATTTGAAGACAGACTCGGCATCTTTCCACATGCCGGTTGTGTCATCTTTTCCTTCTTTTTTTCTGACCTCAAGCATTTTTTCAAAAGCTTTTATATATCGCTTTTTATAGGATGGAAATGTAATCATGTCTCTTTGTTTTTCACTTTTTTTTGCAAAAGGACATAAGATACAACCTACTCTGCTGTACCCCATATCGTACAGCTCGTTGTATTCAATATTGTTTTCATGTATGTACCCCCAGATTTCAGAATCAGTCCATTCGTATATCGGATTTACAAGTATTGTTTTATGTTTTCTTGCCGTTGTGACAAGCATACAATCCCATACTTCGTTTTGCGTTTTAGCATCTTTAAAAACCTCTTCGGTATGTTCTAAGCTAAAGTGCTTTGAGTCCGCAAGTCTCTTTCCGATTGTCGAAAATACATTTCTATTTTGCCTTTTTCTTGACTCTGCAGCCCTTACCCCCAAGGCCACAACTCTGTTTTTTTCTGTACCCTCTTTGAAAACTCTGCAGCAGTATCGTACAAGTCTTGTCGGCGGTATGCCCTTTTCTGCTATCAAGCTAAACATGTTTATCGGCTTGCCTTTGTAAACCGGCATTTTCTTATATGCTCTTATGCCTTTTTCTTTCAGCTCCGCAAAAACTTTACTTACATGTCGATTTGTCTGCGGTGCGTCCACAGTTGTAATACTGTGCGATACTTCAAAGTTTATGCCCGATTTTATCGCCAGATCCAGTAGGACGTCGCTATCTTTTCCGCCGCTATATGTGACGACTACAGGCTTATCGTAAAAGTCCCTTGCTATCTTTTCAGCCGTCTTGAATGCCTCGATAGCTTTGCTTATTTTCTCTTCGTTCACATTTCTCCCTTCGTAATTCGCTTCATATACCCCTGATTTTAGCCACAGTATGCCTAGAAGACATTTTTATTGCCTTAGTGATATTTTTATCCACTACGCTATGAAAACGCCATATAACGCATTTTGTAGTGCCATTTAATTTTATGATATTGAATTTTATTATTAAACTAGTCGAAATCGACCGGTTTAACACTTAAAGTTCTTTGAGTAGCACCTCAACCCTTGCCGTCTCTGCGTAAAGCTTTTGCACAATAAGCAAACATACTTGCGCATCATCGTCATAGGCTACGCCGTTAAGCGCATCTAAGATACTTTTAGCTAAATTATCGCTATCAATTTTCTTGATATAGCTTATCTGACCTTTGAGCATCTGCTCCCTTTGCTTCTTGCTTATCGACCGTGGAGGCTCAAAGTAGCCGTATATGGTCGCACTAATAGCACCCTTAAGCTTTTGCTTGCTTGCTTTCCTGTAAGATATCCTGACAAGGTTCTCATAGTCTGCAGTCTTTTGCGGTGTATATGTCCTTACTGCTGTGCCTTGCCTTGAAAATCGCGGTCTTTGCTTGCCTACAGGCTTGCCTGGTACAGTGAAGGCTATATATCTTTTATCATCCACTTGCTACTCCTTTCAGCTGCTCCATAAACGCCTTTTGCATATCTGCATCTATGTCGTCATTTCTTTGCTCAAAGTTATTGAATTTTGTACCTGCAGGCTTTGTAGCAGGCGCACTTGCAGGCTTGTACTTATCCTGTTCTCTTGATAACCACGCGTTTACAAAGCGTTTCATGCCTGCTTTTGTTTTTCTCTTCGTAGGATTAGCGTCTGACCATCCCACCATCTTTCGCATCTCTTGCGTGATGTCTACCGACGGGTATAAGCTCTTGTACAAGTCTATATCTGCTTGAAAGAAGGGATAGCCTTCACCCGTGTTGGTTGGTATCTCAAATATTGCCTGCTCTTTTTCATCCGTCGCCTGCTTTTCTTTTTGTAGCTCCGCGCCAGCAGATATAATATATTCAGATTCGGATTCGGATTCGGATTCAGGCGGCAGTTCGCCGCAAGTCGCCGCAAGTCGCCGCGGATTAACATTTGTTACTTCTTTTTGTGGCTCATCTATCAGCTTAAGAAGATCATCAAAGCTCAATCTTTTCTTCAAGGCGTTACACTTAGGGCATATAAGTTTTAAATTTTTATCATTTACCTCCCCACCGTTTTCAAGCGGCACTTTGTAATCAAAATAGAAAGCACCTGCACACATCTTCGCAAATCTGTATGCGTTCGTCTCGGTGGTTATGTACTTGCCACACTTTGAGCATTTAAAATTGTCTCTTTCTAATATTTCAATTTTCAGCTGCATCGGTACAGCTCTCTTTGAGTAATACTCATTTGCCGAGTAGTCCTGCGGCTCCGGATACTTCTCTTTTGTATCTCTTATTCTTTGGTGGTCGCTCCATCTTGGAAACACTCCATATAAATGCTTTTTTTCAGTATCTGTATAAAAAGCAATTTTCTGTGCTGCGGATAGGTCTTGCAGTGCGTCTTCAATATCCGAAATGCTAACAATCTGTATCTCTCTTGGGTATAGTCTTGCTAGCATGATTTGAGAGTCCACACTGAATCTTCCGTAGTCATCAGCATAAGTAATAAGGCGCTTGTATAAGTCTTCTGCAAATATGCTAACTTCTGCCAAGGCTTTACTCTCATTGATGCTTTCTTTTAATATTCTGTTTGGCATTTACCTACTCTCCTTATATCAAAGCAAAAAGGGCACCATACTTATATAGTCGTGACACATAACCAAAAGGAACTTGATACCTAGTTTTTAAGCATTTATATTTCTTTTGCTATATGATGCCCTTATGCTATTGATTTTTTCTTAATCTTGATTACTCAAAAAGCGCATCGCCTATGTTGCCGTCTCCGCCCTCTTCTTTCACTTCCTCCTGCTTCTTTGTATCCTCTTTCTTTTCTGCATCTTCCTTCTTCTCTGTCGCCTCACTGTCGATTACTTTATCGTCTCCATTTTCTGTATAATTATTCGTATTTTCCTCGGTCTCTACATACGACTTGCTACCGTCTGAATTTATCACGGCCATATCTGAATCTATAGCAGTTACTAAATCTATGCTCATAATTCCCCACTTGCTTATTAGTTGCCTGAGCATTGTCTTGTAGGCCATGCCGTCGAAATCTTTTGACCAGAAAGTATACTGATTGCCCTTTCTCTTATCCGCTGCGTATCCTGCAGAGTACTTTATCGCATGAGCCTCCATCTTTGCTTTGCTCCAGTACATTGCCTTTTTAAAGCCATTCGTGTACTCAAACATTGCATAGTAGCCGATAGTCGTTGCTTTTTCTCTTTCCTCTTCGTCATCTATCAGATTTACTTCTATCTCTTCGTTAAGCGGATCGTATCGAACAAGCTCACCCTCTTTTATTGCCAGAACATTGATTTTTTTATACTGTCCTGACCTTATCGCAAGTTGCAAGTATCCTTTGTAGCCAAGAACGAACTGCGCAAGCGTTATACCCTTGTTCTTATCCTTGAAGGGTACTAAATAGTACTGGCCAAGCTGTGGACTGGGTGAAAGATTAAGGCTTTCTCCAAGTAATGCTCCCGATAGGATTGAAGAGTTTGTACACTCTTGAAGCATGGTATTATTATTTACCGCCGACACGATAGAGCTTATAAACCTTGTACCGTTTTTACTGCCCACGACCTTATTTATCTGCTCCTTGACCGCATCTGCTGTCAGGTATGCTGTAAATCCTGTCGCCTTCTTTTTTGCTACTAAACTGTTTTGTACTGCCATTTTTAAATCCTCCTAATTTTGATATTTTTTAATTTAAACCAAGCCCCCAGTGCCCTTGCTTCGGTACTGGTTAGGTAAGCTTCAAATCTTACCCATGCTCTTTTTTCTTCAGTGCCTTCCTTTGCTGTAGCAGCTGTATCTTCAGATACCTCTGTGCCTTCCTTGTCATCCGCTGCATCTGCCTCAGCTTTTTTCTTTGCAATCTCTACCATGTACCTTGCTTTTTCTAAAGCCTCATTGAGATTCAAAGTCTCTTTGTAGACTTCTGTAGCCTCAAAGCTGTACTCTTTTAAATCCGCTATTGTCTTAAGATTGCATTTGATACTGTTAAATTTATTGCTTATTACAGTTTCGACCATCTTCAGTGACAAGCTGGCATTTAAAAACTTATCTTCAAATATCTGCTCAAAGCCAACAAACTCAAGTTCTTCGCCTGCTGCATCTTTCAGCTTCTCAAACAGTGCCTTAACTTCTTCAAGCTTCTTTTGCTTTTTTTCTTCCTCATAGCCTTTGATTTGTGAGTCAATCAAGGCTACAGGCTCTTTTATAACTGCAAGCAAATCTTTTATCTGTGCTTCAAATTGCTCATAAGGCTGTAAGCACTGCTTTTTTATCTGCTTTCGCTTCTTTGATTTGGTCTTCTGTATATACAAGACCTTTATATTGCTCAAGCTTCTGTGATAACTCTGCTTTGAGTTCCTCATAATTCCACTCAATCGCTTTTAAAAAGCCGTTTTCTTCGCTCGGATTGTATATCTTTAGTTCCATAGTCCTCCTTCTTTTTGCGACATAATAATGTCGCTATTTCCGCTATATTGTCGCTTCCGCCAATATAGGCCATCTTGTTGACGTCACCAAAATGGTCGTCTTTCCCGACATCGGGAAAATGGCATCTTTATATATCAGGAAGTATCAGATCAGGCATCCTTTTAACCTCCACGCACTTCCAAAATTTTCTTTCTTCCTCCGCTAAGTACTCTATATCTCCCACAACCTCACTTCTTTCGATAAAGTAGTGCTTTGTCTGCAGATATATCTGACCGCCGAACTCACTCTTTAGCTGTGCCTTAAGCACTACAAAGTCAAATTCAGTGACCATCAAGTAATGCAACACTTGTATAAAGTAGTTATCAGGTATCCTATCCCTCCACTTTTCTTTCTGCATACTCTGCAGTATATTGGTTGTTTTTATCTCAAGTATGCCCCTTCTGCCGTCCTTGTCTGTAAGCTCACCGTCAAGGCTTGCATGTGCGAATGGATACCTTGAATTTAAGTACATATTGTTATCAAAGTACTCAACTTTGTACTGCGGAAAGTCTAATCTGAATAACTCTCTTAGATGCTCCTCCGCCTTTGTGCCGTACATCACGTAAGGCTTATCGGATATATCAGGGCTTTCTTTTTGCCCCGTCTTTTCTAAGTAGAGGTCCGTATTTGTCTTATAGGGATTCAATCCCACGATTGCGGCGGCGTCTGAACCGCCTATCCTACTTCTATGCTTTAGCCACTCTTCACGACTGGCCAATATCTTTCTTTCAATCATCTTTAAGCCTTCAGTATCATGCTTGCGACCTGCTCCGCTGTGAAGTCCAGTGTGGCCGCTATCGCTCTTAACTCAAACACTGTCATGTCAGCCGGGTGGTCTCTTTTATGCGCCACCGTCTTTTCGCATTTGCCGATAAGGCTTGCAATGTTTTTCGTCTTCAGTCCTTTAAGCTCAAGGCCTGCCATATATGCAGCCTTGAATTGCCTATCCATCATTTCTGTCCTTGACGGCGCTAATCTCGGCATTTTTCTCCTCCTCATGTTTTTTTATAACCTGTATGGCCTTTTTTATTTCGGCCACATCTCTGTCATTTCCTTCTTTTTTCTTTTCTTCAAGTAGATTACTGAAAAAATCTATCATCCACTGATGCTTGTAAGTCATTTGATAAGCATCTTTACAAATATCAGGATGAAGACCACATCAGCCATGCAAAGCCCCGCGAAGACTAAATACATTCTATTTTTTAATGCACGCAGCTCCGCTCGTTGACTAGATGCAGCGTTATATGTAATTCTGTAATTGCGTTTTAAACTCTCAAGGTCAACCTTATGCTTGAAGACCCTATTCTCTAATTCTTTCAATGCCTTCTCTTTTTCTTCCTCCACTGTGCCCCTTGTCAGCGTAGGAATTACAACGCCTTTTATCATTTTTCTTTCTGCCTGCTCCATGTCTTTTCTCCTTACTTACACAAAAATTTATTTACAAAGTATATTTGCCCCTTGCCTGTAACCTTTGTAGTCTTTGTGACTACAGTGACACCTTCAGAATTTATATAGCTACTCTCTTTTATCTCAAAGAGTCCTTGCTCCATGCTTCTTTGGGTAGGCATATTTCTGCTACTACCGGACTTCATTAGATATCCTTCATCCCTAAGCCACGCAAATAGCCTTGTTTGTCCAATATTTACGCCGTTTTGCTTGATAAGTTTTGCAAGCTCACCAATCAAGATTGATGTATGGCTTGCTGATACAGATTTTGCAAAGAGTGCCAGCGGCTGCATTTGCTTGTTTTCAGCCTCAAGGGCTTTCCTTGCTTCTCTTTCTTCCTTCAGTGCCTTAAATGCTTCTATAGCAAGGTCAGGATTTGCTATCAGTTCTTCTGTAGCATATAGCCCGTGTTTTCTTATAGCCGGCAATACTTCAGATGTTACCCACCTTTTAAAGGCTTTTGCGGTTGGAAGCTTGCTTGATAAGATTAAGCTATACAAACCACTTTCATTGATTACAGTTAAATCCTGACTTCCCCCAAGGGTGTCACATTTCGTTACTCCCTTATCTTCATCATCCACGTGGTCGCCTATTGCTTTTCTTGGATTGCTATATCCCAACGCCTCTGCCACATCTTTACCTACGAACCATGGTTCACCATTTATCTCAAGCGTCCTTACAAGTCCGAAACTATCATTTTTAAAAATCTTTAATCTGTTCATATTCCCTTCCTTTCTATTCCACTATATTAAATTTCTTTTTTGCCTCTTCCCAAAATGTGACTGTCCAGTAGCCCTCGTTTGGTCCGAGGGTGGGTTTGCCGTTTTTTATAAGCAGACCATATTTGTTGTCACCCATCATCACATCACCCATGGTGGTATATGCAATTTCCCACCTCTTTGGCGTGAAAGCCTCCTCATATCCATAAGGTGTATCTTCACTGTCGAAGCCATACACCCTTACTAGCCCCGTAGGCTGTAAGTGGCGATTGTAGTTCTGCTTAGCCCACGCAGCCTCAAGCTTGAAAGGCTTGTTTCTTCCGTTGCGTGATGTATCGTAGAGTTCTACTTTATAAACTCTATTGTCTAGCATCCTAAAATATCCATCATAGTGGTGTCTCTCAATCCACTGTCCGCGCTTATTTAATTCGGATACAGCTTCACCGACCTTGGTAGAAAGCACTTGTCTATAACATTTATGCTCGTCATCTTTCACAATTTTTACTGTATACAACCCTTTATCTTCAGGGTTGTACTCTAGTACTTCAAAAGGATTTATATTATCAGCGTCCAACCATCTGTACACTGATAAAACCTCGGTTTTATCTATTTCTGTTTTGGTCAATTCAGCCACAGTTTCCTCCTCAAATGTCTTTTCTTATATTTTTGCCAAGGCCTTGCATCCTATGATTTGGTTCTTTTCATTTCTCACAGTTTCGGCTGTAAGCAGTAAGTCATCAATACTTCTACCTGCTTGCTTTGCTGCATTGGCGGTAATCGCAGAGACTACATAAAATGTATTTTCTGTAGGTTCCGGTAAGCCTATAGGCTCACCAAATTCTGTTTTTACAAGCGGTATATCTCCTAAGCTTCCAATACTGATATTTGTTTGTACCGCCCTTGCCTCTCCTTCAGAGGGCAAATCAACAATTTTGTTTCCATCTTTGTCCACAATGTTTATTGCGTGTGGAGTCAGATTGATTATTCTCGTCTCTATATCAATAACAGCTCTGTCAGCTAGCCACTTTTTCAAATCATCTCCCGCAACCCTATAAGCGCCATCACGGAAATCGGTTAATCTGCATATTCCACTGTCGAACTCCTCAATGCTTCCATCTACATATTCAATTTCAATCACCTCATCTCCTGTGACTTCTTCAACACGGATTTGACGAATCTCCTTATCGCCTGCATCCACAATCACTTCTCTACCTGCATAATCAAAAATCTTAAATTTCATTTATTTTTCCTCCCTTTCTAATATCTCCTTAATCACTCTCATGGCCACAGCTCTTTTGCTGTGCTTCTTCAGGTCTTCTGAATAGATGCCCCTACTCTTCCACCATTCGGCACTTCTTTCAGTCAGCCACTCAAAGCCTTCGAAACCTGTGCCGCAGCTATCAAAATCGCAGGTAGTCCAGCTTTCCACATCATAGAGTCCTGGGATTTCCGTTTTTCTAAAATCTATATAGCGGCCATACTTTCCGCCGTCATTGCACTTGTCGCCCGGCTCTTCGTAAGTGATTCTGAAACCTTCGCCCGTGTAGATATCTGAGTCGATAAGCCTGTCACAGATAAACTCGTCTATATCTTTTTGACCGCACACAGCGATTATCTCTTCCAGATCCGCCGCCAGTTCGTTCAAATGTGAAACTATATATCTCTCCATCCTCTTATAGTTGCCTTCTACTTTTGCCCATATCCCAAAGCAGTCATCATATGCACCCTTATAAGATACGATTACATCATCTTCAAGATGTACAATACCAAAGGCCTCTCTTGCCAAGTTCTTATCTACTACTATCATGCCCGGCTCGATATAAAAGCCGTGATACTCGCATCTTTCTACGCACAAACCTACAAATCCATTTGCATATACAAAACATCCGTTACTTTCCATTTCCCTTTTTCTCCTTTAATTTTCAATTATCATCCTTTTTTTCTATCAGCTTGCCTTTTCTTCTTTATCCTCCGCAATCACTCTTGCCATCTCCATGCCTTCTGCAAGGCCTAACAAGTATTCTTGCTTTTCCTGACTAAGTTTTGGCAGTGTAGCTTTTAATATCGTTACTATCCTCTTTGTATCTTTCTTTGTCATCTTTACTCCTTTCTACCCCGTAAGGGGCGGAGCTTTGCGCCCCCTACTTTTAAATCTCAGATATTGCATGTATGCCCCAGTCTGTTCCATAAACAGATTCATAATCGTTGTGGTACCTGCATATTTTCTTTCTATAGGTTTTACCTGCTTCAAGGTATCCATTTCCTTTTTTTACAAAAAATTGAACTGTTTTTTCTGTTCTGCTTATTACCTCAAATCTTGCTTTTATGAAATCTGTGTAAGTCTTTCCTACTTCAAACCTCTTCATTTTTGTTCTCCTTCATGTTTTTGTTGGTTATGCGTACATAATACATCGTTAAAACGACTTTGTCAATGGTTTTTTGTCGTTTTTGCGAACTTTTTTCTTGACTTTTATTTTTATTCCCTATATACTGTGAATATAAGAAAATGGATTTGGAAAGGAGGTATAATGGGAGAAAGAGTAAAAGAACTTAGAAAAGCCTTGGGGCTATCAGGTGAAAAATTCGGTGAAAAAATCGGAGTTACTCGCTCGGCTATCTCCGATATAGAAAGAGGGCGCAACGGATTGAGCGACTCAAACATTCTGGCGATTTGCCGTGAATTTAATGTCAACGAAGAGTGGCTTAGAACCGGCACGGGCGAAATGTTTAAAGATATGACATTAGATGAAGAAATAATCTCGTTCATCGGTGAAATACAGTGGGACACTTCTAATACATTTAAGAAGCGTTTTATATCAGCTATATCAAAGCTGAATGAGGAAGAGTGGAATGTTTTAGAGAAGATTATTGTAGATATGGCTTCCAATATAGGGGAAAATAAAAAAGACTGACATCAGTCAGCCCCGAGCATTTTCTTCAGATATATAATTAGTAATCTTATATGTCTGCGATTGGCAAGTAATAATAATCTACATAACTCCTTAAATTCTTCCTTATCGTCCATGTTTTTTCCCTCCTGCATGTAGGTTAAATATATCGAATATATGTTCGAATGTCAATAACTTTTTGCAAGGTGGAATTATATAAATTTATTTGGAGGAACATATGAAAAAAGAATTGATAGCCGTGGCTATAGCCATGGCGCTTACAGGATGTGGCGGAGCTGCTGCATCAAACGAGAGTACTGCAAGTAGTACTGAAGCTACAGTAGAGTCTACAACTGCAGCTGCTGCCGAAAGCGATTTAGTCGCTAAAGTACAAGAAATGCTGCCCGACTACATGACGCCCGGCACGTCTGTAAAAAGTGTAGAAATGAAGGATAAGGACTTGTATATCAGCGTGGATCTAAGCAAGTACAACGGTCAATTCCCACTCGACGCGGTGGCTGAGACTTCTGTATCTGAGATTACAGACCCTATACTTTCTTTAGATGAAAGCTACTATAATTTGTGGGATACTGTAACACTTGACTTCGGTGAGCAAGGCCACGCAACATTTGATAAGTCTATGATAAAAGACGACGGAGCAGGCAAGTACTTCGCATATGAAGGAAATGTCCTACAAAAATAAGTTATTTCCAAAATAGAAAGAACTTGTTCTATATTGGAACAAGCTCAACCATTTCCAAAAATGAAAAAGTTCAACTACCGAGGCTTTTTCGGTAGTTCAAAATAAAAAAGAACCCCCGCACGCCAATACGGAGATTCTCAAGGATTAGCCACTTGCGTGGCCGTGCCTATGTATATTTTCAGAGCAATATAATTATACCATTTAGGCGGGCACCTCGCAAGAGGTGTTATTTTTGTACTCAAAAAGGAGGTCTAAATGGCTACAGCAAAGAAGCTGCCTTCAGGCAATTACAGATGTCAGATATATGACTATACGGACGACAAAGGGCGGAGGCATTATAAATCCTTCACAGCAAAGACAAAGAAGGAAGCGGAGCATATGGCCACCGCCTACAAGCTTGATAATGTAGACACCTCTAAGAATTCAGACATAAAGCTTGAAGGTGCAATGTGCAATTATTGCGCGATGAAGTCTAACATCTTATCGCCTACTACTTTAGTAAATTATAAGCGGCTTATATATAATGCTTTTGACGGCTACTTGCGGCTTCCTTTAAGCAAATTTACTCCGGATCTGATACAGCGGTGGGTAAATTCCTATGCGGTCGGTAGAAGTCCAAAAACTGTAAAAAATGCCTATGGCTTCTTATATACGGTTCTTAAGGCTTACTACCCGAACTTGCATATAAATATAAGCTTGCCACAGAGGATAAAACCACGGCTATATGTGCCTACGGATGCAGATATAAAGGCTATCATAGAGTACTGTAAAGAAAAAGATAGAGATATGCTCATAGCTGTATACCTTGCGGCGTTCGGCACCCTCAGACGGTCTGAAGTGTGTGCCTTGACTGCAGAGGATGTGGAAGGCAGTATCATACATATAACTAAAGCGCTTGTATATACAGAGGGCAAGGACTGGACTATAAAGACTACAAAGACGACATCAAGCACGCGTGATATAGATATGCCTGACTACATAATTAAAGAGTTGCCTACATCGGGCAAGCTTGTAGATTTGAACCCTAATCAAATCACACATCGCTTTGCAAAGATATTAAAGAGTTTAGAGATACAATCTTTCAGGTTTCATGATTTAAGGCATTACGCGGCAAGCATGATGCACGCGATAGGCGTTCCGGACGTGTATATCATGCAGCGTGGCGGTTGGGCGTCGGACGGTACTTTGAAAAATATTTATCGTGGAGTTATGGACGACTACAACGAAAGATTTACAAGTAAAATTATGGAGCATATCAAAAATATGCAACACGAAATATCACACAAATAAAAAGAACCCTTGATTTCTCAAGGGTTTTAGTTAAGCGCGAGACGGGACTCGAACCCGCGACCCCGACCTTGGCAAGGTCGTACTCCACCAACTGAGCCACTCGCGCATGTGCTTATTATATCAATACAATAAATATTTGTAAAGATGTATCTTCAAAACTGCCTACCAAATGCTTCCGATCATATAAATATCAAATCGTAAATTTTCCTATCTTTTGGTTAAACCCTCGACCTATTAGTAACCGTCAACTCAGTACATTGCTGTACTTACATCTTGGCCCTATCTACCTCGTAGTCTTC
>NZ_CALLVU010000012.1 GCF_938015485.1 uncultured Lachnoanaerobaculum sp. | reverse complement strand
TACAGGAATACCCATAACCTTTGCAACCTCGTCAGGCCTTGGCTCTCTTCCAAACTCCTGTACAAGCTTTCTTTGTATCTTTATCAACCTGTTGATAGTTTCTACCATATGTACCGGAATTCTTATAGTTCTTGCCTGATCTGCAATAGATCTGGTTATTGACTGCCTTATCCACCATGTGGCATAAGTTGAAAATTTAAATCCTTTTTGATAGTCAAATTTTTCAACAGCACGCAAAAGTCCAAGATTTCCTTCCTGTATAAGGTCCAAAAGCTGCATCCCTCTGCCCATATATCTTTTTGCAATACTTACTACAAGTCTGAGATTGGACTCCGCCATCTTCTTTCTGGCTTCTTTTCTGACATTCTCATCCGGATCACAAATTTTCTTTGCAAGATTCATCTCCTCATCCACACTCAGAAGAGGTATCTTGCCGATCTCCTTCAGGTACATCTTTATAGGATCTTCTATTGCGACATAATCATCCAGATTTTCCAAGATATTCAAATCTATATCTTTCAGATCCTTAATATCTTCTTCATCAAACTCATCTTCAAATTCAGTATCCTTTAAAAGAATATACTCTTCAGGATCCGACTCACAGTCAAAATCTGTCGGTTCCTTATCATCCTCTTCCTCAACCGTAATATCTTTTTTTTCAAGGAATTCTATAAACTCCGGAAGATATTCTTTCGGGATATTATTTTCAGAGAAGATTCTTTGAATTTTCAAAGTAGTCAATTTTCCGTCAACGTCTTTTTTGAGTATTTTTTCAAACTCATTTTCTATATTCTTCCCCCTCATACTTCCTCCACTAATCTAAATCCACACGAAGCTTTCGCAAAATCGCCTGTTCCTTTATGATTTTTTGAAACTCTTCAATTCCTTTTGCATTTTTACTCTTCTCGTCTAAACTCGCCTGTCTGATTTTCAGTATACTTTCAGTGATTGCCTTCTTCTTCTCGTCATCACTGAGGTTTGTCCCAAGATTAGTGTTCAGTATTTTGGAAAGCAGTTTCTGCTTTTCTATATCATCTGTATAGTCGTCACAAATGTTTGAAAAATTAAAATCTCCCTGTTTTATCTTTTCAAATATCCTTGTTACAACATCTCTGTAAAATCCTTCGCTAAAGTGAATCGGTGAAATATATTCACTTATCTTGTCAAAAAGTTCCACCTCTTCAACTATCCATGTAAGTAACAGTCCCTGTGCCTTTGTATATCCGTCATCCGTTTTTTTATTTTCTTTCGGCTCTTCTTTTTTTAATGTATTTGAAGCAAAGCCGTAGGAATTTACCATATCAAAAAGTGATTTGTAGTCAATCATCAGCCTGTTTGCTACCGCATGAGTATAATTTTCTCTTTCAAGTTTCTCACTGAATGTACTTAACATTCTTGCGACTTCCCTATAAAAGTTTGTTCTCTCATCCGGTTCATTCAGGTTGTAGTCTTTTTTCAGTATTTCCACTTCCCAAAGAAACGCATTATCGGCGGCATCAATTCTCCTCTCAAATTCCTCACTGCCAAGATTTTTGATAAACTCATCCGGATCCTTGTACGGTGCCATTGAGAGTACCTTTGCATTTATATTCTCTTCTTTCAAAAGCGGAATCGCCCTTTTAGCGGCATTTATACCGGCTCCGTCAGAGTCATATGTAAGTACTACTTTCTTTGTATATCTTGATAAAAGTTTTACATGAAGCGGTGTAAGTGCTGTACCCAGACTTGCAACCGAGTTTTCAAAACCTCCCTTGTGCAGTGCTATAACATCCATATATCCCTCACACAGCAAAAAGAAGTCTCTTTTTGTTCTCTTTGCAAAATTTAAGCCGTACAGATTTCTGCTTTTATCAAATGCAATCGTTTCAGGTGAATTGACATACTTCGGAAGTCCGTCGCCCATCACTCTTCCTCCAAAACCTATTACTCTGGAGTTTGCATCTATTATAGGAAACATTACTCTGTTCCAAAATCTGTCTCTTGCACCTCTCTCATCAATATTTATAAGTCCGCTTTTTTTGAGTATAGTATCATCGTAACCCTGCTCTTTCAGATATTTATATAAATCGTTTGGAGTCTTTTTTGAAAATCCAAGTCCGAAATGTGTTATATCTTTAGCATCAAGTCCTCTTAAATTAAAATACTCAAGTCCTTCCTTGCCCTCTTTTGAAAAAAGTGTCTCATAAAAGTATTTGGCTGCCGTCTTGTTTATCTCAAGTATGATGTTTTTTTCATCGTTTTGTGCTTTATCACTGTCACTTAACTGCGGCAGTTCAATATTTGCTCTCTTTGCAAGCAATGACAGTGCCTCACCGAATGAATAATTCTCATACTGCCTGATAAATGTGATTACATCTCCTCCTACTCCGCATCCGAAGCAATGAAAAAGCTGCTTACTTGGTGATACCGAAAATGAAGGAGACTTTTCTGAATGAAAAGGGCAAAGCCCCATATAATTTGCACCTTTTTTTTGTATTTTCACATAGCTTGAAATCACATCCACTATATCATTTGCGGACCTGACCTCATCTATTATATCATTTGAATAATACAAGCCTCGCCTCCTTAATATACATCCCAAGACTTCGGAACAAATAAATCTTTAAACTTTTCAATTGCATATAAATCTGTCATACCCGCAATATAGTCACATACTACCAGTTCCCTATCCTGATTTAACTCTTTTATAAAATAGATATACTCATCCGGAAGCTTGTCGGTATGCAACATATAGTAGTCAAAAAGTGACTTTATCATAGCCTTTGCCTTGCCTTCCTGTGACTTAGGCACTTCGTTATGATATACCTTCTTAAAAAGCCATGTTCTAAGCCCCATCATTGCCTTGTACTTCTCTTTATTCATAGAGATTTGCGGTTTATCTATACTTTCTTCTATAACTCCATGTACCAGATTGTTGAGTCGCTCTCTGACCGAGTGTCCCAATATATCGCTGTATTCACCGGGTATATCGTCTTCCACTAATATATGAGCCCTGATAGAGTCGTCAATATCATGGTTTATATATGCGATTTTATCCGACAACCTGACTACATGTCCTTCAAGTGTGGACGGATTTCCACTGGTTCTGTGATTTAATATGCCGTCTCTTACCTCTTTTGTAAGGTTGAGTCCCTTTCCGGATTTTTCAAGAAACTCAACTATTCTTACACTTTGCTCATAGTGTGCAAATCCGTATGAACAGACTTCATTAAGCACATCCTCTCCCGAGTGACCGAAAGGTGTATGCCCGAGGTCATGTCCAAGTGCAATAGCCTCTGTCAAATCTTCATTAAGTCTAAGTGACTTGGCTATTGTTCTTGCAATCTGTGCTACCTCAAGAGTATGTGTAAGCCTTGTACGATAGTGGTCTCCCTCAGGGGCTAAAAACACCTGAGTCTTATGCTTTAACCTTCTGAAAGCCTTTGAATGAAGTATCCTGTCTCTGTCTCTTTGATATACGGTTCTTATATCACAGGGCTCTTCATATCTGTCTCTTCCCGAAGAATTCTTGCTGAGAGCTGCATATTTACTGAGAGTTAACTCCTCTCTAAGTTCTACATCTTCACGTATATTCATATATTTATAATTTGAACAGTGTGGAAAGTATGCCCCTTCCAAGACTCGCTCCAAGATTTCCACCCAGGCTTGAGCCGAACTTTCCGCCTGATTTTCCAAGTGTTTTACCCAATTGTCTTCCTATAGTGCCTGCGGCGGTCCCTGCCACACTTGCTACACCTTTTTTTATAGCGTCTTTTTTCTTCTGAGCTTCTTTTTGTGCCTCTTTTTCCTGTTTTTCTGCTTCCTTTTGTGCAAGCTTTGCCTGTTTTTCGGCTTCCTTTCTGTCTATCTCAGCCTGTTTTTCTTCTTCCTGCTTTTTTGAAGTTTCTACCTGCAATCTCTGTAAAAACTCATATGCTGAATCTCTGTCAACCATATCTCTGTATTTAGTCGCAAGATCCGACATTGAAATAACCGTTGCTCTAAGCATGTCGTCAATTGCCCCGAGATATGACTGCGGCGGAAGTACCTTTGCTTTTCTAACCATGGCAGGAGCTCCGTCATCACCTATAAATGAAACTACCGCCTCTCCTATACCCAAGTTTGTAATAGCCTCCTCCGTATCAAAATCCGGATTGGATCTGTAACTTGCCGCAGCAGCCTTTATAGCTTTTTGATCTGCAGGTGTATAAGCTCTAAGTGCGTGCTGCACCTTATTTCCAAGCTGTGAAAGCACTTCGCCCGGTATATCACTTGGACTCTGTGTGATAAAGTATACACCGATACCTTTTGATCTTATAAGCTTTACAACCTGTTCTATCTTTTGAAGAAGCGCCTTAGGCATATCCTTAAACAAAAGGTGTGCCTCATCGAAGAAAAATACCATCTTCGGCTTATCAAGGTCACCTACTTCAGGCATTATTTCAAAAAGTTCTGCAAGCATCCAAAGCATAAATGTGGCATATATGCTCGGATCGTTTATAATTGTGGAGGCATCCAATATATTTATCATACCTTTACCGTCCTTAGTTACAAACCAATCTCTTATGTCTATAGCCGGTTCGCCGAAGAATATATCTCCCCCCTTATCTCCAAGTGATACAAGTCCTCTCATTATCGCATTTACACTTTGAGGTGCTATATTTCCATAGTCGGCCTTATAGTTTGCCGCATTCTCACTTACATAGTTTAGCATACTCTTGAGATCCTTAAGATCAAGCAGCAAAAGTCCCTCATCATCTGCAATCTTGAATACTATATTCAAAATGTCACTCTGTATCTGATTAAGTTCAAGCAATTTCGATAAAAGCATAGGTCCGAACTCGGATATAGTCGTTCTAAGAGGTAACCCTCTCTTGCCGAAAATATCCCAAAAACAGGTAGGATAAGCCTTAAAATTAAAGTCGGAACCAAGTCCAAGCTCAGATACTCTCTTTGTAATACTTTCCTTTTCTTCGCCCGGCTTGCACATACCTGACAAATCCCCCTTAATATCGGAGAAAAATACCGGTACACCCACATCGGAAAATGACTCGGACATAACCTTTAGCGTCACTGTCTTACCTGTTCCGGTCGCTCCCGCTATAAGTCCGTGTCTGTTTGCAAAATTTGTCTTTATACATAATTTGGTCTCGCCGTCGCTTGCCACCCATATTTCATTATCTTTATACATATTGTCTCCCAGTCTAACTTTATACTTCTATTTTATCCCAAGTTCACAATTATAACAAGTAAATAAAATATTTTAAAACAAAAAGAGCCGGCACTTAAAGCACCGACTCCCTTTGACCGCAAAAGCGGCTTCCGTTTGTACACTTAACAGATTTTATCTGTTACTTTATATAAAAATATCAATTTATCTTATTTTGAATAAAGAGTTACAAGCTTCTCAAGGTATGTAAATCTTTCCTTAGCGTCTTCCTCATTCTTCTCGAAGAGTTTAGCTGCTCTCTCAGGATCCTTGAGTGCAAGAGATGCGTAACGAACCTCACCCTTAAGGAACTCTTGATAGTCGCCTGTAGGTGTCTTTGAATCAAGAGTGAACTTGTTCTCTGCAGCAGGATTAAATCTGAAGTTGTTCCAGTAACCTGACTCAACTGCAAGCTTCTCCTCTGTCATAGCCTTGCTCATACCCTTCTTGATACCATGGTTGATACATGGAGCATAAGCGATGATAAGTGAAGGACCAGGATAAGCCTCTGCCTCGGCAAGTGCCTTAACAGTCTGATTGTAATCTGCACCCATAGCAATCTGTGCTACATATACATAACCGTAGCTCATTGCAATACTTGCAAGATCCTTCTTCTTTGTATCCTTACCGCCGGCAGCAAACTGTGCTACAGCACCTGTCTTTGTTGCCTTTGAACTCTGTCCACCTGTATTTGAGTAAACCTCTGTATCGAATACCATGATGTTTACATCCTTACCGCTGGCAATTACATGGTCAAGACCGCCGAAACCGATATCGTAAGCCCAACCGTCACCACCGAATACCCACTGGCTCTTCTTTGATAAGAATTCCTTATTGTCAAGGATTTCCTTAGCCTCAGGTGTATTAAGCTTCTCAAGCTCAGCTACAAGTCTGTCTGTTGCACTTCCGTTGAGTGCACCTACTGTAAATGTATCAAGGTATTCCTTAGCTGCCGCCTTAAGATCATCTGAACCGTTCTCGGCAATTGCCTCTACCTTTGTCTTAAGACCGTTTCTAAGTGCCTCATTAGCAAGGAACATACCGTAACCGAACTCCGCATTATCCTCGAACAATGAGTTTGACCAAGCAGGACCCTGTCCCTTAGCGTTTACTGTGTAAGGTGTTGAAGGTGAAGAGTTACCCCAGATTGATGAACAACCTGTAGCATTTGAAATGTACATTCTCTCACCGAAGAGCTGTGTGATAAGTCTTGCATAAGGTGTCTCACCGCAACCTGCACAAGCTCCTGAGAACTCAAGTAAAGGCTTCTTGTACTGTGAACCCTTAACTGTATTCTCCTTGAACTTAGCAATAACCTCAGGCTTCTCAGGTGTAGCTGTTGCATAGTCAAACCACTTCTGACGCTCAACATTCTCAGGCATGCTCTGCATTGTAAGAGCCTTCTCACCCTTCTTACCAGGACATACATTAGCACAAGAACCGCAACCTGTACAGTCAAGTGCAGATACTGCTACAGTGAACTTGTAGTTAGGCATACCTGTCATAGGAAGTACGCTCATACCCTCAGGAGCATTGTTAGCCTCATCCTCTGTAAGAGCAACTGTTCTGATAACTGCATGAGGACATACATATGAACAGAAACCGCACTGAATACAGTTGTCACTGTTCCAGATAGGCATATTTACAGCAATACCACGCTTCTCATATGCTGATGTACCTACAGGTGTTGTACCGTCAACATAATCTTTAAATGCAGATACAGGAAGGTTGTTACCCTCTTGTGCACTTACAGCTGTCTGGATATTGTTTGCAAACTTAATTGCATCTTCTCTACCATCTGTATGTACCGGATAATCAAGTCCCTCGTCCTTAGCATCAGCCCAGCTTGCAGGAACCTCTACCTTATGAACATTCTTAGCACCTTCTTCGATAGCTGCCCAGTTCTTCTTAACTACATCCTCACCTTTTCTTCCGTAAGTCTTCTCAGCGGCCTTCTTCATGAGATCAATTGCCTGCTCCTCTGGAATAATTGCTGAAAGCTTAAAGAATGCGGACTGAAGAATTGTATTGATTCTTGTAGGTCCCATACCTGTAGCAATACCGATCTTTACACCGTCGATTGTATAGAAGTTGATCTTGTGATCATGGATATACTTCTTAACCTGTCCCGGGATATGCTCCTCAAGTTCAGCATCGTTCCATGTACAGTTAAGAAGGAATGTACCTCCGTCAACAAGTTCCTGTACCATGTTGTACTTTCTGATATATGCAGGATTGTGACATGCTACAAAGTCAGCCTTATGGATAAGATATGTTGACTTGATAGGCTTCTTACCGAAACGCAAGTGGCTCATTGTAACACCACCGGACTTCTTTGAGTCATAGTCAAAATATGCCTGTGCATACATATCTGTATTGTCACCGATAATCTTGATAGAGTTCTTGTTTGCACCTACAGTACCGTCGGCACCGAGACCCCAGAACTTACAGTTTGTAGTTCCCTCAGGTGTTGTAACAAGTGCAGGACCCTGCTCAAGTGAAAGATGTGTAACATCATCGTTGATACCGATTGTGAATCTCTTCTTCTCTGTGTTATGGAATGTTGCAACTATCTGAGCAGGTGTTGTATCCTTTGAACCGAGGCCGTAACGACCGCTGAATACAGGAACAGCATCAAACTTAGTTCCCTTAAGTGCTGCAACAACGTCAAGCCAAAGCGGCTCACCAAGTGATCCCGGCTCTTTTGTTCTGTCAAGAACCTGAATTCTCTTAACGCTGTCAGGGATAGCGTCAACAAGTGCCTGTGCATTGAAAGGTCTGTAAAGTCTTACCTTAACAACTCCGACTTTCTCACCCTGCTTAAGAAGGTAATCAATTGTCTCTTCTATTGTATCGTTAACTGAACCCATAGCGATGATGATTGTCTCTGCATCAGCAGCACCATAGTAGTTAAATAATTTATAATCTGTACCGATTTTAGCATTAACCTTGTCCATATAGTCCTGAACAATTGCAGGTAATGCATCATAATAAGGATTGCTTGCTTCTCTTACCTGGAAGAAGATATCAGGGTTTTGTGCCGATCCTCTCTCTACAGGATGATTAGGATTAAGTGCATTCTTTCTGAAAGCTGCGACAGCATCCATATCAGCCATATCCTTAAGATCTGCGTAATCCCAAGTTTCAATTTTCTGAATCTCATGTGATGTTCTGAAACCGTCAAAGAAGTTGATAAACGGAACTTTTCCCTTTATTGCTGAAAGATGAGCAACAGGTGTCAAATCCATAACTTCCTGAACTGATGATGAACAAAGCATTGCTGCACCTGTCTGACGACAAGCGTAAACATCTGAATGATCTCCAAAAATACTAAGTGCATGTGTTGCAATAGCACGAGCGGAAACATTGATAACTGCCGGAAGCTGCTCTCCTGCCATCTTATAGATATTTGGGATCATAAGAAGAAGGCCCTGTGAAGCTGTATATGTTGTTGTCAAAGCTCCAGCTGAAAGAGAACCATGAACTGCACCTGCAGCACCTGCCTCTGATTGCATTTCTGTTACCTGAACAGTGTGGCCGAAAATATTCTTTCTACCGTCTGTTGCCCACTCGTCGGTGTGCTCTGCCATGACAGATGATGGTGTTATCGGATAAATTGCAGCAACATCAGTATAAGCATATGATGCATGAGCGGCTGCCTGATTACCATCCATGGTCTTCATTTGTCTCTTAGCCATTTTATTCCTCCTACTAAGTAATTGTTTATAATAAATAATATATAATTATTTCTTCGTTTCTCATTATACCAATTTAAAAAATAAATGCAAACGATAAACATTGTATTTTGTGTACTATTCTGCATACAATGATGTTTGTTTTTGTTTTTAAACAAAAATCCTATTCGTGGTCGTAATGTTTTCCGCCCCAGTACATAGTTTTTGCAACTTCCGCCTTAGGTCCTAAAGTTACGCCTTCCATAATCCACTTATAGAACTCTTCAAAACCTGTTCTGTCTACAATATATCCGACATGTTCCTTACCGTCAGGAGCATTTGTGTCGATATATCTCTCAACATAGGCATAAGCGTTCTTTACAATCTTTAAAATGCTGTCCTCATCGACCCATTTAATAAAGTCCTCTGCAAGTCTCGGGTTCTTCTTTCCTGTTCTTCCAAGTAAAACAAGTCTGTAGTATTTTTCCTTACTTCTTGTCCATGCTCTGGTAGGACATACTGTAATACATACACCGCATCCTATACATTTTTCGGTATTTCTTTCAATCTTTCCGTTAACGACTCTCAGCGCCTCTACGCTCTTTTGCTTACATCCCTTTACACACGCCTCACAAGTCACACATCTGTCGGGATTGTACTGCGGCTCAGTCATTCCCATAATACCGAAGTCGTTCATACGAACTTTGGCACAGTCGTTTGAACAACCTGTAAAAGCTACCTTAAAGTGCAGGTTGTTTGGGAAGATCTGCTTCTCCATCTTTCTTGCAAACTCAGTGGTGTCGTAGTTACCGTAAGGGCAAAGTCTCTTTCCCGGACAGGCAACCACATTTCTGGTTCCGGATGCGGCATAACCTGTATCTCTCTTATCCTGATTTGTACCCTCATGGTCGATAATAAGCTGAATTTCCTTGTTTACGGCATCCATATCTGTAATCTTAATGCCCGGAATCTCAACACCTTGACGGTTTGTTATAAATATACTTCCGTTGCCGTACTTATCTGCAATTTCAGATATTCTTTTCATACTTTCAGCATCTATATAACCGCCCGGCATTCTTATTCTTGACGCTGTCTCACCACGCACTTTAGATACACGAAAGGCGTTTTTCTTAAGTTTTTTTACATTTATATCCATTATTCACCTCTCTAATCAATCAAAGCCTTACTGTCTACATAGTTAAATACCGGTCCGTCAAGACATATATAAGTGTCATTTACCTTACAATGTCCGCATTTTCCGATACCGCAGCACATCTTTCGCTCGTAAGAAACCCAGATGTTCTCCTCTTTAAATCCAAGCTTCAAAAGCTCTATTACCGAAAACTTCATCATTGGAGGAGGTCCTACCACTACAGCCTGTGCAGTTTCAATATTTTTTAACTTAAGCTCAGGGATAAACTTGGTTACAAGTCCGACATTTCCGGTGTAACCTTCAGCTTCCTTATCCATTGTCAAAATAAGGTCAATTTTATTTTCCCAGTCTGCAATATCATCTCTAAAGAGCATATCCGAAGGACTTCTAAATCCCAGTATTACATGCTTATCCTTAGAGTCCTTACTTGCAGCAAGAGCATTTATAACACCGCGAACAGGAGAAACACCTGTACCGCCTGCTACCACCACACACTCACCGTCCGTATATTTATCTACATCAAAGCCGTTACCGTAAGGTCCGCGAAGGAATAATGTATCTCCGACATAGTTTTCAAATACCTCATCTGTAACTCTACCTACCTTACGTATAGTCAAATCCACACTGTTTTCGGTAATTCCGCTTACGGAAATAGGCGCCTCACCGAACTTAGGTATAGAAACCTCAAAGAACTGTCCCGGCTTTACATCACCGTGAAATTCCATTCTGAAAGTGTATTCTTTCTTTGTATGTTTAATAACATCTAAAATTTTTGACGGAAATGGAATATAAGGATTAGTTCTCATTTTGCACCTCCTCTACTTTAGCTGTTACTTTATTAATAATATTTGAGAATGAAATATACTCAGGGCACACAGTATCACATCTGCCGCAACCTACGCACATATTGTAGCCGAAACGCTTTCTGAAGTCGTAGATCTTATGCATAGTCTTAAATCTCATACGGTCTCCGTGCTTCTTTCTGTATTCTCCGCCGCCTGCCACATTGGTATATCCGTCTACCATACATGAAGCATTGACTCTTCTTCTCTCACCGACTTTGCCGTTATCCGTATAGTATACATCCTGCATTGTATAGCAGGTACAGGTAGGACAAACATAGTTACATCTTCCGCATCCTATGCACCTTGCAGTATATTCATCCCACATATCGGATGTAAATATCGAAAGAGGTACCTCTCCCGGCAACTTAACTCTTGTCTCATTCTCTGTTACAAACATAGGTGTAACATCTTCTTCTTTAAGTGCATTGTTTTCAAATATTGAACTGAGAGTCTCATCCTTAAGCTGACATCTGAACTTGTTGTCAACATAGTCAACCGAAAAACTGAAATCAAGGTCATCAGCTCTGTTTGTACCCGTATCCACACAGAAACAGTCCTCATACGAATGAGCACATCCCATAAGTACAAACTTCACCTTATCTCTGATACGAGCATAGAAATAGTCTTCTTCTCTACCGTTTTTAAGATAGATTTGATCAAGTCTTTTTAATGCATTCAAATCGCAACTTCTTAAGAATACCAATACCTCTCTCTCGTCTACATTTGCTTCCTTCACATCATTTTCCGTAAAGAAAAATAATGTCTGTGAAAGCGGAGTTAAAATCTCCTTAAATGAATAATCGGACTTCTTCTCAAGCTCAATGTCCGCCACTTCATTTACAAAATCATATCGAATAACATCAGTATCTGTAAATCTGCCTTCCTTTTCTTTGAGCACAGGTGCATATATACGATACTTTTTTGATAATTCTTCAATTACACTATTGAATCCACCGGGTAAAAATATAAACCCCTTTTTCCCCATACTTTCTCCTTCATTACTAAGCTAATCCGCCAATGATATACTTTTCAATTTTAGTAAAGAATCATTATGGCAAACAACACTACTACCAACATTGATAATTCCTTATCACTGTATACAAAAAACATTATAACATGATTTTTTTAAATAGCAAATGTGAGAAGGCCGATAAATACAATGATTGTTGCATATTTTTAAATACAAAAAAACTTATACACATAGATTTATGCATATAAGTCTCTTTAAAGCTTATTTATACCATATAGTCAATAGCCACTCTTGAGTTTGTGTTCGGTTTTATCAATGTATCTGCAATCTCTACATGTTCTCTTGAGGTTGCATACTTTTGCAAAGCCGCCTTATCCAATACATCCATCGAAAGTATCATATCATGTGTACTTGTAGGAAGCGTGTTGTATACAACATCTGCTCTTACCACTTCATCCATCTTTTCACACAGTGCCAGCAAGCTTGTCTTTATCTCCTCGCCTACTCTTAGGATATTTATACCCTCATTAAACTTCCACATTACGATATGTCTTAACATAAAAAATCTCCTTTTTATTTTTAATGTCAACCTATAGTCAGACATTTTGTTTAGCTTTTATAAAAAATTCGTTTACCGCAACAGCCGCCTTTTTATTCATTCCCTCAACACTCATAAGTTCCTCCACAGTGGCATTCTTGATATTTTCAATATCCTTAAAATGCTTCATCAGAGCCCTTCTTCTTACGCTGCCTATTCCTTCTATATCATCAAGTATAGACTTCACCTGCGTCTTTGACCTTAAACTCCTGTGGTATTCTATTGCAAATCTGTGTGCCTCATCCTGTATTCTTGTAATAAGTAAAAAACCTTGTGAGTGTGTATCTATAGGTATTTCTACATTATTATAATACAACCCTCTTGTTCTGTGGTTGTCATCTTTTACCATTCCGCAAACAGGAATATTAAGTTTAAACTCTTCTAAAACCTGTAGGCAGATATTTACCTGACCTCTGCCGCCGTCCATCAAAATGATATCCGGCAACTTGTTAAATCCTGTACTTGACTCATCGGTCCCATGCTCAAATCTTCTGGTTAAAACTTCCTTCATTGACGCGTAGTCATTAGGTCCGATAACCGTCTTTATTTTAAACTTTCTGTAATCGCTTTTTTTCGGCATTCCATTCTCATATACTACCATAGAACCTACAGATTGAACACCTGAAATATTGGAAATATCATAGGCTTCCATTCTGTTTAAATTTTTTAATGATAAAAGTTCTTCAATTTCTTTTACCGCTCCCGTACTTCTTGCTTCCTGTCTTTGAAGCTTTTCTCTGTCTTTAGTCAGTACAATCTCGGCATTCTTCACTGCAAGTTCTACAAGTTTTTCCTTTGAACCCTTCTTAGGTACAATGATATTAACCTTTGAACCCCTTTTAGACGAAAGCCATTCCGAGATAAGTTCAATGTCTTTTAAATCATACTGTGACACTATCTGACTTGGTACAAAGGGTGTTCCCGCATAGAATTGTTTTATAAAACTCTCCAATATATCAGCTTTTTCATCGTCCATTGCCACCTGTACATAGTGATGTTCTCTGCCTACCATCTTACCTTCACGGATAAAGAAAACCTGTACTACAGCATCCCTGTCATCCTTTGCCATAGCGATAATGTCTCTGTCCTTAGCATCGTCAGATGTTATTTTTTGTTTCTGTGTGACATGAAGCACTGAATTCAGCAAATCCCTTTGTTTTGCAGCCTCTTCAAATTTAAGTTCAGATGAAAGTCTTTCCATCTCACTTCTTATCTTATTTACGATAGGGTCAAAATCTCCGCTTAGAAAATGCAGTGCCTCGGAGACATTTTTGTTGTACTCCTCTTTTGAGATATAGTTTTGGCACGGTGCATCACATTGATGTATAAAATAGTCAAGACATGGGCGCTCTGCACCTATATCCCTTGGTAAATTTCTGTTGCAGGTTCGTAACTTATATACTTTATTCAAAAGATTTATAGTATCCCTTACCGCATTACCGCTTGAAAAAGGACCGAAATATTTATTCTTATCTTTTTTAATCTGTCTTACCATCAATAGCCTCGGGTAATCTTCCTTAACGGTAAGTTTAATATATGGATAGGTCTTATCATCCCTAAGCATTGTATTATATCTCGGTCTGTTCTCTTTTATTAGATTATTTTCAAGTACCAATGCTTCCAACTCGGAGTCTGTAACTATATATTCAAATCTCTCAATCTTTGAGACCATTTGCTTTATCTTTGCACTTTTATCATTGCTTGATTGAAAGTACTGTCTGACTCTGTTTCTTAATGAAATGGCCTTGCCTACATATATAATATCATCTTTTTTATCGTGCATAATATATACACCCGGCTGACGCGGCAATTTCTTTAACTCATCTTCTATTACAAATGCCATTTACTTCCTTAGTCTTTTCCCCTCGTATTGCTGTTGCATATCAAAATACCCTATAAGGTCGGCTATATCCAAATCTCTGTCTATTTTTCTGCGCTTAAGCCCGTATATCTCATAAATTGTATCCAGCTCTCTCTCGCTTATAAGTTCTCTGTTTGCTATAAGTATTTCCTTTTTCGTACTTAAATCATCCGCCTCCAAAAATTCTATAAAATATCCTTTTCCGAAGTCAGAATCCTTATCTGCCTTTAAAGTATTTTCATTTGATACGTTGTCTTCTTTAAGTTTCTTATCCTGTTCAACCACCTCAGAATCTGATGATTTATCCGACTTTGATTCTTTTGACATATCTTCTATTCTCTCAAAGCGATATTTCTGTTTCACATCAGGATACTTTTCCTTATCCACCTCACTCATAAACATATCAAGCGGTCTGGCATAAACTCCATACTCACCGTAAAGTGCCTGATATATCACAAGCTTTTCCCTTGTTTCGGAATGTATGGCAACTGCAACTATCTGATACAATTTATTCTTAAAATGCCTGTAAAACTCTCCGGGCTTCGGTTCTTCTCTCATATTACTCCTTTTTTTATCCCAAGTTTAATCCTACTTATCAAACATATCCTTAAGCAGATTCAGTTCATCATCTATAAGTTTTTTCACACTTTCCGCTGCATACACCACTTCATCCGGATCATGTATATAGCAAATCACCTGTCCCAACTTGCCGTCCTTATCAGGATTAAAGTCAAGCATCAGATAACAACATTCACAGTATGATGCAAACGGAAACCACAATTTATTGAAAATATAAGGTTTTATTCTTGAGTCTTTCTTTGATTCAAGCTCATTACCGTCAAAATAATTACTAAGTAAATCATCTACATTTTGAAAAAAGCCTTTGATCCTTTTCATCTCTTCAAGGCTCATCAATGTAAACGACATATCTCTGCCGTCGACATCCGACTGAATCAGTTCAAAATATCCGCTTCCGTTTTTGTAACTGTACAGTTCTTTGAAATCATCCGGAAGCTTTATATTAAACTCTTTTTCAAAATTGTAAAACTCATCCTCATTTGCTCCTCTTATCTTCTCATACTCGTCAAAGTACCCTTCTTCCACCGGATCATCCATATCCAGCCCATCAAAATTCTCACAAATGTACTTTTCTATATCTTTTAGTTTTTCTTTTATCGCTTTCTCCATCTTTTACCTGCTTTTGTACTGATACATATACTTAAAAAATGCTATATAGGCATATTATAGCACATTTGAATAACTTTTCATCTTATCATTTTTGCTTCCCTATTTATATATAAAAAATATAGCTGTAACTCATATATAAAAGATATTAGATACAGCTATATTTAAAATATAATTTTTATGATGATTACAGTGCCAAAACCTTGTCCCTTGATAATCCTGTAAGTTCCATAATCATTCCTATATCAAAGCCCTTTTCCTTCATGGCCTGTGCTATATTTTTCTTTTCACTCTCGGCTCCCTCCAGTCGTCCTTCTTTCAGTCCCTTTTGCATTCCCTCTTCAAGTCCTTTTTGCATTCCTTCTTCAAGTCCTTTTTGCAATCCCTGTTGCAGTCCGTTGTCAATAGCTTCCTGCCATCCATTATTCAGCATAATATCAATAACTTCACACATATACTTTGCCTCCTTTTCATGTACCTCTTCTATCACTTCCTCAAATCTGTTGTCACTTGTCATTGCAGACATCAGATTCA
>NZ_CALLVU010000011.1 GCF_938015485.1 uncultured Lachnoanaerobaculum sp. | reverse complement strand
GGAGTACGACCTTGCCAAGGTCGGGGTCGCGGGTTCGAGTCCCGTCTCGCGCTCTTTTTTATTTTAAGTCTTGTTTTTACAAGGCTTTTTGTTTTTTATAAAGAACTTTCAAAAACGGACTTGAAAATAATTTTAAAATATTATATAAAATAACCGCTTATCTATAATAAATTTTTGATTTTTTATGTTGACATTCTAAAAATAAATGATATACTAAAACAGTAATGATTCTTATTTTTAGAAAGGGATATACATGAAGGATCTAAAATACAGTAGACAAAGGGAGGCTATCTTAGACAACTTGAAGTCTAGAGTCGATCATCCTACAGCTGATATGCTCTTTCAGTCACTACGCAAAGATGATCCTAAGATTAGCTTAGGTACCGTTTATAGGAATCTCGGTTTGCTCACTGAGATAGGTAAGATAAGAAAATTATCTGATATAAACGGAATTGAGAGATATGATTACAATACCACAGAACATTATCACTTCGCTTGCAAGGCTTGCTCAAAGCTTATTGATTTACCGGCAGGTACAATAGTCGGTTTAGACAATATGTTCAAGCATGAAGATATAGGAATTGTGGAGAGTCATTCGCTCATCTTATATGGATATTGTAAGGAATGTTATCAAAAGATGCTCTATGTTGATTCAAAAAAAGCAGTATAGTTTTTGAATTAAGATAATATTTCATACAAATATAGTTAACATTTGATATTTAATTAGTTTAGGAGGAAATTTTTATGTCAAAGTACGCAGGAACAAAAACAGAGAAGAACTTAATGGAAGCATTTGCAGGCGAGTCACAGGCAAGAAACAAATATACATATTACGCTTCAGTAGCTAAGAAGGCAGGTTATGAGCAGATGGCAGCTCTTTACCTTGAGACAGCAGATCAGGAGAAGGAGCATGCAAAGATGTGGTTTAAGGAGTTCCACGGTATCGGAACACCTGAGGAGAACCTTGTAGATGCAGCTGCAGGAGAGAACTTTGAGTGGACAGATATGTATGCTCGTATGGCAAGAGAAGCAAGAGAAGAAGGCTTCGAGGCTCTTGCAAAGAAGTTTGAGCTTGTAGCTAAGGTAGAGGCAAGTCATGAGAAGAGATATCTTCAGCTTCTTGAGCATTTAAAGAACAACGGTACATTCAAGGGAGATGCTCCTCTTGGTTGGAAGTGCCGTAACTGTGGATATATCCATGAGGGTAATGAGGCTCCTACAGTATGTCCATGTTGTGCTCACCCACAGGCATATTTCGAGAGAATGACTGTAAACTACTAAAATAAACTGTAAATAGTATAAAATCTTATATAATTTAGGCTCCTCAAGCAATTGGGGGGCTTTTAATATTTAACAGAACTATAGTCAAATGTAGTAAAGGTGTGTTATAATACTATCTATTGTTTTATGATACATAGACGGCATGAAAACTTGCCGCGGTTAAAACGAAAAAAATATTTGGAGGTCAATATGGCAGAAGAGACAATGAAGGACTTTGAAAAGGAGCTTGAAGAGTCATATAAAAATATGGACACAAAAGAGGATCCACAGGCAAATAAGTGGGAAGTTTTTGAGCAGATGTTAGCTGATAAGACAGTTTCAAAGGTTAAGATCACAGAAGTGGTTAAGGGTGGATGCATCGCTTTCTTGGAGGAAGTAAGAGGATTTATCCCTGCAAGTCAGCTGTCAAGTCAATATGTTGAGAACCTTGACGATTACCTCGGTAAGAGTCTTGAGGTTTTAGTTATTACAGCGGAGCCGGCTAAGAAGAAGCTCGTTCTAAGCCACAGAGTTCTTGAAAAGGAAGAGGCGAAGAAGGAAAGACAGGCTAAGCTTGACAGTGTTAAGGTTGGCGACGTACTTGAAGGTAAAGTAGATTCAATCAAGGATTACGGTGCATTCATCGACCTTGGTGACGGTATCTCAGGTCTGTTACATGTATCACAGATTTCAAACCAGAGAGTAAAGAATCCTGCAGCAGTTCTTAAAGAGGGTGAGAGCATAAAGGTAAAAGTTACAGGAATCAAAGACGGAAAGATTTCACTTTCTAAGAAGGTACTTGAGGAGAATGTAGAGCAAAAGGATCCTTCAAGAGGATTTAAGTATGTAGAAAAAGGTGTTGCATCTACATCATTGGCAGGACTTTTAAAGGACATTAAGTTAGACTAAGGAGGTTTTAAATGGCAGAAAGTAAAGCAAAAGCTCTGCAAAAAGAACTTTCATATGAATATCCGCATATAGCCAAGGTAAATCCTGAGCATATAGAAAAGGCTGAAGAGTTTGCAAAGGGCTATAAGAATTTCTTGAATAAGTCAAAGACTGAAAGAGAAGTTGTAAAAGAGGTTACAAGTCTGCTCGAGGCAAACGGATATACAGTCTTTGATCCGAAAAAGAGTTATAAGCCCGGAGATAAGATTTATAAGGTAAACAGAAAAAAGGCGGTACTTGCTTCTACAATAGGCACCGAGCCTATTACTGAAGGGATAAGAATCAACGGAGCACATATAGATTCTCCGAGACTTGACCTCAGACCGAATCCGCTCTATGAAAAGAGTGAGATATCTTACTTTAAGACACATTATTATGGCGGAGTAAAGAAGTATCAGTGGGCAACCATACCTCTTTCAATGCATGGAGTTATCTTCAAAAAAGACGGAAGTTTTGTAGAGATAAATATAGGTGAAGATGAAGAAGATCCTGTATTTTATATAAGTGATTTGCTTCCTCATCTCTCAAAGAAGCAGGATAAGAGAACTCTTGATGAAGGAATCAAGGGAGAAGAACTTAATATTTTCTTAGGTACATTGCCTTTTGATGACAGTGATGATGTCAAGGAGAGTGTAAAGTTAAAGACTCTTGAAATCTTAAATAAGATGTTTGGCATTACAGAGAGAGATTTTGCAAGAGCAGAGATAGAGTTTGTACCTGCATTAAAGGCAAGAGATGTAGGATTTGATCGCTCACTTGTGGCCGGATACGGACATGATGACAGAGTTTGTGCATATCCTGCTATAATTGCCGAGATTGAAGCAAAAGCACCTAAGCACACTACACTTACAATTCTTGCAGATAAAGAAGAGATAGGTTCAGAAGGTAATACAGGTTTGGATTCACACTATGTATACGATTATATAGAGTATCTTTCACAGAGCTTCGGCGCGGATGTGAAGGAAGTATGTGAAAAGTCCGCTTGTCTTTCATCAGATGTAAATGCCGCCTTCGATCCTACATTCCCTGATGTGTACGAGCCTAACAACTCTGCATATCTGAATAAGGGCTGTGTACTTACAAAGTATACGGGAGCCAGAGGAAAGAGCAGTTCTTCAGATGCAAGTGCAGAGTTTATGAATAAAGTAATCTCAATAATGGATGAGAATAAAGTGTATTGGCAGATAGGTGAGCTTGGAGCGGTAGATGTAGGCGGCGGCGGAACTATTGCAAAGTTTGTAGCAATGATGAATATAGATGTCGTGGACCTTGGTGTACCTGTTATATCTATGCATTCACCGTATGAAGTAATATCCAAACTGGATTTATATAATACATATCTTGCTTTTAAGGCATTTTATTTATAATTGAAAGGTTTTATTTTATGAGATTAAAGAAGTTAGCTTTGATGAGTATGGTGGTCTTGGCTACAATGAGTGCCTGCGGTGTCAGCAAAAAAGGCAGCACAGACAGTACGGATGCAAAGACAGCCACAGAGGCAAAGACAGATGAAAAAGCGCCAAGCGATTACGGAAGTGTAGAGCTTGGGGATTATATCGGAGTAGAAATACCTAATATAGATACATCTGTAAGTGATCAGGATGTAGATGCACAGATAAATACAGAGTTACAGCAGGACCCTGACAAAGAGCAGATCACGGACAGAGCCGTTCAGGAAGGCGATACTGTAAATATTGACTACACAGGAACAAAGGACGGAGTTGCCTTTGACGGCGGTAGCGCAAAGGGCTATGATTTGGTTATCGGCAGCAACAACTTTATTGCAGGTTTTGAAAGCGGACTTATAGGACACAATATAGGTGAGGATGTACAGCTTAATCTTACATTCCCTTCAGATTATAATAACAAAGATTTGGCGGGTGCCGCAGTAGTATTTGATGTAAAGATCAATTCTATCTCAGTTTCAAAGCAGGCTACTCTTACTGACGAGTGGGTAAGCAAGCATACAAGCGGTGCTCAGACGACTGTTGACGCATATAAGGCTGAGGTTAAAAAGCAGATCGAGGATCAGAGAAATAAGAGTGCCGAGCAACAGGATGAGTACAATGTACTGACAGCCGTAATGAAGAATTCTACTTATAAGCTTAATGACAAGGCTGTAGACTATGAGTACAATTCCGCTATGGAGCCTATCAACAATGCTATCAAGCAGTACGGTATGACAATTGAGCAGTTTGCACAAGCGTATGGTACAGATGAAGAAGGTCTGAAGGCTAAGGTCAGAGAGCAGGCTGAGAGTACTGCAAAAGAAAAATTAACAATAGATACAATCTTTAAGAAACAAAAGATGTCTTTAAAGGATGAAGATTATCAAAAGATTATAGAAGCAAGCGGACTTACCACAACAAAGGATGAGCTTATAAAGCAGTATGGAAAAGATAAGGTAGAGCAGGCTGTAAAGTCATACAAGGTTGTAAACTTCCTTGTAGAAAAGGCAAAGAGAAGTGCTTCTACCGTAAACTTAAACGGTGAGACTGTAGGTAGCGAAGAAGGACAGACCGGTGCCGAGAGCACAAGTGAAAGTGTAGAGGGCAGTGCAGCAGAGAGTCAATCTGAAGAGACTACAGCAGCAGAGAGTGAGTCTGCACAGAGCAGTGAGGCTGCACATTAATGAAAGCACTTTTCTTTGATATAGACGGAACTTTGATTGACAATGAGACCAAACAAGTGCCGAAATCAGCGCTTAAAGCTATAAAAGAGGCAAGGCAAGCGGGACATTTGACATTTATCAATACCGGCAGAGTAGAATGTATTATCGGCAATATAAAGAGACGTTTTCAAATGGACGGATATATATGCGGATGCGGTACACAGATAGTCGTAGGAGATAAGACCATCTTTGAGAAGAGGGTAGATCATAAAAGAGGCATTGAAATAAAGAAACTATTGAAGAAATTCAATGTTGAAGGTATGTTGGAGGCAAGGCAGGGAATTTATTTTCCTGCCAAACCTTTTATATATCCTGAGATAACTGAGAGAGGTCTGGATGCAATAAGTGCAGTTATTGAGCCGTCTATTGGTGAGTTTGACAAAGATGATTATGACTTTGACAAGTTTTGCATATTTGACGATCCCAGATTTTCAAAAAGTGATTTGAAGTCGTTCTTTGCCGAGTGCGGCGATTTTGATATTATAGATCGCGGTGCAGGATTTTATGAATGTGTACCATATCCTTGCTCAAAGGGTGAAGGTGTTTTAAAAGTTCTTGATTATTATAATATAACATTGGAAGATGCCTATGTGTTCGGTGACAGTATGAATGACTTGCCTATGTTTACATGTGGTGCAAAGAACAGAATTGTACTTGGTGAGCATGATACCGCATTAGAGGAATATGCGACATTTTTTGCAAAAAAAGTATCGGAGGATGGAATATATTCGTCAATGAAGGAACTGGGTCTTATATAGTTTCATAGGTTTTGGAGAGATTATGTTTTTTAAGGATGTTTGGAATGATGTAAAGGCTGTAAAGGAGAGAGATCCGGCGGCCAGAAATGCATTTGAAGTATTATTTTTATATCAAGGTATCCATGCCCTGATTATGCATAGAATTGCACATTGGTTTTATAAAAAGCATATGTTCTTTATAGCAAGATGGATATCACAGGTTTCAAGATTTTTTACACTGATAGAAATTCATCCGGGAGCCGAGATCGGTACCGGAGTGCTTATAGACCATGGTTGCGGTACCGTAATAGGAGAGACGGCGGTAGTCGGTGACAATTGCACACTCTATCAGGGTGTAACTTTAGGCGGTG
Organism: uncultured Lachnoanaerobaculum sp.; assembly: GCF_938015485.1. Taxonomy (GTDB): domain Bacteria; phylum Bacillota; class Clostridia; order Lachnospirales; family Lachnospiraceae; genus Lachnoanaerobaculum. Next base: position 1,408 of record NZ_CALLVU010000011.1, on the reverse strand, counting down.
TAGGTACCGCTAAGGGTAAGAGACATCCTACTCTCGGCAAAAATGTTATGGTAGGCGCCGGTGCAAAGATTTTGGGTTCATTTGAAGTAGGTGATAACGCTTCTATAGGGGCCAATTCGGTACTGTTAAAGCCTTTGGAGAGCGATTCGACGGCTGTCGGAATACCTGCAAGACCGGTCAAGCTGAACGGTCAGGCGGTTGAGAAAAAGCATAAGCTTGCACAGGTAAATGCGGATATCTCAAAGCTTGCAGAGACTATTGATATCCTCAATGAAAGACTTAGTCAGATGGAAGAATTGCTTAAGAAAAACGGCATTGATACGAGCAGCTTGGAAACTAACAGAGATACTACGGAGTTTACTGATTGGGTAATTTAATGGAATTGGACATATACAGCAGACAATTGGGAGTCGGGCATTCGATTTCCGACTTGTCTGCTTTTTTAGAAGAAAAAGCATTTGTATACCTGCTTCGTTGTAATGACAACAGCCTGTACTGCGGATGGAGCTCCGATTTACCAAAAAGAGTGAAAGTGCACAATACAGGAAAAGGGGCAAAATATACCAAAACAAGGCTTCCGGTTAAACTTGTTTACTTTGAGGTATATGAAGATAAGATAATTGCGATGAAAAGGGAATACGAGATAAAACAATTGACAAAACTGCAAAAGGAAAGATTGATAAATGGCATTGAAGATATTGTATGAGGATAAGGATATTTTAGTCGTAATAAAGCCCAGAGGAGTTTTGAGCCAGTCAAGTTCAAGCTTTGAAGAAGATATGGTAAGCCTTTTAAAGAAACATTTGGGAAATGACGGTTATATCAGAGTAATACACAGACTTGACAAGCCTGTATACGGTATAATGGTCTATGGAAAGAATAAAAAGGCTACAGATATACTTTGCAGTGATCTAAGGAAAAAGAATATAGAAAAGGTATATGAAGCTTTGGTGGAAGGGTTGCCAAGTGAAGATGAAGGTAGGCTGACAGACTTTGTAAAGAAAGAAAACAACAACATCAGCAGAATAGCGGACAAAAACACTAAGGATGCCAAGGAAGCAATACTTGAATATAAGGTTTTGGAGACAAAACAAGGTGAAGGTATTGATATTACAAGGCTGAGAATAAACCTGCTTACAGGAAGGCATCACCAGATAAGGCTTCAGTGTGCCGCTCACGGCTTTCCGCTTTTCGGTGATTATAAATACAATAAGAGATTAGCAAAAGAAAAACTTGACTACGATAAAGTACTGACTTTAGCGGCTGTAGAGCTGAAGTTTATCCATCCTAAAACAGGTAAAAATATGAATTTTAAAATAGATGCAGATTTTTAAAAAAATTAGAAAAAAAACTATGTCAAGCATAAATGATTATGTCCTAAAATAATTATTTTATAAGCCCCACAAAA
>NZ_CALLVU010000010.1 GCF_938015485.1 uncultured Lachnoanaerobaculum sp. | reverse complement strand
CTCCTACGCCCATTAAAATATCCGTAGGATGAAGACTTGGAAGAAAACTAATAGTGTTAAGCTCCAATATTCCTTGAAAGATTTTGTCGATAATATCGCCACCTATATAGGCTCTTACATGATGTGAAAATATATTGCCCACATAGAAAAATGCAATATAAGGAATATTCTGCTTTAGAAACTTTGCCTTATCTTGCACCATAAATAAACCTTTTATATCTTTTAGTATCTTATCTATCACAAGTATCATCACCCCCGATCAAGAGCAAAAGAAAGTGTCTTCCTCTAGGTGTTACAAAGGTTTGAATGCCAACCGCATCATTATCATTTCTACACCACTCCTTGATCTCAAAATATCCTTTGTTATTCTTGGCGTAAGGAAGAAGCCTGTTTTTCTTATCACGATAAATAAGTCCCTTATCTATCAGAAATTGAATGAACACCTTTTGTGGAATATGAAGCTCCTTTGCCGTATTTCTGAAATTAGTAAGCAAGTTATTATCCACCAGTTCATCAAAATACTTGGCTTTCGGTTCTAAATCCTCAATCACTTTCTCCTTTTCAGCAATAAGATTATTAGCAAGAAGCACCGCATTGGCGAGTATCTCTTCTTTTGATAAATTCTCTTGATTTTTGATATATCCGCCGTTTTTACGAATGCTCGGAAGAACATCTTTCGTAACCCAACGCTTAAACTCTTTTGCCTGTGGCAGCTTGGAAGATAGGATGAGAGAATATAATCCTGACTCATTGATTATTATTGTTTCCTGAACTCTACCAAGTCTGTCGATGAGTCCCTGTTTTAGGGAGTCATCTTTTTCTACATGCCTTTCTACTGCATTTAATGGTTTTACATATCCCAATTTTTCAGCTACTTCTTTCCCAATAAAGAAAAACTCACCGTCTTTTTCCATTACAGTGAGTTTCCCGAATTTCATATTTTCAAATGTTATTAAATTACTCATAAGCTCTGCTCCTTTTGCTTATTTTTAACTTTGTCTTTAGTAATAGTGTCTTTTGCCATCTCCTTGAATTTCTCAATATTTTTATGAATGGACTCTTTGGTTTTCTCCTTTTTCTCAATACTGGAAAGTACATTTTGAAAAGCCTTATTCATAACCTTGGTGTCTTTCGCCTGAAAGAATACCGAATGTGTTCCGGTCTCCTTATCTTTCATAACCGAGAATTTAACGCCGTGCTTATTTAGCTCTTTCTTAAGCTCCTTTAGTTCTTCGTCTTTGACATTCAGCTCTTCAAGCTGTCCTTTCTTAACCATATCTTTAAGTTTTACTTGACTTCCCTCAGCATTGATGAGCTTATCAAATCCGCCCAGCTTTTCTGCTTGCTGAAGCAGTTTTTTCAGTATCTTAAGTAATTCTTTTGCCGTAGCTTTGGCAAGCCTTACTTCCAAATTTATGGCTTTGCTTGAAACTTCTTCGTTAATCAAGTTCTTTCACCTCCCATTAGCAGTCTTTCCTTATTTTGCTTTAACTTTTCTTTTTGCAGCCCCTTTCTGAAATCTTCTCCTATTACCTTAACTGGAATACACATCTCGATAATCCTTGAATAAATCCTTTCATATTCAACACCGTCATCTGAATTTTGGATTTTTTCGTATGGTAAGTTTGTAGTGAAGATTGTCGGCTTTTGCTTTAGGTAGCGACTGTTTACGATGTTATACACCTGTTCTTTGGCATAACTTGTATCACGCTCAATTCCAAGGTCATCTAAGATAAGCACGGAAACATTGGTTAAGCTTTCTATATATTCATTCTTATCTAAGTCAAATCCGCCCTTTTGTAGGTCATTTATTATCTGAGCAAAGTTTCTAATTTTGCCCCTTATCATATATTCTTCGATAAGAGCATTTGCGATACAGCAGGCAAGATATGTTTTTCCGCTTCCTACTGTTCCGCAAAAGAGTAAGCCGATATTTTCTTTTTTCATCTGCTCGTATTCTTTTACATAATTTTTCGCTATGATATAGCTTTTATCTTTTTCGCCCTTGTAGTTATCAAAGGTATATGCCCATTGGCTCATTGAAATAAAGCAGCTTCTTTTAAGCCTTTCAAATTCCTGTTCCTTTTCTCTTTGCTTCTGCTTTTCCAGTCTTTCCCTATCGCATTTGCAGTTATTCTTAAAGATAAATTTCATATCCATAAGACTTTTAACTTCGCCATCTTTTCTTTCGTGGCAAGTTTTACAATAGGCGTGTCCGTCTTTCATATATTCCGTTTCAGGATCGAAGCTATATCTAACGCCCTCGATTAAAATCTCAGCCAATTCTTTCATCATAAATAATCTCCCATCGCATAATCTTCTAAGCTGTATGACTTAGCTTTATTTGTTTGCTTAATGCTTCCCCGGTCTTTATAGAACCAGGAAAGAATAGTTGCTTTATGGTCTTTGTAAGTTTTTCCTGTGCTTTGAATGTAGGTTGAAAGCCTTTCGATGTAATTATCAAAGAAGCTTTGCAGTATCTCTTTTAGGTCTATTACTTCATCCTCTGTTAAAAAGACATTTTGAAATGTTCCATAAGTAGTTTTCCCTAAACTCATATCAGGATTACTATATTCAGTATTATTTCTATTAGGATTACTTCCGTGTACATTCTTCATTTCTTGAGGTGTAGTTTCTACACTTCTGAAGTGTAAATTCTTCACTTCTGAAGTGTAATTTTTACACTCACAGCGAAATACACTCATAAAGTCTTTAACATAGATGATATTGGGCTTTCCAAGACCTCGCTTCTTTCTTTCGATAAGACCTATACCTCCCGAGGTGCTGTCAAGCTCGTTAAGGATTTTGACTGCCGTCTTATTGGATCTTCCTAAAGTATCCATAATCTCTTCAACAGTGAAGATGATATATACTCTGTTTTCTTCATCAAGCCATTTATTCCTAAATGACAGACTTGTTCGCTCCAATAGACAGGAATACAAAATCTTTGCGTCCGAGGATAAGTTCTTAAACCTTTCATCAGTTACTATGATTTTCGGTAACATATAGTAGCTGAAACGGTCTCCGTCCCGGTTATAAAAATAATCAAATTCCACTTCTATCGCCTCCTCTCTTTTAATTTTTTGCATAAGAAAAGACGATAGATGTTTTACTTTCTATCGCCTCATATCATAGATATTCAATTCCGTTAGTCAAACTTCATCGAAAAAACTGAGTTGCTTTGAAATATCCTTCTCTTCAAATAAATTAAGATATTTAAATATCGCTTCATTATCATGAACGATACTGTTCCGTTCACAGAATTCATGAAACAAACCCATTAGTTTTTTATTGTTTACGCTGTTTGCTACATAATTGTTTCCGTATTCTCTGATGTATCGTTCTTTCAGCTTTGGAAACTTTTTATCTAACTGCGAATAAAAATACTCTCTATTTCCCTCTCTGAGTGTAACTCCCATACCAAAGCATATTATTCCAAACACTTTTGCTTCCTTGCAATAATTTAAAATACCAATGATGTTTTCCTCCGTATCGGTAATAAATGGTAATATCGGAGTCAGCCAAACTACTGTTGGTATTCCCTCATCACGCAATATTTTTAATGCTTCAACCCTTTCTCTTGTTGTTGAAACATTAGGCTCTATCTTTTTACAAAGCTCTTCATCATAAGTTGTTAATGTCATTTGAATTACACATTTTGATTTTGAATGTATTTCCTTAAATAAATCTAAATCCCTTAAAACATTAGCTGACTTTGTTATAAGTGTTACACCGAAGCCATATTTATTTATTATATCAAGTGCCTGTCTTGTATAATTTAGTTCAAGTTCCTCTTTAATGTATGGATCAGTCATAGATCCCAAACCAATCATACATTTTTTTCGCTTTCGTTTTAGGCTCTCTTCCAAAAGACTGATTCCATTTTCTTTTACTTCTACATCTTCAAATTTATGATTCATCTGATAGCATTTACTTCTTGAGTCGCAATAAATACATCCATGAGTACAGCCTCTGAACAAATTCATTCCATTCTTTGAAGAAAGTATTCCTTTTGCTTTTGTAAAATGCACTTTACTACCCCAATTATTTTGACTTACAGTTTTTCTGATGAGCCTTTAGCTTTTTCATTGCCCAATCATAATGACTTGCAGTTGCACTTACAAAGTATGAACCAAGCACACTTCCTCCGACCCATTTATAAACACCTTTTGAAAAGAGTTCTTCATTTGTAAATTTTTCAGCTAACGCTAATACATCACTATGTGATTTATGAACCATTTTAATTGCGTCTTCAAGAGAAGTATTTTGATGTTTCTTCCAAAGTTCCACATTCATATCTCCATAAGTTTTCCAGTTATATGGTTCAGGTAAAAATGGGTTTTCTTCTCCCTCTTGATTGGAATGTACCCAATTCAAAATAAGCTGATGCCATTCATAGAGATGGGTTAGAATATCTCTTAAGTTTTTATCTCTTTTCCAATGAGCTTCTTTTTTCTTTTCATCTTTTGAAAAATCAAAGGGCGTATTTAACTCTTCCTCTGTCATCTTTGAAATAAGTAAATTTAACTTTTCATAGTTTTCCTTAGCAGCAGTCATTAAATCATTTTTTGTCGTTGGTCTTGACATAACACTTTACTCCTATTTCACTGAATATCTTAATATAGTTTTTTGTTTTTCTTCTGATGTCCTGTTTTTATTACTTAGGTATATTTCTTTATGAAAATCACCTATTCTTCTAAGATCAAGTTTTCTTGCAAATTCATTTAGCTGTTCAAATGATTTTGGTTCATCATCATAACTTCCAACATGTAAAATCTGAATGGATTTACCTTCTTCTATTTCTCTAAAACTCATCTCATCATACAATGCATTAGGCTTTTTCTTTTTTATATTCTCAAGTGCCTTTGTGAATATCTCTTGTGTAATAAAATCAGGTTGTTTAATCATCAATGTGTATTCCAGTTTATTTTTATCAAGCTCTACTCCATTTACTTTTTCCCATAATCCCTCTAATGGATATACCGTAAAATCTGTAATCTCGTTATCAGTTTTATTTTTCATTGCATTTTTAAACAACATTTTAATGGCATAAGCAAGAGAATATAATGCGGATATTCTGTTTGAGAAATCTACTTCATTCGGATTTCCTTTACCTTTTACCAAAATAAATTTTTGCTTTGGAACATTTACAATAATTGGCATTTGTTTTACGCTGTAAAGATTATTTTCTTGTTTTCGCCATTCATATTTCATCATCTAATCCTCCCTTTATATTTGGCTAATTTTATTATACAGAAGGATACTTGACATCATTTGTCATGTTATATATTTTTCTGCCATTTTATTTATCATTTCTTTAATCTGCATTCGTATCTCCTTTGGCTCTAATACTTCTGCTCCATCTCCAAAAGAAAAAATATAATTATATAGGTTATAGTCATTCGACATTTCTATTTCAGCATATAAATTTCCCTCATCGTCTTCTATGATTTCTCCGTTTATCTCATCATATACTCGAAAAGCAACTTTACGATCAAACTTAACTTTTATATGCACTGTGTTCTCATGTGGCATTTCTTTCTTGAGTATTGCATCTTCAAAGCTGTCATCAAACTTTTCGGTATGGATGTCTAAATTCTTTATTCGAGACAATTTGAAATATCTAAAATCATTTCTAAGTAAACAGAAGGCATATAGATACCAATCCTGACTCTTGAAAAGTAATCTCACAGGTTTAACGATTCTGTTTGTTTCTTCTTTATTGCTGCTAAAATATGTGAATGAAACAATGTTCTTACTTAAAATTGCAGACTTAATACCATTAAATGTTCTTTCATACATCTTATTGTTTTGCCAATTATTAAAATCAACTTCTATCCAATTGGTATTTTTCATTTTAAAGAGTGCAGAAAGTTTTGTTAGAAGCTCATTCTCATGTTGTTTTGTTGTATTATCCAATCCTTGAAGAGCTGACATAATTTGCTGTTTCTCGTTTTCAGACAGTAGTAATTTACTAAGAATAAAATCTTCAGCAATTTCTATTCCACCACCCTTTCCTTGCAACGCATAGATGGGAATACCCACACTGCTAATAGAGTCAATATCTCGATATATCGTCCTGGCTGATACCTCAAATTTATCCGCAAGCTCATTAGCCGTAACTTTTCCATTTTCTAAAATGTAATATAATATCCTAAATAGTCTATTATCTTTCATGATTTTAACATCTCCTATTATTGATTATAATGCAATAGCTTGACAGCAGTTGTCATAGTATAGAATGTTTCCCAAATTCTGCTGATACTACTTATCTCTCGTTTAGCATAATAAAAATGTGCACCTAAAATTTACTTCAAAAATTATATCTCTCTGTTTCACTTTTATAGAATCATTCAAAGTCTATGGTTTCTTCTCTTCTTTAAAAATTGGCAAGAAAAAGACGCTAGATAGACGATTGAACTGCTGTCGCCTTATATCTTCAATATTTAATTTAGTTTAATTTCCTCTGCAAACTGGGATTTGTCTTTCTTATCTCGCTTTCGTGGGTTTCTTTTTCAGAAGTTTTCCAGAAGTTCAGCATACATACCATCCCAAAAGTTTCAGAATTAATGCCTAATTACGCGATATATGGTAACATTTTAAAGTAAGAGGTGTTATATGACAAAGAAGCTAGCTGTAGCAGCACTGCTCATGTTTCTGATTATCGCTACTTTAATCGGTAGTACTTTAATCAAAAATGATTTCTTGAATCCAGAAAAAGAGCCAGTCGTTACTACAACAGAAGATAAAAAAGAAGAAGAGAAAAAGGAAACGCCTAAGCCTGAAGTTGACCCTGAAACGGATACACGCTTCAGCGATACAAACAGTATCCTACTTCTTGTAAACAAAAAGCATAAGTTAGAAGAAACCTATGTTCCATCTGACCTAACAACAGCAAACGTTAGTACAAATGGCACCGAGTGGACTCTACGCAAAGAGGCTGCGAAAGCTATTGAAGAATTATTCAACGCCGCTAAAGAAGATGGTATTAAACTACGCTTAGGAAATGGCTTCCGTTCCGGTTCCTACCAAGGGCAGTTATACCAAGCAAGTGTTGATCGTATTGGTGAGACTAGTACGAATAAAACAACTGCGAAGGCTGGATATTCTGAACTGCAAACTGGTCTCGCAGTTGCGATACTTGGCGCAGATACAACTACTGATTTTAATAACAGTTTTGCGAAATCAGATGAATATAAGTGGCTCCAAGAGAACGCCTATAAATACGGCTTCATCTTACGCTACCCAGAAAACAAAGGATCCATTACTGGTTATACCTTTATGCCATGGCATTATCGTTATGTTGGAAAAGATATAGCAGAACAGATTCACGATGCTGGAGATGATACAACATTCGAAGAATTCTTTGGTCTAACAGGTGGCGACTACGAAAAGACTAGTTCTTAATTTATAGAAATCAATTTGAAAGGTAAGTGCAACGACAAATACGCTTACCTTTTTTCATTAAAATATAAGTTGAATCAACACCATATAACAAATTGTGCCACTCGCAATTGAAATTAACATATTACGTTTCCATACATGAAGAATAGTAGTAACTAAAATAGAAATTATTTCCGGAATTCCATAATTTCCCCGCAAGAACTGAACATCTTTTAGACAGTATATGACTAACATCCCAAATACAGCGGGCGGAAGATATCTACCAACATAATTCACAAAATCAGGTGTTTTTCTCTTTTCACTAAAAATGATAAATGGCAAAAACCTCGTTAACATTGTGCCAAATATACATAGAGCAATTGTTATAATCTGCTGTGCGATTATCATTTCTGCACCTCCAATGATTCCATTCTTCTTTTTGATAGCGTTAGCGTGATAGCGATGACTGCCATCGTAGGTATCATAAAGGAATTTGAGCCAAATATAATGAGGCAGATCACTGACGCTACAATACCAATTAAGGAAGCGATATGATGTTCTTCTTTTAACCATTGTTCTAAGAAGATTACAACAAACATTGCAGTCATCACAAAACTAACTCCCTTCGTATTAAAATTTAGAACTGATCCAAGAAGACAACCAAGAGTCGCACTGATACACCAATAGAACTGATTTAGCAATGTAACAAAAAACATAAACCATCCTTTATCAACATCCTCAGGGATATTCGCTGTATAGTTGATGGAAAAAGATTCATCACACATCCCAAAAATCAAATAGTATTTCTTCCAACCCATACCCTTATAACGTTCCAACATAGAAATACCATAAAAGATATGTCTTGCCTGAATTAAAAGTGTCATGATTAGTACTTGCATTGGCTCAAACGGACTCAGTAACATTTCAACCGTCACAAACTCCAAAGAACCCCCATACACCAAAAGACTTGTTAACATCGGATATACAAATGAAAATCCATTCTCATTCATATAGATTCCATATGCAAATCCCAAGAATACAAAGCCTGTAAGAATCGGTAATGTGTATGGAAATGCGGCTTTGAATGCTTTCAGTTTCATGGAAGTACCCCCCCTTATTTAAAATTGAATGCGCCTATTATAACCCAATTAATCAATCCATATTTATAAATATTTCATTCATAAAATTTTTTACTGAGATATAAAAAGAGGCATATAGCCTCAGCTTATAACAGCAGGTTTATAAATTGTTATAATTCTACTATCTTAAATAACACCAATATACTATACATCACCGTTTCATAATCAATAGGCTGTGCATATTCATATTTTTTTTGATATAAAACCCATAAATTTTTTAAATATTTTTCTCTAACAATTTTATCTATGATAAGATTACCGCTTTCCATCATATAGAATGTTTTTCTATTACTACAAGTTCTGAAAAAAGATTTTTTCATAATATCTTTATCAATATCATCTTTATATATAGACATTAATACATGTATATCATAAAAATCTCTCATCCGTGTGTTTAAGATTCCTCTGGATAAAATAGTTTGTAACTTTTCCGCAAGAATTGTTTCAATATTATAGGATTTCAACAGAATTGTTCTATCCTCAAACATTAACCTGTATTTATATTCTATTGCACTTGGTGTAATTGCATCACCAGTTGATAAATCCACTTTAAAAGGTACCTTCATTTCATCAATTATTGCATCAATCGAGACACGTAAACCAGGATACTCCATATTATCCATAATTTCAGAGAATTCTCTTATTTGAAATATTACTCCATCTGAAATATCAATATTGATTATTTCTTGAATCATGGCCTGTACATTTCGTTTGGATAACTTAAATTCTTGAATTGAAGTATCTATATCCATTGTCGACCGTAAAGAAATCCCTATCATTGAGGTAATTAATACACCTCCCTTAATTACAATTTTATCTACATAATTAGAATTTGTAATTCTCTCTAAAAAGCGCTCCATCATATAAATTCTTAATAATATTCGTGCATCTAGATTCTTTTGTTTCGCAAAATATTTTATTTTTCCTTTTAACTGTGCAGCAGTAAACACAATTACAACATCACCTCCAAATACCCTCTCACCAACTGATCTACATGGAATAATTTCGCATACTCCATAAGTCGATTTAAATCTTTATCATTTCTTTGAATATACATCTTAAGAGCAGTTTTAAAATCCTGTATTTCAATTTTTTTTCGTGAGCGTATTAAATCGCAGATTGTACGTTCTAGATTATAGATAGGTATTTGCATTTCAGTATCTGTTTTTATATATTCTCTTCCAACTTCAAGTAATTCTTTACTTACTGTAAATACTTTTACACCAGATTGATTTAATTTCGATACACCGTATCCTGAATAGATTGTGATGGTATGTCGATTTGGTTCTCTATCAATTAGTCCATGAAAATACAGTGCTTCATCATGAGAAAAAACAGCTTGTGGATATTTTATACTTAGAATAACTCTTTCATCTATCCAAATATTCGGAAGTACATAAATACCATGGTCAACTTTTTCGTACTGATTCTGCTCAATAAATCTATACAGTTCGTATCTTGTAATACCTTGTTTTTGTAGAGATTTGATATGTATAATTTTTGATTTTTCAATTTTTGGATTCATATATTTTCTTTTGTACTAACTACAGTTTCTATATTAGCACAAAAGAAAATATATAACAGAAAAAATCCCGTACGGCAATGGGATTTTTTTAATGTTTATTCTACGAATAACTTTGTTTTATCTAATGCTTTGATTAAGAAGTAGCCAATGATGACCGAGATTAGTTCTCCGATTGCGACGAACGAACCATTGATTAATGTTCCTAATACAATTTCATTTGGCATAAATAGGTATGCAAGCTCTGCACCTACGAAGAAGAAGTTAAAGATTACAGGCATTAAGCAGGCAAGTACTGGGATACCATTTACTTTCTTATCTTTTAATACCCATGTGCAGTAAGCTGCACCGAATGTTGCGATTGTTCCGATAATCGCATCTAAGAATCCAGTTGGATTAATTCCTAACATCGCTCCAATTAAGTTTGTTAGGAAACAACCTAGTGTTACACCCCAAATAGATGGTTTGTAAATTAATGGAAGTAGTGTTAAAGCTTCTGCGATTCTTACTTGTACATTACCATATGTAAATGGTGCTAGTACTAATGATACGACGGTATAGATTGCCGCAATCATCCCAACCCTAGTTAAGGTCTTCATGTTCATAAAAATATCATCTCCTTATTTTCATTTAACGTCAGGTAGCCGCTACTGACGGGATTACGTCCGGTTATTTATTTTACGCTATTCATTTTTTTCGTCAACCCAAATCTATTTATCAAATATTATGTTTCGTAAAAAAGATACTATCTTTTCGATAGTATCTTAACATGCGTGCATGAATTCTTTAGTTACTCCAAACACTTTCGGCAATCTCTTTAACAAGAGCTAATTTTGCCCATTGTTCATCTTCAGTTAACTTATTACCTTCTTCTGTTGACGCAAATCCACACTGTGGAGAAAGATATAAGTTCTCTAATGGTACATATCTAGCCGCATCGTGAATACGTCTGATGATACGATTCTTATCCTCAAGTTCTGCAGACTTTGTTGTGATAAGGCCTAGCACTACTTTCTTTCCTTCTGGAATATATTTCAGTGGTTCAAATCCACCTGAACGAGCATCATCATATTCTAAATAGAAAGCATCTACATTTTCTTTTGCGAAGAGATATGGTGCGATTGGATCATAGGCACCTTCGCTTGCATAAGTACTATGGAAGTTACCACGACAGACATGTGTTGTAATAACCATGTCTTCTGGATGATTTGCAATCGCCGCATTGTTAATCGCAATTTCTTCTTCCGCAATAAGTCGTAAGCTTTCTTCTGTAATGTTAAAAATCTTCCAGAATGCATGGTCTGCGTAGAGTGTCCATGTACAATCATCTAACTGCAGGTTACGACAACCTGCTTGATATAGTTCCTGAATGACTGTTTGATATGCTTTTACAATATCAGCCTTTAATTCATCAGCTGTAGGATAGAACTTTCTTGTCTCTCCAATAAACTCAGGTAAGCGTAATTGAATTAATAACTGTGCTGGTGATGGAATCGTTTGTTTCGCAATTGTATTTTCATCTTCCTGTGCTTTTACAAACTTAAAATGTTCTACAAAAGGATGGTTCTCACCAGAAATCTTCCCTACCACGACAGCTGTTTCAGCCTTTGTTTCTTCATCGTGGAAACGTAGTCCCTGGCTAGACTTATGATAAGAGATTCCATTTAATCCCCAGAAGAAATCTAAGTGCCACCAACCACGACGGAATTCACCATCTGTAATTGCATGGTATCCTGCTTTCTTTTGTTTCGCAATGAGATCGAGAATGTAGTAATCTTCTACTTTCTTTAACTCTTCTTTTGTAATTTCGTTATTTTGGAACTTTTCTCTTGCGACCTTGAGTTCCT
>NZ_CALLVU010000009.1 GCF_938015485.1 uncultured Lachnoanaerobaculum sp. | reverse complement strand
AATGTATATTCTTGGTGTATGGGATGCACTTGAAAAGTTTGATAGAAAATAATAAAAAAAACAGTATAATAAGATTTTTTTAGGGAGGATGTATATCCCTCCTTTTTTGTTTAAACGATTAAAACAAAAAACTGACAACATAAATTATTTGTGTTGATTAAAATATATAATTTTATATACTGTTTTTGTAGTGTAAGAATTTTGTAATCTTTTAGAAAGATAATTTACATTGAATTATTTTGGTAACAGTGGTATCATCTTACTGTTTGGTTAAGAAAGTTTTAATAAAAAATGGAGGGATATATGAAAAGTATATTAACAACATTAGCGTTAGGATTTATATTGACAGTAGGAGCAGTATTTGCAGTAAATGCAGCTCCGTCAGTAGTAATAACACCGGGTGCTCATACAGTTGTGACAATAACACCGTCAGTAGTGATAACACCGGGTGCTCATACAGTTGTGGCAACACCATCTGTAGCAACATCGTCTACACTGATAGCAACAGGCTCCAACTCACATGGACATGGCGGTTCTTCAGGCGGCGGCTCAGGATCAGGTTCATCTTACAGGTCAATAAATTCTGTTCAGGTTTCTACAGCAGGAACATGGCAGAAGGATGCTAAGGGCTGGTGGTTAAGCTATGGTGCAGGCAACTATGCAAAGAACACTTGGGTAAATAAAGACGGTAAGTGGTATTACTTTGATGCAGAGGGATATATGCTTACATCATGGAGATTTATCAATAACAACTGGTACTATATGCATGATGACGGTCATATGAACATCGGATGGCTTTTGACAGAGAATACTCATAAGTGGTATTACTTTGATGCTAACGGTGCTATGTGGTACAATGCAACAACTCCTGACGGATACTATGTAAATAACGACGGAGTTTATGTAGCAAAATAATTTAATAAAGCTGATTAAGCGGATAGGTTGTGTTGCCTATCCGCTTTTTTTAATAAAGTTTATATTCTAGTGAAATATTTTTATCGTCAACACGGAAATATAAAGATTACAAAAGCCGGTACATATGTATTGAGCGGTGAATTTGACGGACAGATAATTACGGAAGTGGGATATGAAGATGTGGTACACCTGGTATTTAACGGTGTAAATATTACAAATACCACATCATCGGCTATAAATGCGGCTACAGGAAAGAAAGTTGTAATAACACTTGTAGACGGAACTACAAATACCTTAAGTGACGGAACAAGTTATGAGTATGCCGACGGTGAAGATGAACCTGATGCAACACTTTTTGTAAAGAATAATTTGACTATAAACGGAACCGGCAGCTTAAATATTGATTCAAATTATGCTACAGCGATAAAGGCAAAGGATAATCTTATTATACTTGACAGTAAGATAAATATTGATTCTGTAGGTAAGGCCATAAAAGGTAAAGATTCCGTAACTGTAGAGAATGCGGATATCACTATAAATGCTGAAGATGACGGTATAACTACAGACGGTGCAATGGTAATAAACAGCGGAAATATCAATATAGAAAAGTCCGGAGAAGGTCTTGAAGGTGTCAGCATTGATATCAACGGAGGAAATATAGATATTGTTGCCATGGATGACGGTATAAATGCAAGAGGACTTATCGATGACAGTGCTACGGATGCCGAGAAGGAAGCATACGGTGAGGAAAATCAGGCCGATACATATCTGAGGATCACAGGCGGAACAGTAAATATAAATGCAAGTGCTGACGGAATAGATTCAAACGGTCAGGTATATATTGACGGTGGAACTGTATATGTATCAGGTGCAACTTCAGGACCTGATGTAGCACTTGATTACAACGGCAAGGCCGTTATAACAGGAGGAACATTTGTAAGTACAGGTATGCAGGAGATGGCACAGACATTTGACAGCAGTTCCACACAAAACTTTATAACCGTATACTATGACAGTACGGTTGCGGCAGGCACTGAGATAAAGGTGACAGATAAAGACGGCAACACAGTATTAAGTTATAATGCGGATAAAGAATTTACATTTGCGGTTATATCTTCAGATAAGCTGTCTACAGGTGAAACATATACTGTTAGCGCCGGAGATAACAGCAGTGAAGTTACTATAACAGCAGGTGGAAGTACTATAGGCGAGAGTAGTGCCGCAGGTCCCGGAGGAAATCCTCCTACAGGAGAGCCGCCACAAAAACCTACCGATGCAAACGGCAATGAAATTGAAATGCCGGAACCTCAAAGCGGTGAGTCGTCACAGACAGAAAAAAATTAAAAATTATATTTGATAAATGCATATAAAATGATAAACTTAGACAGAGGGTTGTTTGCCCTCTATCTTTTGATTTGAGGAGATTTATGGAGATATACATGGCACCTATGGAGGGTGTAACAAATTATGTTTTCAGAAAGGCATATATAAAGCATTTTATAGGAGTGGACAAGTTCTTTACACCTTTTATTACACCGCATATGAAAAAAGGATTTTCAAGATCCGAACTGATGGAACTTGATAAAGACTACAATAAAGGGCAGAATCTTATTCCACAGATACTTACAAACAGTGTAGAAGATTTTTTAAAGCTGTCTGATGAGATAAAACAGATGGGGTATAATGAGTTTAATATAAATCTTGGATGCCCCTCAGGTACCGTGACTTCAAAGGGCAGAGGCTCGGGATTTTTGCAGGATACAAATGCACTTGACAGATTTTTTTATGAGATATTTGAAAAAAGTACAGATATCAAAATATCTGTGAAGACCAGAATAGGATTTTGTGACTATGATGAGTGGGATGCTCTGCTTAGGATATATGAAAAATACGACTTTAATGAAATCATTATACATCCAAGATTAAGGAGCGATTTTTATAAAAATAATGTTTATATGCAGGCATTTACAGAGGCTTGTAAAACTTTAAAAGTAAAGATTGTATACAACGGTGATATAAATACGCAAAAAAGCTTTAAGATATTAAATGAAGAGTTAAGAAAAAACGGAGTTGATACTATAATGATCGGAAGAGGATTGGTAAGAAATCCTCTATTGCCGGAGGCTATAAAAACCGGTGTGGATAGAACTGATTTAAAAAAGACGGTAGATTTTTTGGATGATGTAAAAGAAGAGTATTTGTTACTTGATTTTGGAGAAAGGAATACTTTATTTAAATTAAAAGAACTTTGGGGTATGGTATTAGCGGATGAAATATATGCTAAGACCTTAAAGAAGATAAGGAAAGCCAATACAATAAATGAGTACAATAAGCATATAGAAGAACTTAAATAATATAACAATAAATATATTGTTATAAAAAATTAAGAGATTTGTTTATTCTAACTTGTTGTAAGATAATAAAAAATACTATATACTTTATGAAGAGTTAGTAAAAATTGACGTATTTTCACCTACAATAAGACATTTAAGGAGGCGGATTATGGAAGGATCTTTTGAAATTGTAACAGGGATGGACTTATTAGATACTATTCGTTTATTGTCATTTATTTACATTGCCTGTATTATAGGAAAGTTTAAAACTTTTGAAAAATGCGGATTGGAAGGATGGAAGGCAATAATTCCTTTATACAGTGACTACGTTTTTGCGGAAAAGATTTGGGTACCTAAGTATGTACTGTATTTTTGGATTGCCGATATTGTTAATTGGATTATTGTTTTACCTATATCACATTCAGGAGGATTCATAGGAGTACTGTTTTGTTTGGTAGGAGCTGTGCTCTGGCTTTTCTTTATAGTTATGATAGGAAGATTTTGCTATTGGGTAGCCAAATCATTCGGATATGATGTCGGATTTGCAGTAGGATTGTTCTTTCTGCC
>NZ_CALLVU010000008.1 GCF_938015485.1 uncultured Lachnoanaerobaculum sp. | reverse complement strand
TGTCAAATGTTAAAACAGGATCCAGCAGATCCAAACAATCTGAAAGAAACAGTGGAAAATATTCTTGTTTTGAATTACAATAGGTATTGGGTAAATTTTTCATTCCAAGTTAATTTTACCACAAAAATAGGACCTTTCGCATGAGCGAATGGTCCTATTTCTTTTGGGGACTTATTTCACAGCCCCTCTTTTTATTGCTCTTTAGGTTTATTTTCCGTATATCCGCATTCTTCATTCATACATAGAAGTTTGTTTCCCTTTTCCACCATATATGAACCGCATTTCGGACATTTTATCGCTGAAGGCTTATTCCATGACATAAAGTCACATTCAGGAGAATTGCTGCATCCGTAATAGATTCTGCCCTTCTTAGTCTTTTTGATGACCACATCACCGCCACATTTCGGGCAGGCAACGCCTATCTTTTCAAAGTAAGGCTTGGTATTCTTACACTCAGGGAATCCGGGGCAAGCTAAGAACTTTCCGTGCGGTCCGTATTTTATAACCATATTTCTGCCACAGTTCTCACAAATAACATCTGTAACCTCATCTGCTATCTTTACATTCTCAAGCTCCTTTGAAGCCTGATCTACCGCAGACTCAAGATCCGGATAAAAGTTTGATACTACAGTCTTCCAATTCACCTTACCGTCTCCTACAGAGTCAAGCAACTGCTCCAAATTGGCTGTAAATTCCTTATCCACAATGCTTCCGAAATAATTTACCATCATTGAGTTCACTATCTGACCAAGCTCTGTGACATAGAGATTTTTTTGCTCCTTTACCACATAATGTCTTGCCATAATGGTTGTAATGGTAGGTGCGTATGTAGACGGACGACCTATACCCTGCTCTTCAAGTGCTTTTACAAGACTTGCCTCGGTGTAGTGTGCAGGCGGCTGTGTAAAATGCTGTAAATCTATAAGCTTTACAAGCTCAAGCTCATCTCCCACCTTTAACTTACCTATGACGGCATCCGAACTTGCCTTCTCTTCATCGTCATCCGTATATACGCTCATAAATCCGTCAAATACAATCTTTGAACCTGACATCGTAAAGATATACTCACCTGCACTAAGCTTTACTGAAGTGGTTTTATACTTTGCATTTTCCATTCTGCTTGCAACAAATCTCTTCCAGATAAGTTGATACAGTCTGAAAAGTTCTCTGGGTAAAGACTCCTTTACCATTGCAGGGGTAAGTGTAACATCTGTAGGTCTGATAGCCTCATGCGCATCCTGAACATTTGTCTTTGCATTCTTTGTGACGGTATTCTTTGATACATACTCATCGCCATATGTTTTACCTACAAACTCTCTTGCTGCAGTATCCGCCTCTGCGGCAACTCTTGTAGAGTCTGTACGCAGATATGTGATAAGCGCAATTGTACCCTTGCCCTCTATATCCACACCTTCATACAACTGTTGCGCAAGTCGCATTGTCTTTTGTGTGGAATAGTTTAACTTCTTGCTTGCTTCCTGTTGAAGAGTGGAGGTTGTAAAAGGAATAGGAGCCTTTTTTACTCTCTCTCCCTCATTTATCTCTGAAACCACATATTTTGCATCCTTTAGGGCTTCAAGGATTTTATCCGTCTCTTCTTTGTTGTTTATAGCAAGCTTTGTATTGGTGCCGTAGAACTTGGCATTTATACTTTTTTTGGAATACTCGGTCAAAAGCTCCGCTTCAAGGCTCCAATACTCCTCAGGTATAAATGCATCTATCTGTGCTTCTCTGTCACAAATCATCCTAAGTGCTACTGACTGAACTCTACCTGCGGAAAGTCCTCTCTTTACCTTTGCCCAAAGAAGCGGACTTATAGAGTAACCCACCATTCTGTCAAGCACTCTTCTTGCCTGTTGCGCATCTACAAGATTCATATCAAGCTGCCTTGGATGTTTGATGGCATCCTTTATAGCATTTTTTGTAATCTCATTGAAACTTATACGGTATACCTTCTTGTCGGTATCGTCAAGCTTAAGCGCCTTTGACAAATGCCAGCTTATGGCCTCTCCCTCTCGGTCTGGGTCGGTCGCAAGATATATCTTGTCAGCCTTTTTGACATCTTTTTTCAGTTTAGCAAGCAACTCGCCTTTTCCCCTTATAGTAATATATTTCGGCTCAAAATCATGCTCCACATCAATACCCATAGTTGACTTGGGTAAATCCCTAACATGTCCGTTTGAGGCTGTAACCTCATATCCGGTACCCAAATATTTCTTTATGGTCTTTACCTTTGCAGGCGACTCCACTATCACTAAACTTCCAGCCATTTTAACCCCTTACTTAATTTATCCTCTTACAATAATAATTTGATGAAACCTGTACTATAAAACCTTCCAATTCAAGTAATAAAAGTGAGCTGAGCACTTCCGATATATCTAAAGCACTCTCCTTTAATATGTCATCAATATACTTCGGTTTTAAATCAAGGCAACTATAAACCTTTTTATCATTCTTTGCAAGCATATTAAGGTTTTTTTCATTATATACTTGAATTTTCCTATCAACATTCAGGTCAAGTGCCTCTAAAATATCACTTGGCGAAGAAATAATACCTGCTCCGTCCGCAATCAGCTTATTACATCCGAGGCTCATACAGTCTGTTATTCTGCCGGGAAGTGCAAATACTTCTCTACCCTGATCAAGAGCATGTGAAGCCGTTATAAGTGAGCCCGACTTTAATCTTGCCTCTATCACCACTATAATATCCGCAAGCCCCGATATTATACGATTTCTGATAGGAAAATTCAGCTTAAGCGGATTCGTTCCAAGCGGAAATTCAGATATTACACCTCCGAAATCCCTTTCACACAGTTTGTTGTATAGATTAAAATTACTCTCAGGATAACATACATTTACTCCCGTGCCAAGTACGGCATAGGTTTTTCCGGCTCCTTCAATCGCACCTTCATGAGCTTTTGTATCCACTCCGAGCGCCATACCACTTATAATATCCACTCCGCTTTGTGCAAGCTCCCTTGCAATAAACCTTGCCATACCGAGACCATATTCACTTGCACTTCTGCTACCGACTATTGCTACACTTTTTTTATTTTGTGGAACATCTCCTTTTACAAAGATTCCGAAGGGGTAATCCCTTATATTAAGAAGTTTTTGTGGATAATCATCTTCAAACGGCAGAATAAATCTTATTTTTCTATCTGGAAGTGATAAATATTCATCATGTAATTCATCCGTTTTTAACTTTAACCTTAATACAGCACGAATCTGCTTTTCACTTAACTTAAGATTTGTCTTTAATGTATCAAAATCCATTTCAAAAATCTTATTAACCGGTCTTATTTTTTCATAAATCAGTTTTTTTGAGCAATAGCCGAGCTCTGTAAGTGAAGAAAGTAAAAATAAGCTTTCCTTATCCGACATTTCACAAATTTGCATATTCCCTCCTTACCAATATTTATCCTCCAAAGAGCGATATGATATCGCCTCACATATATCCGCATGTTCAATATTTTCATGCTCGTTAAAATCCGCCACAGTCCTTGCCACTTTCAATATCTTGTGTAAACCTCTTACACTCATCTTTTTTGCTTCATATAGATTGGAAAGAAAAATATCATCCTGTTCACTTAAAGCACAAAATTTATTTATTAAATTTGGCGGAATCTCTGAATTGTAAGAAAAATTATAATCTTTATACCTGTTTAACTGAACATCTCTCACTTTTTCTATATACTTTTTCATCTCTTCGCTGCTTACATTGTGAAAATCACCCTTTAACTCCTCATACCTTATCATTGAAGTCTCTACAGTAATATCCACCCTGTCAAGCAGAGGCTTTGATATCCTTGACAGATATTTTTTTACCTGCGCCTCATTGCAGCTGCATTTACTTCTGTCAGGATAGTAGCCGCATTTGCAAGGATTGGTTGCCGCCACCAGCATAAAATCGGCAGGATAATCAATGCTTGCATTCACTCTTGCAATACTTACAGTCTTATTTTCCATAGGTTGTCTTAAAACCTCTATTGTATTTGTCTTAAACTCCGCAAGCTCATCAAGAAAAAGTACTCCCTTATGCGCCAAAGATATCTCTCCGGGCTTTGGAACTCTGCCGCCGCCTGACAACGCCTGTGGCGAGACCGTATGATGTGGTGCTCTGTAAGGCCTTATCTTTAAAATAGGCTCCTTTGAGTTTAACAGTCCGCATACACTGTATATTTTTGAGACTTCAAGTGCCTCTTCATCAGTCATATTAGGCATTATTCCGGGGATTCTTTGTGCAATCATACTCTTACCTGTACCTGCAGGACCTATAAACAGAATATTATGTCTGCCTGCAACTGCGATTTGAACCGCTCTTTTTAACAGAATTTGTCCGTTCACATCACTGAAATCGCTGTATTTTCTTTCTTGTGGGGGTAATATTACTTTATTGATATTTTCATTATAAGTCTTTTCATTATTCAGAATTTCAATAAGATCTTTTAGATTTTTTATACCAATATTTTTTATACCTGCTACTATATTTGCTTCCGCAAGATTGTCATACGGGAGAAATATATTTTTAAAACCTGCCTCCTTTGCAAATATAACTATCGGAAGCACACCCCTTATAGGCAAAAGCTCACCGCTTAATGAAAGTTCTCCTACAAACATAGACTCGTTTAGAATATCGGATTTTATAACACCGAGTGCCTCAAGTATTGATATGGCAATAGGCAAATCATAGCCGCATCCTTCTTTTTTTATTTCTGCAGGGGAAAGATTTATAACGATTTTTCTTGGATAAAAAGAAATTTTAGAATTTTTTATAGCGGTCTTTACTCTGTCCGCCGCCTCTTTGACTTCACTTGATAAGGAGCCTATCAGAATGATTCCGGGAAGTCCGTCCCCTATATCAGTCTCACAACAGACATGAAATGCATTGATACCCAAAAGACCTGCTGTATTTATTTGACTTAACATAATCTCCTTTATTTATTAAATTGTACAAAGCGGTCAGGGACTTTATGGATAATCACCTTAAAGCCCCAAAACCTACACTAATTTACTTTCTCATAACTGAAGCGTCTTTTCTGACAACTATATCCGAATTGTCCTCTTCAAATCCGTTCGGATTGTTTTTTTGCCATCTGAACGAATCTCTGCACATATCTTCTATGTTCTTTTGTGCCTTCCATCCAAGCTCTTCGTAAGCCTTTGTCGGGTCTGCATAACAAGCCGGTACATCACCTGCTCTTCTGTCCTTGAACACATAGTTGATCTTTAAGTCGTTTACCTTTTCAAAGGCGTTTATAACATCGAGTACACTGTAGCCTATACCTGTTCCGAGATTATAAATATCCACCTTACCCGGACTCTTCATCATCTTCTCAAGGGCCTTAACATGTCCCTTCGCAAGGTCTACCACATGGATGTAATCTCTTACACATGTACCGTCCTTCGTATCATAGTCATTGCCGAAGACTGTAAGTCCTTTCCGGATTCCCATTGCCGTCTGGGTAACATAAGGAATCAGGTTGTTGGGTAC
>NZ_CALLVU010000007.1 GCF_938015485.1 uncultured Lachnoanaerobaculum sp. | reverse complement strand
AAAGTCAGTGTTTTCAAGGTCTGTGGAACGTTTTTGATGTGCGAAGTTTGAGTTAAATATATTATTCCTTTTGCCATATATTTATCCTTTCGCTCTTCCATAGATCACATTAATTATATTTTCCTATGTCCTCTGCGACCACAGGCAGAATTCCTTCCGTGGGGTTTGTATATGAATAAGCATTATTATCTTTGTCAAAGCTTAAATTATCAGTCCAAAGTTCGCACTGTGTCATAACAGTCTGAACGGCATCATCCATTCCTTCAGGCGGATATTTATGTTTTTTCAAGAGTTTTTTGATCAGCATACGCATTTTAGCTCTTGCTGACTCACGCTTCTGCCAATCAATCGACTTATTCTTACGTAGAGTATCTGCTAATTCTTTTGTTATTGCAATCAGTTCCTCATTTTCATAAAAGTCCTTGATTGCCTGAGGTTTTGTTAAGGCGTCATAGAAAGCAAGCTCATCGGCAGTCAGTCCTAATTTATCTCCCTCTTGATGTGCTGTTGCAATCTGTTTTGCCAATTTTAACATTTCTTCTATAACTTCCTCATTAGTAAGCATGCCGTTAAGATAAGCATTAAGAGAACGCTGCATAATCTCGCTGAACTTTTCAGCTTTTACAATATTTGTTCTTCGATAAACAGAAACCTGTTCTGCAATTAATTTTTTCAATAGTTCAACTGCAAGGTTCTTTTCTTTCATATTTGCAACTTCTTGAAGAAACTTCGGGTCAAACAAAGAGAATTCTTCTTTGATATCTGAAAATAAATTTATTACGCCATCACTTTTAATACTCTGTTTCAAAAGTTCATTTATTCTTGCATTCATTTCCGGTAATGAAATCTTTTTTCCAACACCGGTATTTGTAAGTCTTAGAACAAGAACTCGAACAGCTTCAAAGAATGCTGCTTCAAATCTACTATCTTCATCAACTAAAGATGAACAAAGAGAAAGAGCCTGATGAAGCATAAGAGCCTCTTTTACGAAGGAATCCTTATCATCAACCTTTTCTCTGCCCATAATGAAGTTGACCGCACCGCTTATAGTTTTTGCTCTCTCAAGATCTGTACCATTAATAAACTTTGTGTAATCATATCCGTGAAACTTATCACGACAAATTGATAGTTTCTCCAAAAACTTTGGATATGCAACCTTTGAAACATCAGTATCACCATAGTTCTTTTTATCACGGGCAGTATAATCATTCATTGCTTGCTTCAAAGCAGTAGCAATTCCAACATAGTCAACTACAAGACCGCCTTCTTTATCACGGAACACACGGTTTACACGAGCAATTGCTTGCATAAGATTGTGTCCGGACATAGGTTTATATACATACA
This sequence comes from uncultured Lachnoanaerobaculum sp., assembly GCF_938015485.1. Taxonomy (GTDB): domain Bacteria; phylum Bacillota; class Clostridia; order Lachnospirales; family Lachnospiraceae; genus Lachnoanaerobaculum. The sequence continues at coordinate 12,830 of NZ_CALLVU010000007.1, read as the reverse complement.
TCGTAGCAAGAGACGGCACATCAAATCCGGTTAGCCACATATCAACAACAATCGCAATCTTCATAGGACTATCGTTATCTTTGAATTTCTTTGCAAGCTCATTCTTATGGTGTTTATTACCTATAATCTGTCTCCATTCTTCTGGATCATTGTTGCCGGAGGTCATAACAACAGCTACTTTTTCAGTCCAATCCGGACGAAATTCTAATATTCGCTTGTAAATCTTCATGGCAATGGGGCGAGAATATGCAACAATCATCGCTTTACCTGTAAGCAAATTCTCTCTATTATTCTCATAGTGGTCAAGAATATCACAAACCAAAGAATTAATAGTGTTATCATTCCCAAGCACTGCTTCCATCTGACCAAGTTCTCTCTTGCTCTTTTCAATAACTTCCTCATCAGCATTAAGAGCCATTAAATCATACTCCGCATCAATTAATTTCAAGGTAGTGCCGTCAAGGTTAAGTTTAATAACACGACTTTCATAATAAACTGGACGTGTTGCTCCATCTTCAACAGCCTGTGTCATATCATATATATCAATATAATCGCCAAATACTTCACGAGTACTGCGATCTTTTGATGAAATAGGTGTTCCTGTAAATCCGATATATGTGGCATTTGGAAGCGTATTACGAATAACTCTTGCTGTGCCGATAACACGCTTTGCTACTTCATCACCATCTTCATTCTTTGTAATCTTTATTTTTTCAGCAAGTCCATATTGTCCTCTATGAGCTTCATCAGCCATCACTATAATATTATGGCGTTCAGATAAAGGTTCGTTAGACTCCTCGAATTTCTGCATAGTAGTAAAAATTATCCCATTTGCCTGTCTGCCGGCAAGCAAAGTTTTTAGATTTTCTCTACTTTCTGCTTGTAATGGTTCTTGTCTTAAAAAATCCTTACACTTTGCAAACTGACTATAAAGCTGGTCATCAAGGTCATTTCTGTCGGTGAGAACAACAATTGTTGGACTATCTAATACTTCTTGCAATAAATGAGCATAGAACACCATCGAAAGTGATTTACCGCTTCCTTGTGTATGCCAGAAAACACCGCCTTTACCGTCAGTAATGGTAGCTTGCTTTGTAGATTCAATCGCTTTTCTTACCGCAAAATATTGATGGTATCCGGCAAGAATTTTAAAGGTGTTAATCCCCTCATTTGAAAAGCAAATAAAGTTTTTGATAATATCAAGTAGTCTTTCTTTTTGGAACATCCCCTCAAAGAAAGTATCAAACTGTGCATATTGTGTATTTTCATAGTTTCCATCTTTTGTTTTCCATTCCATAAAGCGGTCTTCTCCAGAGGTGATAGTCCCCGCTTTAGATGTCAAATGATCGCTCATAACACAAATAGCGTTATAAATAAACATAGACGGAATTTCTTGCATATAATTACGAAGTTGCCTGTAGGCTTCTGATGCATCCGTTTCTTCACGAGATGGAGATTTTAGTTCTACTAACACAACTGGTAAACCATTTAAGAACAAAATTATATCAGGACGTTTATTACTGTTTTCAATGAAAGTCCATTGATTAACAACTATAAAGGAGTTGTTTTCGAGATTTTTGTAGTCAACAAGATAGACGATAGAAGAACACTCCTCGCCGTCCACAAAAAATCTTACAGGGATACCATTTTGCAGATAGTCCATAAATACGGCGTTTTTCTGCACAAGCTCTCCGTTTTCAAAGTTTTTGAGTTTATATAGTGCTTCCTGAATAGCATCATCCGGTATTCCTCTATTCAAACGATATAGAGATTCAACCAAAGCCTCTTCATATAATGGATTGTAAAAACCCCTTTCAATATCAGGACCGTATACATACTCGTATCCCAAATCATTCTGAAATAATTCAATTATTGAGTTTTCATAATTTGCTTCTATGAAAAATTTCGCCACTATTTTTCACTCCTCTCAGATAATTCAGTTGCTATCTTTATAATTTTATCACTGATGTACTCTGATTCATTCTTTGCATGTTCTTTATCGAATCCATTTTTCAGTAATACTTTTTGAACGCTCACCTTAAATCTACTTATTACAGACTCTTGTCTATTCCAATCAATTATTGAAACCCATTCTTCCACCAATTCCCATATTTTTTGCATATTGAAATGATATTTTTCGCTTAAATCTTTAATGACAGTATCTTTGAAACCTTCATCTTTTATTATGCTGCTATTTATTTCAATATCTGTTTTTATTATTTGTTGGTTTATATCGTTAGAATCAAATTTTATAAATTCTGATGAAGCCTTTGTTTTCGCATTCTTTTTATTTTTTATATAACTCAATTGATGCTCTAATTCAGGAAATAAAGTTGCCTCATTTATATTATAAGTATCTAATTCCTCTAATATTGCCTTCTTGTTCTCCCCAGAAATATAGAAAAACTTTTTATCAAATTCATCTCGTAAATCTTTATATCCTTTTTCTATACTGGACTCACTAATAGACTCGGTATAAACAAAATTAAAGCATCCTGCCAATAAAAACATTCCGCATTGTCTTGATAATCTTTCATTGTTGTATGGTGGAGTAACAATATAATTATTCTGAATAATATTTATAAATTCTTCGTAATGTTCTTTTGATTTCCATCTTTCTTCTAACTCTTTTGATATAGCTTGCCGTTCTGTAAGTTTTCTCAATATGGATTCAAGGGTATTATCATTTGATAAATCTATCTGAGATAAAGAGGATATAACTTTTATATTTATCTCATTTGTAGATACAGAGTATTTTTTATTAAAAAATATTACACCATTCACTTCTTGTCTTTTAGTGTCCTCTTCATTTTTAATTTCTTTATAACATACATCACCATATTCTTCACAAGCAAAGTATAAGGCAACTAACGGATTCGTAGTTAAATCCAACAATCTTGTGCACATTCCATAATGCTGGTATTTCGTCATGATTTCAAAATCATTATTTATAGAAATAAATTCATAAGGTGCTTTTAATAGAGGAACTTTCATTAATGTATGTTCTACACTTAAAAAATTACCTCTAAAAATGCTTGGAATAACATCCCAGAAATCAGCTTTTTGTCCTCTGAAAAATAATTCCTCATTGCTCCCATACAAATCATCTTTTATCTTATTTACTTCATCAATAAAAGAACTTACAGAAGTTATCTCTATTCCATAGTTTTCCATTTCATCTTTATTAAATATTCTTTCTTCCATATTTACGACTCCTTCTGTAATATAAACAATAATTTAGCGGCTTAGAGGTCGATATCGGATACATCAAGTTCGCCGGACATAAGTTTTGGCAACAATGCATCACGAAGCTCTGATAGGTTAATATTTTCTTTTTGATTTGAAAGTATTATATCAAACAAGGGCCTGCATAGGGAATCAAAGTCCTGTAACACACATTCGGATGGGATCATTACCTGTATCTTGCCAAAATGTGTTTTATTTAAGTTGACTATTGTGCTACCACTTTGCCCAAGTTTGTTGATAGTATCGGCTAATGTCTGCATTAATAGGTAGATATAATATACAGAGATACCTTCTTTGGGAATTATTGAGTTAATCTGTTGATTAGATTGACTCTCTTCGGATACCAAAGTTACCAGACCGGCTGTCCCTATACAACTTACGCATACAGTATTAGGTGGAAGTGTTTTCTTCGGTTGAGAAGCAACACCTGCATCTGAAAGATAACGCTCGGTAGAAACAATATAAACGCAGCCATGCATATCAGGAATTGTTATGAATGGAGTATTACCACCATAATATTCACTTTTCTTGGTAGAGGGTGTTTTTCCACATATGATTTCGGTTCCGAGATCATCAATTGTACCATCTGACCAGTCATCTGGCTTCGTTCCGTCAAAAGGTTCATAATTAACAAACCAAGAACGGTATATAGCCATTGCTTGTTGCTCTAAATTATTGTTTATCGCATTGTTTAGCTCAATCTTATCGTCTATCATTTCCAAATATCGAGCAATTTTCTTTTGTTCTTCTACATCCTCTGGAATATCAACTTCCAAACCGTTAATATCATTCCTGTTTACAGAACCAAATACTGTACCACTCTCCTTTTTAATCAAGTGTGAAACATAATATTTCATCATATAAAACAAAAAACTCTGATTCCCATTCTTCATTCTCAATGAACAAACACCACGCCCTAAGCACATATCCACCAGAGTAATATTAAGAGCTCCAACAGGTGCTCTAACGCTCATTATCACATCTCCAGCTTTTGCAAATTTTGTCATTACTGTTGTATAAGTATCAAAAGTAGGATATTTAAATCCAAATGTTCTATTTCCTTGCAAAAAAGGATAGCCATTCTTTTCTGTGTTATAGTATTCAGATTTAGGTGATTGCCCCATTGTTACATCTACAATTTCTTCAAGCTTACACCTCATACCCAATCGCCCCCAGTTTCTTTCTGATTTCCTCTTCCAGTTCACGTGACTTTTTAAACATATCCGAAAGCTCTGAAGTCAGTCTTGTCATCTTTTCCTCAAAAGGCTCTCCGTCATCTTCTTGTTCCTCAATACCTACATATCGTCCTGGAGTTAAGATATAATCTTGCTTTGCAATATCTTCTATGGTGGCAATCGCCGAAAATCCTTTTTTCTCTTCCAGTATTCCATTTTGGAAATCCTCAAAGGTTTTTGCTAATAAGTCAATATCTCCAAGGCTTCCATCTTCCTGTATCCCTTCTGTAAAATCTCTATGTTTTCTATCAACTATATATCCCATTTTTCTGGCATCAATAAATAGAGTCTTTCCCTTTTGCTTTTTATTTTTAGTAATGAACCACAAGGTTACAGGAATTGTTACACTATAAAATAACTGTGTAGGCAAAGCTACTATACCTTCAACAAGATCATCTTCTATAATCTTTCTCCTTATTTCTCCTTCTCCGGAAGATTGGGAAGATAAGGCTCCATTAGCAAGCACCAATCCAATTTTTCCATTTGGTGCTAAATGATGTATCATATGCTGTATCCATGCATAGTTTGCATTCCCAGATGGTGGTGTTCCATATTTCCACCTTACATCATCTTTTAATTTATCCGCTCCCCAATTTGAAAGATTAAATGGTGGATTCGCCATAATAAAATCTGATTTTAATGTTTTATGAATATCGTTGAAAAATGTATCTGCATGATAGGAACCAAAATTGGCATCAATTCCTCTTATAGCCATATTCATTTTCGCCATCTTCCATGTATCTGCATTAGATTCCTGTCCATAAACAGAAATATTACCTCTATTGTCACTATGAGCCTGTACAAACTTTTCACTTTGCACAAACATACCGCCACTGCCACAGCAAGGATCATATACACGGCAATTATTAAACGGCTTTAAAATAGCAACAATAGTCTTAACAATACTTGATGGTGTATAAAATTCACCACCTTTAGTTCCCTCATAGGCTGCAAACTGAGCGATACAATATTCATAAGTTCTTCCAAGTAAATCTTTACTTGCCTCAGTTCCATCCATTTTTACTTCGTTAGTAAATAAGTCAACGACTTCCCCCAATACTCTTTTATCCAAATCAGGGCTGGCATAGTTCTTAGGCAAAACATTTTTTAAACTCGCATTTTCTTTTTCGATTGCCCTCATTGCTTCATCAATTACTGTACCAATTTCAGGTGTGTGTGCAGCAGAAGAAATCTTGCTCCAACGAGCTTCTTCCGGTACAAAGAAAATATTTTCTTCTGCATATGCATCCCTATCGTTTTCAAAACCATCACCTTCTTTTAGAAGTTCCTCATAGCGTTTTTCAAAGGCACTGGATATATAACGAAGAAAAATAAGTCCAACAATTACTTTTCTATATTCAGCAGCAGGAATATGTCCCCAAAGAACACAAGCTGCGTCCCAAATTTGTTTTTCAAAACCTATATTTGCATTATTTTTTCCAGCCATTCTTTATTCACCATCCTCTTCAAATTCCATAATATCGTCTAATGTACAATCCAAAGCTTTGCAAATCTTACCTAAAACTTCAACTGTTACATTGTCATTCTTGTTGAGCTTGTTGATAGTATATGTACTAACTCCGGCTATTTGAGCTAACTCTTTCTTTTTCATGTCCCTATCCAATAAAATATGCCATAACTTTTTATAATTAGCTTTCATTAAATTTCCTCACTTTCTATGAGTCCCCAAACCTAATTTATGATATTATATCACATTTTAACGCAAAAATATAGCATTATCTCTATTTTAATTTTATATTTTATGATTTTATACATTTTACCAACACAAATATGAGGACTCATAAAATATAAAAAGTCGGTGCCGTCCGAAGACCACACCGACTATTTTTTACCTCTCATTTTCTCTCGATATTTTATTCTTTTCTTTAGAAATTCCTCTATCTTCACTCCGATGTTTTCTAATTGCACCAATAACCGATTCCTTTTTCTTATCAGTTTTATTTCTACCAAGATATTCATTCATATTATTTTTCAGATGTTCCAACTCCTCATATTTTACTGATAATGCATTATGTTTCTTGATTATTTCCTCTTGTCTAACCTGTAATTCTTTAGAATGCCCATTTAATTTTCTGAAAAGATTTTTATCCGATTTTGTCTTCAACTCTCCCAATACCACATGCCTCAAGTGCGGAAATTGCTTAAGAAAAATATCTATTTCCTCATAAGACTTCTGATAGGCTTCTACATCTTTTCCGTTCATCATCATATAAATTTTATCGTTCGGATTTTTGCGATACCTTTCATAATATTCTCGTTTATTGATACAGATTGAAATATGTTTAACAACTTCCCTTATCCTCTTTTGCTCCACTGTCATCTTGTCAAACTCTTGGTTCAATGCATTTTTTCGAAATGATATTTGGGGGATTTCTTTTTCCAATGCTTCCATAGAGTTAAAACCTTTATCTCTTATTTTAATAGACTTTTGGATGCTACTTGCATGTTGATATGAACCACCTAATCCTGATTTCCATATTTGGTTTTATCTACAAACTCTCCTATTTCTTTATCTTAGCTCTTTTGCAAATGTTGAAGTCTAACTATGACGATAGTTATGGAGACATGGCAAGCTCGAGCGATAGTCGTGTAGTTCAGCCCTTCATGTAATAGGCGAAATATTTCAGCAATGGTGGTCATACCTAATTGTTTATAACGCTGAATAAAGGGATTTTCTTCTGAAAATGAATAGGTGCATTGAGGGCAAGAATATCTACGTTGCTTGTATTTAGCACAAATATATAAGCCGTGGATACTCCCTAAGTTGATCGTACGGACTCGGTAGTCCTTTATGTATTTCGTAGTCTGCCCGCAACAAGGGCAGGTATGCTCTGTAACAGGAAGTATCACTTCATAGATTAATGAATCATCTTTCCGGTAGGAATTGGTAATAAATTCCCCTTTAATATTGAAGAAGGGTTGTATATAATCATTAGTAGGCATATGAGATCGCATCCTTTCTTTAGAGCTTGGACACTTTTATTGTAAAGCATGCGAGCCTCATATGCTTTTGTTTTGCAAAAAATAATGCTGAAGTCAGCACCTATTCGGTGCTGACCCCAACATTTATTATAGAACCCTTATTAATATTGGCTTCAACATTACTATAAAACTTTTTATTTTTTCATAACTTTAGCTTGCCCGTCTGTGACAATAGTTCCATCTTGATTGGTAACTGTTGTTCTAAAAACAAGCCGATGCTTTTCATCATTTTTTTCAATACATTCTACTTCTGCAGTTAACGTATCATTAAATTTTACAGGGGCTAAAAACTTCAACTCTTGTCCCATATAAATGGTGTTAATTCCCGGCAATTCCGTTCCTAAAACAGCGGAAATAAGGCCCGCCGAAATCATACCATGTGCAATTCGTTCCTTAAACATGCTAGTCTTAGCAAACTCACTATTTACATGTACAGGGTTAAAATCACCTGTAACGCCCGCATACGTATAAACATCATGTTCCGTAATAGTTTTAGAAATAGATGCTTTATCACCAATTTTAATATCATTATATGATATATTACGTGCCACAAATATCAAATCCTTTCCATTAAACCGTAAGCCCCATAGGGCCTTCTTTAAATATACGTTCATCCATTATCTTTACATCTTTGATAATCGGTTTGAAATCCATATAAGCCAATACATCTTTTTCAATATCAATACCCGGAGCCACTTCAATCAATTCCAATCCTTCAGCTGTCAGGCGGAAAACGGCACGCTCCGTAACATATAAAACAGGCTGACCAACTTGCGTTGCATAGAGTCCCGAAAAAGTAATTTGTTCTACATGCTCAGTAAACTTTTTACTACTTCCTTCGGAAGTAATTACCAGCTTACCGTCACGTACTTCCTCTTTTAACCCTCCGGCCGTGAAAGTCCCACAATAAATGAGTTTCTTTGCATTTTGTGTAATATTAATGAAGCCGCCACAACCTGCAACACGCCCATTAAACTTGCTAACATTAATATTACCTTGTTGGTCGGCTTCTGCCAAGCCAAGAATCGCCAAATCAATTCCTCCACCGTCATAAAAATCAAATTGGTACGGTTGATCGAGAATAGCCTGCGCATTAGTCGAAGCACCAAAGCTGGTACCGCCAGCAGGAACCCCTCCAATAGTACCGGCTTCCGTAGTAAGCACCATGCTGTCAATTCCCTCTTCCGCAGCGATTGCCGCTACTCCTTCGGGCATTCCGATTCCAAGATTGACAACGGCATCCGGAGTAAGCTCCATGGCACATCTTCTGGCAATAATTTTACGGTTATTAAGTGCTAACGGTTGCAATGAACCGAGCGGCACCCTCAAATCACCATTAAATGCAGGATTAAACTCATAGTCCCAAGTCATTAAATGATCTTCAGCAGGACTTTTAACAACATAATCAACCAATACTCCCGGAATTTTTACATCCTTAGGATCTAAGGTTTCACGCTTTGCTATCTTTTTAACCTGAACAATAACAATACCGCCGCAAGCACGCACTGCTTGAGCAATAGCTAATGCCTCACCCGTACCGATTTCTTCATTCATTAAAATATTACCATCTTCATCAGCAGTTGTCCCTCGAATAATGGCAACATCCAGTTTGCAAGGCTTATACCAAAGCCACTCTTCTCCGTTTAAATTGATAACTTCAACACGACCGGCAGGACTCTTTTCATTCAGACGACCGCCTTCTATTCTAGGATCCACAAAAGTATCTAGCCCTACTTTGGTAATTGTTCCCGGACGTCTTCCCGCAATATCACGGAACCACTGAGACATTGTGCCTTGAGGAAAATTATATGCTTCAATCTTATTTTCCATGGCCAATTTCCCTACTCGAGGACTAAGATTATAGTGGCCTCCTATAATGCAACGCAAAAGACCTTCTTCACCGAAATGATTCAAACCGCCTTCTTTTCCATCTCCCTGTCCGGCTGCAAAAACAACGGTTAAATCACGAGGAGTCCCTTTTTCAAGGAATGATTTTTGCAATGCTTTTAATACATGTTCTGCCACAATAGCCCCGACAAAACCACTTGTCGCAATGACTGCACCGTCAGCAATTTTACTTACGGCTTCTTCCGCTGTTACAAAATTTGCCATAGCTTACATCTCCTTATATATGAATCTAGTGTAATCCAGTTACAGAGTAAATGAGAATAATAACAAAAACAGCAAAGGTCTTCATCAATGTGATTGCAAATATATCTTTATATGATTCACGATGAGATAACCCGCATACTGCCAGCAGAGTAATAACAGCTCCGTTATGAGGCAACGTATCCAATCCTCCGGAAGCCATAGACGCTACACGGTGAAGTATTTCCGGACCCATACCGATAGACTGTGCCCAAGTTAACCAGTCTTGAGACATCAGCTCCAATGCAATTGACATACCACCAGATGCCGATCCAGTAATACCGGCTAATACGGTTACACTAATAGCTTCGGATACAAGCGGCGTACCACCGATATGTATATTAATTAAGAAATGTGCGACATCTGCAAATCCCGGTAATTGTGAAATGACATTACCATAACCGACTTCAGATGCCGTATTCATAATGGCAAGTAAGGAACCAATTGCACCGGCATTTAAGATTTTTGTCAATCCGTCTACACTCTTGATTTCTCGCTTACCTACAATAAGAGCCAATACAATACCGACAACGAGAGAAATAATAAGAGCCCAAATACTAACTACATTTTTTAATTTGGCTGCAACTAAAGGTATTCCCTTCATTTGCTGGAACGGAGTCAGGATGTCGGGATCCCAAACAACACATTCAGTTATAACAAAGTTAATAATCAAAACAGCTAATAAAGGAATAACGGCCAGTTTCCAATTTACATAAGTCATATCTTCATTATGTTCAGGTTCATTAATCTTATGATTACCGTATCCTTCTCCATTAGCAACAGCATGACGCAAACGATGAGTCAAATAAAAAATACCGCCGCCATAGATTATAATGGCTCCGATAATTCCGGCCAAAGGAGCGGCATATAAGTTTGTTCCAAAATAAGTGGTAGGAATAATATTTTGAATCTGCGGAGTTCCGGGTAGGCAGTCCATCGTAGCAGTAAAAGCACCTAATGCAATTACAGGCGCCACAAATCGCTTCGGATAATTAGCTTCCTTAAAGAGTGCTGCCGCAAAAGGATAAACGGCAAATACAACGACAAACAGGCTAACGCCACCATAAGTTAAAACAGATGCCGCAATAACTACAGATATCACGGCCTTCAACGGTTCCTTTCCCAACCCATTAATAATAGCCCGTGCAATACTACGAGCAAGGCCGGTTTCTTCCATTACTTTCCCAAAAATTGCACCGAGAATAAAGACGGGGAAAAATGCTTTGATGTATGTGACAGCTTTCCCCATAAATAACTCAGTATAAGACGGCATGATATCCAAGCCCGACAATGCTGCAGCTGCAATAGCCATAATAGGTGCCATCATAATAACTGAAAAACCCCTATACGCAAAAGCTATTAACCCAATCAAGCTAAGTACAATAATTACTACATTAAAGTCCATAAACCATAACCTTCCTTTCTACACCCTCTTTTGTTATAAAATTCACTTTCTTAGTTAAAAGAGCAAATTAAATCACTTTTCCCACGATATAGTATTCTAATTGCTCTTTTCGATTACAGGATATCTCATATACATATAGGATATCACTTATGGTTATAGGATATCACTCATATCGCACTTAAGTAAAAGGGATATTATTCACCATGAACATGAAATAAATTCATATAGAATTCTCTTACGCCATGACTATTCCATTATAAAAATATATTTCTATATCACTATTATTTATCTTACTACAGATAGTTTTTCCTGCTGTAATAGATCTAAAAATAATTTTATCGGTTCAGATAAAAACTTTTCCTTATGATATACCGCAGTAGGAATCCATTGCTGATAAGGTTCCTCTAAAAGAGGAGAAATAATATCATCACGCTTAAATTTCTCTATAATAGGTTTCGGTAAAAAAGTAATGTTGTCACTGTGAGCTGTATTTTCTATTAATAAATCCCACTGGATACTTTCAAAAACAATTTGTGGCATAATACCAGCTTGTTTATACATATCAATAACCATATCATGAAGCATGAAAGTCTTATCCAACAAACAGATAGTTTCATCTTCTAACTCCCTTAAAGTAACGCGGGTTTTATTTCGAATACGAGGATGTTTTGCCGAGGCAACGCAAACCAAACACGAATATAGAAAAGGAATTTGAAAAAAATCTGAATCTTCAAAGGGTTGAATCAAAATTCCGATATCAATAGCTCCTGATTTAGCCAATGAATAAATTTTATTGGCTCCCAATTCCAAAAACCGCACTTGAATCTCCGGATATTTTCTACAATATTCACTAATAATATAGTGAACAACGGTTCCAGTGACAGGTGGAATTCCTAAAGTTAACGTCCCTCTTCTACTCTTCAATTGAACAGAAAGTAAATCTTTTTCTGCTTTATAGTTAGATACAATTTTTACTGCACTATGATAAAAAACTTCGCCGGCAGAAGTTAATTTAAATCGTTTTGCTGTTCTGTCAATAAGTTCAGTATCATACTCTTTTTCCAATGTTCGGATTGCTTTACTTATAGTAGATTGGTTAATGTATAGTTTTTGAGCCGCTACAGTAAGACTATTATTTTTAACTGTTTCGATAAAATAAACGAAATGATCCATATTCATAAGAATTTTCTCCTACTTTTCTTTCATTCAAAATATTATAGAAATATATTTATTACTATGGATTTTTTATTCTGCATCTATAAATAACTCAAGCCCAGTGGATTATCAATACATTAAATGTACTGATTTAATTATACACTATTATATCTAAGAATATATAATACCTTTATACACTGAAGTGAATTTGAAATATGGAAGGCTTAATCGCGCCGTAGGAACCACTAGCAATACAGTAATTATTTGCTTCTTATATTTGACTGTTTATATAAAGCTTGCTTCAGTCTTGTATACATCTATTCTTATTCAGTATCTACACCATAGCACTAATAACACCTATATTAAATAAGAATACCGAGTTCATGTAAAAGCAACCAATTAATTAATAGACCTTTATCGAATACCAACCGTCGAGATAAAAATACAACAAAAAGCGCTTATCCGAGGATAAGCGCTTTTCTCATGTCATTATTGATTGTCTTCAACTAAATTGTTCTTCCAGTTGCTCCGAATACGATTGTCCGACACAATGTCTTTTGCCAAATCAGCCACAGCTGCATAGTTAGCTCTTACACCTGCATCCGTATTCTTATATTTTGCTGCATTTTCCGCTTTCA
>NZ_CALLVU010000006.1 GCF_938015485.1 uncultured Lachnoanaerobaculum sp. | reverse complement strand
AACACTTTCATTACTATTTGTGCCGCGGCTTGCCCGCGGAATGGAGATTTTTATGCTTCATAATATTTTCCTTAGTATTATTGATATATGGGAATCATTTATTTAAGGAAAGAGCTAAAAAAATGGCAGACATGAGAAGAGCAGAGGCAGTCGATTTTATGGATGATGGCTGGAAGAAATACAGAATGATGCAGTTTGCAGGTGCAAATATGGAGTATACCGATAGTAAAGGAAATATCAGAGTAATAGAAACAGAGCCTGTGCTTCTAGATGTATTTGATGAAGCAATAAAACCATATATTTTAGGTAAGACACCTTCTCTCGGCTCTTTTCGGATAACTGAGGGTAAAAGAACATCAGAATTTATACAAACCTTTAATGATAATATGAAACATGTAAAGATATGGGGTGCACATAAGAACAGGTATATATCAATTGCTGAAAATGAGGGATTGGAAGAGTTTAAAGATATAAATAGTTTTGAAGAACTGTGGGAATATATGAATAAGCGAAATGATGAAGGAGTTGTATATATAAATGAACTTGACATAATTGGGTATGACAGAACAGGACAAGATGCAAAGTTTATATATGATTATAGGAATGGAGAGAGTAAAGAAATATCAGAGAGTGCGATTAGTTTATTTGAATTATTTAAGGACAAGTATAAGGATTGGTCATAAGGAGAAACTTATGGTCTGGATAAAGAGTAGACTAAAGTTTATGTGTAGTTTAGCCGGTTATTTGAAGAAATTGTATGATGCTATGAAAAAGGAGATTATATACAAATGAGGGGAAAAAACAAGTTAAGGTTGTCAGTATTCTTCACCGTATTTTTCATTATTATTTTTATAACAGTATTGATATTTTTTGTATTACCTAGATTTGACTTTATGTATATATCTGCAGACAAGCATTGGCAGAAGGAAAAGATTAGTGACCGGAATGAAAAGACAGGTGGAACTGAAATAGAAAAAGTAAAGCAGGGGACAAACGGCATATACTTTGTATATAAAGACAAACTAATGTATATGGATGAAGCGGATGAGCAGGTTAGAGAAATATGCAAAGTGCAAAGTGGAATTTTGGGTATTTTAGTAAAAGATGATACTGTTTTTTTTCGTAAACAGGATGAGTATGATTACGGCTTCTACAAAGTGGGTTCAAATAAAAAAATAGTAAGACTTTTTGATGCTTCAGGAAAATCAAGTATTGAAGGGGAAAATATATATACATTAAACAGTAAATACGGTTTAAGAAAATATGATTTTAATGGAAATAGAATTTCTAGTAATAAAGTAAAATTTGATGTTGCCTCAATTAATACTGTGTTTGATAACTATATCTTCTACAGAGGCTATGATGGTGATGATGATGTAGAAGTCAGTATACCTAAGTATTATATTTTTGATGCCAACAAAATAAATTATAAGACAAGGAAATTAAAACTTTCAAGATATTATATGCAACCTGAACCCGGAAATACGTATTGGAAAGAAGATGTTATACCCTATGATTCTGTTGCTAAAGAAGTGGATAAAACAGTAAGGGAAGGGAAAATATTTGATGATACAACTGAGAAAAATTTGGATGATTATGAACTGCAAAGTGTAGAGCTACTTCCTTGGTCTTTTTCAGAAGTACAAGACGGATATATTTATCTTTATGTAGAACAGAGAGTTACTTATAGAGATAAGAAATATAAAGAAAAACTGTCAACTATGGAAGAAGGATTATTAAATTCTGATAAGATGAAAAAAGTATCATATACAACTATAGCAAGAATGTTATGTAGAATTAATGTAGATGATATAAAGGATACTTCTGAGGACGATTACATTAATTATGAATTAGTGTGTTATGATCTGAATAAAAAATGGGGATGGTTTATTATTAACAATAAGAATGCATATGTATTAAAAGAAGACGAATATTTTGACAGTAGCAAAGAGGATAGAAATATATATGTGTATTCTATGGATGTTGACACAGGTTTATATAAGGAGATTTATAGAAAAAAAAGATTTTTTATCGGAAATTATTCCAGTGAAATGTTTGTGACAGATAAATATATATTCATTTATGAAGGTAGTGAATATGGCGTAAAGGAATGTATTACAAGGATTGACAGAGACGGTAACAACCCTGTGTTAGTAATGGATGAAAACGGAGAAGTAGTAATGCAAGCGTTGGAGAAATAGAATTATGAGAAAAATAATATTCACATGGGTAGTAGTGGTTGCTATAGTATTGCCTATATTTGCTTTAATATTTTACACATTGCCTAAAATTAACTCCATGTATATCTCATCAGATACATATAAACGGGAAAATAAATCAAATCAGTATGGAAAAAACGGTGTAAAAGTAATCAGTAAAGTAGAGCAGTCAGAAAACGGTATATATTTTGTATATAAAGGCAGACTTATGTATATGGAAAACTCTGATGTAAATATAAATGAAATTTGCAAAATACCAAGTGAAATTGTTGGCGTTTTAGCAAAAGATAATACTGTTTTTTTGCGTAAATGTGATGATATTGCGAGTATTTATAAGGTGAATTCAAATGGAGAAATAGTAAAAATTGCCAATGATTCAGGTAAGATGTATATGGAAGGTGAAAATATATATACATTAAATGTGAGACACGGATTAAGAAAATATGATTTCAGTGGAAAGATGATTTTTAGCAATAAAGAAGCATTAGATTTTACGACAAGTCATACTATATTTGATGATTACATTTTTTATAAATGGTATCAAAATGAACGTATAGCTCTTAGTGTTCCACAATATTACAGACTTGATGTAAATAAGATAAAGTATCTTCTACATGAGGTAAAGTTTTCGAGGTATTATTTAGAACCGGAGGAATGGGACTCATATAATAGAGAGGATGTTATAGAATATGATGATTTGGCAAAAGAAGTGGATAAAGAAGTAAGAAGCGGAGGAATGTATGATCAAGTAAATGGGAAAAATCCGGATAATTATGAGTTACAGAGTATAGAATTATCTGTTTGGAATTTTTCAGATGAAGTAGACGGGTATATTTATCTTTATGGAAATCAGAAAATCACTTATCTGGACAAAGAATATAAAAGAAAGTCGGAAGAGATGACTTTGGAAGAAGAATACAGTGATGATAACAGAGAGAAGTTTACCTACCAAATTAATGTGAAAGCTGTATTTAGAATCAGTATAGATGAAATAAAAAACAGCTCTAATGAAACTTATGTAAACTATGAAAGAGTAGGCAAAAGCCCGGATATACCGGGAGATTGGAGCAGATTTATTGTTGACAAAAACAATGTATATGTAATAAATGAGGATGAATATACAGATAAAGAAGCATATAGAAATCTATATATTTATTCTATAGATGTTGACACCGGCTTGAATAAAGAAGTTTATAAAAAGAAGAGGTTTTTCCCTGGGAATGACTCATCTGAAATATTTGCTACAGATAAATATATATTCATATATGAGTATGGTGATTATGGTGAAAAACAATGTATTACAAGGGTAAATCGTGACGGAAGCAACCCTATATTAGTAATGAATGAAAACGGTGAAGTTGTTATGAAACCTATTCAATAAATATATGGATATTTTTATTT
>NZ_CALLVU010000005.1 GCF_938015485.1 uncultured Lachnoanaerobaculum sp. | reverse complement strand
AAGCAAATACAACAACGGTCGCCGATCCGCCAAACCTATTATTTTCTATAATCGAAAATACAAAACCATACAATGCCGTTGTGTATAGCAGCGCCAACAATATAATCGGCAGTTTGCTTTTCTTCACTTGAGCATCACTGTTCATATCATCCAAAATCTCTTTTACTTCAACATTATCTTTTTGCTCAAAATCCATATCTTCACTCATATCCCGTTCAATTATTATCAATTTCAAAATACTACTGCCCTACAGTGCAGGTACAATAAAATATGCGGCCATACCGACAATGACACAAAAAGCAGTTACAACAGCTGCGACCTTACCTCTCTTCCAATATTTTATACTTATATACAACCCGTCTATAAGATCTGCTATCGGAACTATTTGTAAAATAAAATGCAAGATACATTTTCCTAAACTTATTTTATTCTCACTCTTAGTAAATGCCAATATACAAACAGCCGCTATAAAGCTTGGTATATCCGCTATAATCGCAAATATCCATATTATAGGTAACATTATAAATGCAAAAGCCCATAAAAAAGGTAATATAAGCAGCAGTTGAGGCATCACAAACGACATCGGAGTGATTACGATTACTCCAAGCATAATATATAGAGATATAAATATAGCGGTCAATATAACAGGAATCGCTGCATACTTATAAAAAAGGTAACTGTTTATGCAGTAATTTATATTTTTATTCCTTATGGCAGATATGCTTCTTATACTCTGCGTTATCACCGCTATCATAAGTGCCGTAAAAAACAGTATATTGATAAGTACAATAATTAAAACCGGAATATGAACCACTGACTCAGTCCCCATTTGACCGAATACAAAGATATCAAACCCTATCCATCCATATAAAAAAATAAGATACAATATAGATAATACCCATGAAAACCTCTTCATAACCGCTCCTTTTTATATCATTTTTCTACCAAAATTATAACACGTCCCATATAAAAATACATCTTAACTTTATGCTATGATTATTTGAATATCTTTGGCATGATTTGATTTCCGGTCGGCATGAATTGATGTTGTATAATCTTTTACTTTACAGTATAGTATCAGCATATTAAAACAAACACTTTTATTTAGTTTATAAGGAGAATAAAAATGAAAAATACAGCATTACTTACAGGTTCATATGGCGGTCTCGGTTCCTGCCTTGCGAAGATACATGCAAAGCGCGGAGGCGACCTTATACTGGTAGGAAGAAGTATAAAAAAGCTTGAAGAACAAAAAATTGAACTTCAAAAAAAATATAATATACAAATAGAATGTATTGAAGCTGACTTATCTAATGAAGATGCACCACAGGCAATATATGATGAGTGCAAGAAAAACGGTTGGAATGTCGACTATCTTATAAACAATGCAGGATTTGGCGGTCAAGGTGACTTCACAAGAGAAAGAACACTTGATCAGGATATACAAATGATGAGAGTGAATATGGAAACTCCTACCAGACTTATGAAACTCTTCCTTCCTGATATGGTAAAAAGAGGTTCAGGAAAAGTTTTGAATGTAAGCTCAACCGCAGCAAATATGCCTGGACCGCTACAGGCAGTCTACTATGCTACCAAAGCTTACCTTACAAGTGTGAGTAATGCCATATGGAGAGAGCTTAAAGGAACAGGTGTAACCGTGACCGCACTGATGCCGGGCGCCATGCAGACTGGATTTATACAGGCAGGCGGACTTGACAAAACTCCGCTGTTTGCACATGCCGTTGACCCTATGGCGGTGGCAATGGCAGGATATGTGGGTATGCTTAAAGGAAAACTTAATGTTATCAGCGGACTTGCAGGAGTACAAAAGCTAGGATATCCGCTGATGCCTATTATGCCTAAAACACCGATGCTTGACTTTGTATATGAGCAGCAAAAGACAAAGTAATATGACAAATTTTATTGTAGATGTGCAGTATAAGAAAATACTGGATTCAAACGGATATTCACTGCCTATGATACTAAAAAAGGCAAAGCTTCCTCCGGATATTTTCGATTTTGAACCTGTCACAATGAAGAAGAATCAATATTACAATTTTTGTACTGCACTTGGTGAATTTTTATCAGATGATGCGCTCATAAAACTTGCTACAAAAGAAAGCATCACCACATCTTCTCCTCCGATATTTGCCGCAAGTTGCAGTAAAGACGGTTTGCAATGTATTAGACGACTTTCCACATATAAAAGACTGATAGGACCTGTCACCTGGTCAATATCCGAATCCGATACTGAAGTATCTATATCCCTTGAGTGTGACGAAAACGATATATTACCTTTGTTCTTTGTGAAATCGGAGTTTTTATTCCTGATTGCACTGTTAAGGCACTCTACTTTGAAAGATATTATTCCGAAAGCTATATATATGCAAAAGGTAAAAGATGATACACTATTTTCAGAGTATTTAAAATGTAATATAATTTCCGGTGCTGACAATACTATTGTATTTGTAAAGTCCGATTTGGAAAAGCCTTTTATAAGCGAGAATTCTTCACTGTTCGAATACATAGAGCCTGAACTTAACAAAAGGCTGTCAGACTTGGAGCTTGATGAGTCTGTATCCGGCAAAGTTCGTATGATACTTTCTGAGATTTTATCAGGCGGAAATTCAAGTATTGATGAAGTTGCTGGAAAACTTAACATGTCAAAACGCAACCTTCAAAGAAAACTTCAAGAAGAAAATACAAGTTTTCAAAAACAGCTTAACTCCGTAAGAGAGAGTTTGGCTATTCATTATATAAAAAATACTAATTTCTCAGTAGAAGAAATTGCATTCCTACTCTCCTACAGCGAGGTAAACTCCTTTCTGCGCGCATTTAAACTATGGACCGGAAAGACAGTTCTACAATATAGGCAAGACTTATAATAAAAGCCGGGGCATTCCCGGCTTCTTTATTATTTCAATTTTCTTCTTTCCTATATATATTCCTTGCAAACAGTGCCGCCGCTACTGCTACCGCCGCCAAAACAACCTCAACTATGACTACAGGTATATGTGTACCTGTCATAATTACAGATATCGCATCCACCAAAAAGTGTATAAGCAGCGCTGCAAAAAACAATGATTTTTTATCCTTTACAGAAAACCAAACTAAAACTGAAAGTGATATTTGTATGATTACGGTAGATATTCTCTCCACTATACCGAGTAAAAATATATAAGAAGGTGTTGTGGCCAATGTGGTGATACTTGTCTGAAGCTGTGAAAGCGCGGCCCCGGACAAACTGCCTGAAACCGACTCAATCCTTCCGTTATTTACCATAGCAGCCAATGTCAGATTACTTATCATTGTAAATCCCAGAATAGCCGCCGCTTCAAATCCTCCATGTCCTGCACCGTACATCAGCGCATTTATATCTTTATCTCTGCGCTTCTTTAACATCACCTTAAATGCAAACAGTCTGCCGCACTCTTCAAATACAGCCGCCATCGCTCCGCCATATATTGCATACAGCACAATATTATTTTTAATATTTTCACCTATAGATGAGCCTAGCACCACTTTGTGAACCAACGTTTCAAGTATCATGGAAAAGAATATAAATATAAAGCATCCTACAAAAAAAGGCGATATATCAGTCTTTTTATTCTTCCTGAAATAAATGAACAGAACAATAGGTATCAAAAATCCTGCAAAAGCGGCCGCTCCCATAAAAAATATACTTAAGGAAGGTACTTTACTCATATTACTTTCCGATTTCCGTTGTCTTCTTGTATGCAGCCTCTACAGCTTCCATTATACTGCCCTGTACTCCGGCCTTTTCAAGTACATGTAAGCCCTCTATACTTATTCCGCCCGGTGCATTTATCTCGTCAATAATCTGATAGAAATGCTTATTTGTTTTCTCCAAAACCATTCCTGTAGCTATCAAATTCTCTATTACAATCTGCTTTGAATCGCTTCTTGAAAGCCCGATCTTTACACCTGCATCTACCAAAGAAGCGGTAATAAGTGTCAGCCACTCAGGACCTGCACATCCTATAGCGGTGAAAGCATCCAGCTGATTTTCCTGCATTTCCATAGTCTTTCCTATAGCATCTACAATAGCTGTCACCTTCTCTTTTTTCTCATTCGGAAATTCTTTGTCAAACACAAGAGCACTGTATCCTCTTTGAGACTCTATCATTGTATTCGGCATCACTCTGGCGATATGTATCTTTTCTCCGAACCATTTATGTAATTTGTCTATTGATATTCCTGCGAGCAAGGATACTATAATCTTCTTCTCGTCAAGGTATTGCAAAATCTCCTTTGCAGCAGATTCACCTTCCTGAGGCCTTACCGCAAATACAATCAGGTTTGCCTTTGAAGCCAAGTCCTCAGCACTCTCAACTATAGAGATACCAAATTCTCTTTTAAGCTCATACTCTCTCTTTGTTACAGCCTCTTTTACATATATATTTTCCGGCAAGAAAACTCTTCTCTTTATAAGTCCCCCAATTATTCCTGCAGCCATATTTCCGCCGCCAATAAATCCGATACCTTTAGACATACTTACTCCTTTACTTAAAATAAAATTAGTTTTGAATCAAAATATATTCAATCCAATGTCCTATTATATCACTTTCCGAGAAAATTACTTCCTAAAAATGGTCGAAAACTTAAATCTATCAAAAAAATAAGGGCAAGTATTAAAGAAAATACATTTATTGCTCTTTTATCCGCTTTTTTGATACAAATATTTATCAGAGGTTCAATAAAATATATTATTATCAAACCTCCTATACCGAACTTGACACTGCTCCAAAGTGCAATCCTTCCTTCAAAGTTACAAAAATAACTGCTGTAATCCCAAAGCCAATCGCCCATTAAAAACTCCATAAAATAACTTCCCAAAAGTTCAAGTACTGTAGTGATAAGCATTGTAATCAAAAATACCAAGATAAATGAAACTGTGATTCTACATATATATATTCTTTTATCTCTCACTCTTTTAAGAAGTATAATAAGTATCAGCCCTCCAAAGCCGTATATCGGCAGATACGGTCCGAATAAAAAGCCTCTGTTTACATAGCCTACATGAGTCTCAAATATACCTACCGATACCTCATATATCCATCCCAAAAAGGAGCAGGACATAAATATAAGGAAAATATTTCTAAGTTTAGTAAAATTCATAAGCAATCCTTTCTTTAAAAATATTTTATCTCATTCACTTATTTTTCACAATTATAATATATTATATTCACCTATAAACCCAAACCATAATGAAAGGATAATATATGAACTTTATAGAAAAAATACATCCGAAAGAAAAGCTTAAACATTTAAACTTCTTTGATCTTATAATTATTGCCGCCATAATGTTCGGCTACTTTGCAATAATATCAACACGGCTTTTTATAGAAGGACTGCAAACCGCCACCGCTCATACACAGTCATCTACAAGTGAAGGTGCCGCCTACTCAAGTAACTTTATATTCCAAGTGATAATGCTTGTTATAGTACTGATTTACCTGCTTATAAGAAACTTTGACTTTAAAAGCTTAAAGATAAGATTTCGCCCCTCGGTAATCATATGGGGGCCTGTGCTCTTTTGCATAGTAGGACTGTTCGGAGATTTTCTTACAACTGTAACAGGTGAATACAACTATCTTAATCCTGAACTGATACAGTACATAAATCCTCTTGAGATTATAAGAAAGTTCATAGCACTTAGCCCTATGACAATTGCTTACGGACTTTTAAACGGCTTCTATGAAGAATTTTTCTTCCTGGGTCTTATCACCTCGGTAAAAGAAGAAAACAGCCGATATGCTCTTATATTCTCAACATTTGTCAGGATATCATTCCACACATATCAGGGAATAACTTGGGCACTTACTATAGGCGTTATATTCGGACTCTTCTACTACTTTATGTATAAGAAAGTGGTAAAAAATCTGTTACCTTTCTTTTTAATGCATGCACTAACAGATATGTTCGGTACGGGACTGATATATCTGTTGATATCATGGAACTACTAGATTAAAGATTAAGCCCTTTACACAACCTCTGTAAAGGGCTTTCTTCTATGTAAACTTATTTTCCGAGAATATACTTTACAATATCAGGTAATACTCCCTTATTCTGCTGCCAAATATTCTCAATCTGTGTTTCAGGAACAGGTGAAGTACCGATACCGACCTCAACCGTAACATTCGGTATGCCTTTATCCCAATCAAGCCAGTCCTTAAAACCCGTACCGTACTTGGAGCCGTCAGCCTCAGGAGATACAAGCTTGTAACCTGTATGTGATACTACTATATCAGCCATCGCCTTATCCTTTGCGGCTACTTCCGCAGAGGCGTGTTGATTTGACCAGTATATAATCTGACCCTGTGCATGGTAATTTAATACCGCCGCAAACTTTTCACTGTTTACCAAATTTATAAGATACTGTGTTTCACTCTCTGAACCTGCGCTTGGTCCCTTATAATGCTCATTTGAAGGTCTCTTCCTGCTGTCCGCTCTGTCCTTCCAGCCCTGAGTCGGGAAGTTGTGGTTGATATCCACACCGTTTAAATTATTCTTCCACTTGTTCAAAAACCAGTTGTACTTGTCCTGATTTTCCTTAAGTCCCCACTCCGACCAGCTGTCTATAATCTCCTGCAATTTCTTTTTTGACTCTTCCTTATTAAGTCCGTTGATACCGCTTTGTGATATTGCAACTCCGTCAGGATTTACCATAGGAATATACTCTATACATACTTCATCCAAACTCTTATCGCCTTCAGCCCTTTTATCAAGCATCTCCTTTATCTGACGCATTACAAGCGGTGTGGTGATATACTCTCTCGCATGAATTGCGCCCACCACCAAAA
Organism: uncultured Lachnoanaerobaculum sp.; assembly: GCF_938015485.1. Taxonomy (GTDB): domain Bacteria; phylum Bacillota; class Clostridia; order Lachnospirales; family Lachnospiraceae; genus Lachnoanaerobaculum. The sequence goes on along the minus strand of NZ_CALLVU010000005.1, from coordinate 28,042 downwards.
TTTTCTTTGCGGCGTCCTTGTTACCTATAGTTATTCTGTACATATTTCTTCCGTCAGGTGTTGTGCCTATAGAATCTGAAGTGACTCCCTCATATTTTTGTTTCAAAAGATTTATATCACCTTCCATCTTTTGATATGTATACATTTCACTTCCCAAAAAATTAAAATCCGTACTTACATTCTGTGTAGTCCCATAATTTGCCGAGGCATGACCTATTACTCGGCCTGCCAAAACCGGCATCGCCTGTGCCATTGTAATACATGTGGTTAATGTTATTGCTGTCCAAATATATCTTTTCTGCATATCTTCCTCCATCTTTTGTGCCTTTCTAATATACGACATAACTGCAAAAAATAATAGTTACAAAAAGTTTAAAAGATATATAAAATTAGATATATTTTTATTTTGTGTTGATATATATGACTATATTAACCAATGTTTTACAATTTTAAGCTTTTAAATTTTATGCAATCTCTATGTACTTTGATAAAAACATGACGAATATAGCGGTATAATGTTAGCAAATGATATAAAAAATGCTCTTTTTATTTGATTGTAAGCAATCTACATTTGTTAAATTATCTACTTTTGCAAAAGCTATGGCTTCTATTTTTCTTTTATGCTAGAATCAATCTATAGTAATTTACTAAAGATTAACAACTCGAAAGGAGTATTTTAAATATGGCAAAGAGACCGGACGAAAAGTATGGACTTTTTATAAATGGAGAATTCAGAGATTCAAAGGACGGTAAGTTTTTTGATACATACTCTCCTGCAACCAAAGAAAAAATCGCAAGTGTGGCAGAGGCCACAAAGGAAGATGTAGATGACGCGGTAAATGCGGCATGGGCAGCTTTTGAATCATGGAAAAACCTTGATAAGATCAAGAGAGCCGAGATTCTTTTAAAAATTGCCGATGTTATAGATGCAAACAAAGAGGACCTCGCTTATATCGAGAGTCTTGACAACGGTAAGCCGATTCGTGAAACATTAAATGTGGATATTCCGTTTGCTGCAGATCATTTCAGATATTTTGCTTCCGCAATTCGTACAGAGGAAGATACTTCAAACTTCCTTGACCCGAACACACTCTCACTTGTATTCAGAGAGCCAATCGGTGTAGTAGGACAGATAGTTCCTTGGAACTTCCCGTTCCTTATGGCTGCTTGGAAGCTTGCACCTGTGCTTGCATCAGGATGCTGTACTGTACTTAAGAGCAGTTCTTCAACTCCTCTTTCAATCCTTGAGCTTGCAAAGCTTGTTAAAGATATCATCCCAAAGGGTGTATTCAATGTTATCTCAGGTGCAGGCAGCAAGTCAGGACAATACATCCTTGATCACAACGGATTCAGAAAGCTTGCATTCACAGGTTCTACAGAAGTAGGATATTCTGTAGCTAAGGCTGCTGCCGAAAAGCTTATACCTGCAACACTTGAGCTTGGCGGAAAGTCGGCAAATATATTCTTTGACGATTGTGATCTTGACCTTGCTATTGACGGTGTACAGCTTGGAATCCTCTTCAACCAAGGTCAGGTTTGCTGTGCAGGTTCAAGAGTATTTGTACAGGAAGGCATCTACGATGAGTTTGTAAAGAGAGCTGTAGATCAGTTTAACAAGATTGTGGTAGGCAATCCTCTTGATATCAATACACAGATGGGTTCACAGATAAATGAAGGTCAGGTAGCTAAGATTCAGGCTTGTGTAGACAGAGCTGTAGCAGACGGTGCTACAATCGCATGCGGAGGTTCACGTTATACAGAGGGTGAGCTTGCAAACGGATCATTCTATAAGCCTACACTTATCACAAATGTAACCAACGACTCTTACGCAGCTCAGGAAGAAATCTTCGGACCTGTAGCAGTTATCATCAAGTTCAAGACTGAAGATGAAGTAATCAAATATGCAAATGAGAGCGTATACGGTCTTGGCGGTGGCGTTTGGACAAAGGATCTTAACCGTGCATTCAGAGTTTCAAGAGCTATTGAGACAGGTAGAGTTTGGGTAAATACCTACAATGCTATCCCTGCAGGTGCTCCGTTCGGCGGATACAAGACTTCAGGTATCGGTAGAGAGACACATAAGGTTATCCTTGATCACTATACACAGATGAAGAATATTCTTATCAAGCTTGATGAGAATCCGAGCGGATTCTATCCAAAGAAGTAATATAAAGCTATTCCTTTATATCGGGTAACCACTTCGGTAATAACACACCCTACCGATATTGTTTACCAAAAAAACTCTCATTCCGGCAAAACCGGTTTGAGAGTTTTTTATATTAGTACCATCTTGTCATCGGTAAATCATTGTTGACATCATTTGTAAATATAATCTGGTGAAGATCGATAACTCCGTTCCAAAAAGTGGCGGCACAGCTGCACAGATACAGCTCCCACATTCTTGCAAATCTCTCATCAAACATCTTAACCACCTCATCTCTGTGAGCCTGAAAGTTTTTATTCCAGCAAAGCAAAGTCTTGTTATAATGTCTTCTTAGGCTCTCCACATCTATTGTATAAAGTCTTAAATCACTTGCATCCGATATAATCTCACGAAGACTCGGTATAACACCGCCAGGGAAAATATATTTCTTAATCCATGCATCACCCGGATACTCCTTAAGAGAACTGATAAAGTGAAGTACGAATATACCGCCCGGAGCAAGTACCGACTTGGCACACTCCAAATACTCGGCATAATTGCCTCTACCTACATGCTCAAGCATACCTACACTGACAATGCTGTCAAAAGTTCTCTTGGTCTTTGGAAGATCTCTGTAGTCCATAAGCTCTACTTCAAGATAATCCTCAAGACCCTCGGCCTTTATTCTCTCCTCAAACTTGGCCTTCTGCTCATGGCTTAGAGTGATACCGAGACCCTTTACCTTATACTTCTTTGCAGCCTCAATAAGCAAAAATCCCCAACCGCAACCTATATCAAGTATTGTCATACCCTCTTTCAGGTGCATTTTATCCAGAAGATGATGTACCTTGTTCACCTGAGCCTGATAGAGTGTATCATCTTCATTCTTAAAATATCCGCATGAATAGCTCATAGTCTCATCAAGCCAGAGGCTGTAAAAATCATTTCCTATATCATAGTGTGAAGAAACTTCCTTTTGCTGATTTTTCTTTGACAGCGAAGTAAATATAAGCTTCTTCAACTTGTTTTGATCTGTTGAAAACTTACCCATCTGTCCGAGGAACATATTTAAAGCCTTATAAAGGTCGCCCTCTATCTCAATATCTCCGTCCATATATGCCTCACCTAAGGTGATAGATGTACTTGTAAGCATATCCACAACTGAAGGCACCTTATTTACCTTGATAGAAAATGTAGGCTCTCCTTCTCCGATCATATGCTTATTTCCGTTGATTATCATCTCAAACGGATGCTCATCAAACTTTCCCATAAACTTTACAAACTCATTTTCTATCAATCCCATTTTACTACCTCCAATGGTTTCTATCTATAAATCAAATAAAAAAAGACAATGGCGAATCTTCGTCCGGACATCATTGTCTCTATGCATATCTAAAATTCGATATAAATTTAACAAAATATATACAAAAAGTCAAGTTTACTACACAATTTTCTATCTTTTGCATATATTAACACTCTAATGCATTGGTAAAAGCTGTCATATTTTAGAGGCAGTATAAATACTTTATTAAGTAAAAGAATACTTTTCTTATATAACAAATACTTATTTTACAATATCTTTATTAAAAAATATTTTTTTCAAAATATCGGTTTAAAGCCTTGAAAATACAAGTATAGCTATTGAGAAAACAAATAAACCCTGTCTAATTATACAGAAAATAGATTTATTAAATATATTTATTGTAAACTTTAGTTATTTTATGTACAATTTAAACAAATATATCGTTTTACGGAGGATTTCATTATGTTACGACTGCCGGAAAATTTTGAGAGTTTTCCTGAAGCAAGAAAATCAGGCTTTATGAAGATGAAAGCTCATAAAGACAACGGAGGCAAAATAGTAGGAACATACTGCTCATTTATTCCTACAGAACTTATTATGGCCGCAGGTGCAATTCCTGTTACACTCTGTGCTACAAGTGAAGAGCCTATAGCTGCCGCGGAAGAACATCTGCCGAGCAACCTTTGCCCTCTTATCAAGGCAAGCTACGGTTTTGCACTTACAGATACCTGCCCGTACTTTTACTTCTCGGACTTCATAGTAGGTGAGACCACCTGTGACGGCAAAAAGAAGATGTTTGAGCTTATGAACGACATCAAGGATACCTATGTTATGCAGCTGCCGTCTTCAAGAGATGAAGCGGCACTTACAATGTGGGAATCTGAGATTAAAAGGTTTTGGAAAAAGCTTGAAGACTTCTACGGCGTCACAATAACCGAAGAGGATGTTAAAAAAGCAATATTACAAAAAAATGCCGAAAGAGACCTTGTACTTGAATATCTTGACCTCGGTAAGCTAAACCCTTCTCCTATCTCAGGCTACGAACTTGGAACCAAGCTTGATACATTGAGTTTTATACCGAGTATGGAAGAGCGCTGTAAGCAGTTAAGAGAAAGAATAGATGAGGTCAAGGCCGATTGGGAGGCAAACTATAAGGGTAAGGTAAGCAGGAAGCCAAGAATATTGATAACAGGATGTCCAAACGGCGGTGTCAGAGATAAGACAATCAAAGTATTGGAAGAACTCGGTGCGGATGTTGTCGCATTTGACGCCTGCAACAGCAACAGGGAAAAAATCGAAAAAGTTGATACAACATTACCTGTGACAGAGGCTCTTGCCAAAAAATATCTGAATATCAACTGTTCTGTTATGAGTCCTAATACCAACAGATTAAAGTTCATCTCAGATATGATTGACGATTATCAGGTGGACGGAGTACTTGAAATAATACTTCAAGCCTGTCATACTTTCTCTATAGAGTCATACAATGTCAAAAAGTCCGTACTTGCAAAGGGAATCCCTTATCTTAAGGTGGAAACGGACTATTCAAAGGCTGATGCGGGACAGATAAATACCAGACTTGAGGCATTCCTTGAAACAATAGCCGTATAAAGAGGTTTTGATGGATTGTAAATATTATATAGGAATAGATATAGGTTCTACCGCTTCCAAGGTTGTGGTTACAGATAATGAGAAATTACTTGACTCATTTTGTATGCCTACAGGCTGGAACAGTAAGGAAACCGCCAAAGCTATAATGCAAAAGCTTAAAGAAAAAGGCTTTAGTGAAGATATGGCTTGTGCGGCTACAGGCTACGGCAGAATATGTGTAGACTATGCCGACAAAAACATCACGGAGATAACCTGCCACGGCAAGGGTGCTTATGCACTTTTTAAAGTAAACGGCACCGTTATAGATATAGGCGGACAGGATACCAAGATTATTACACTTGAAGACGGCATGGTGAAGGACTTTTTAATGAACGACAAATGTGCGGCAGGTACCGGCAAGTTTATAGAGGTTATGGCAAACAGACTCGGCTGTGACTTTGACGAACTGTATGCACTTGCATCCTCAGGCGATGCTCTGTCTATTAGTTCCATGTGTACCGTATTTGCCGAATCCGAAGTAATAAGCTATATAGGTTCAGGTGAAAAAAGAGAAAATATAGCAGCAGGTGTCATAGACTCCGTAGCCAACAAAGTAATATCTCTTGCAAAAAAGCACGGCATAAAAGGTGAAGTCATGCTTACAGGCGGACTTAGCTTCACACCTTATTTTGTAGAACTTATGTCATCTAAGCTTGGTAAAAAGATTCATACTCATCCGCTTGGAAGGTACGCCGGTGCTATAGGTGCAGCACTTTCACTAAGACCGAAACAAAGTAAACCTATAGTATTTGACTGATTATTTAAAGGACTTTTTAAAGAAGTCCTTTTTTGTTTGACTTTTTTATTTCATTGTGCTAGAACTTGTTCATAAATAAAGCTATGAAAGTGTGTTATATATGAAGTTTTATAGAGAAAACGGTGAATATATACATTATGAGATTTGTGGAGAAGGCTTTCCGGTTGTTTTCTTACACGGTAATAACCTTGAAAGCGGCTACTTTAAAAAGCAAAGAGTTCTAAGTAAATACTGCAAACTTATCTTTGTGGACAGCTTGGGACATGGCAAGTCAGGCAATTTAGTGGAAAAGGTAAGCTTTTCTTATCTGGCTGACAGCCTTGAAGAGCTGCTCTCACATCTGCATATAGAAAAATGTTTGCTTGTAGGTCACAGTGACGGTGCCAACCTTGCAATAGAGTTTGCAAAACTGCACAGCAAAAGGGTGGCAGGTATTATTGCAAACAGCGGCAATATCTCATTTGACGGTTTAAAGTTTCTTCCAAAGTACGCCTGTTTTTTTGAAGAATACTTGTACAAAGCTCTTGGAATATTTTTCCCTGTTTTCAAGAGAAAGTCGACGGTATCTCCTCTGCTGCGTGAAAGTCTTAATATATCAAAAGATACCTTCAAAAATACAAGCTATCCTGTCATCGTTTTAGTAGGTGACCACGATATGATAAAGAGAAGTCACAGTATCTCTATATCAAAACTCTTCCCACACGGAAAGTTTATAGTAAGAAAAAATCAGGGACACAACATTCCGAAAAAAGACAGTATCTACTTTAATAAAACTGTTTATAAGTTGGTTCAATATATTTCAAGGAGGTAGGATGCATAGTATAATCTCATTCCTAAAAAAATACCAAAATATCCTAAAGGGTATACTTTTTATATCAATACTTATTCTGGTAATTATAGAACTTTTCCATATGGGAAAGACTATATCATTCAGTGCCGTAAAAAAGATAATAGAGCATCTCTCACCTCTTCAGGTACTAAGCCTGTTTATCTTCGGAATAATTGCAGTATCTCCGATGATGCTCTATGACTATATACTGACAAAAGAACTTGGCAAAGAAATTTCTTTAGGCAAGCTTATTGAAAGCAGCTGGACAATAAACAGCCTTAACAACCTTATTGGATTTGCAGGTCTTGTAGATGTAGGACTTCGCTACAGCTATTTCAGTGAAAAAGAAAAAGAGGGTAAGACAATGCAGGGCATCTCAAAGGTAATGCCTTACTTTATGTCCGGACTTTCTTTGCTCTCACTGCTTTCAGTATTTTTCATATTTTATTCTGCAAAGAACGCCACACTTAAGCCTTACAGCTTTGTACTGATCATTGCCTCACTTATACTTCCTGTTTTACTTATACTTTCCACCAGAAAAAATATGGATTACTTCGGAAACTTAAGTGGCAAAAAGATGTCGGCACTTATAGTGACATCCTTGCTTGACTGGGGCTTTGTATCGTTATTTTTCTTCTATGTCGGAAGAACTTTGGGATATGATGTGTCATTGGTAAATATACTTCCATTGTATTTTATCTCCATATGCATAGGTATGGTGTCTATGATACCGGGAAGCCTCGGAAGCTTTGACCTTATGATGATAGGCGGACTTTTGCATCTGTCAATAAATCACAATAAGGCTGCAAGCTGGCTCTTGCTCTTTAGAGTTTTTTATTATATAATTCCGTTCTTTATCGGACTTATTCTGTTCTTAAAAAGCATGGGAGGTCAAATCAATGATAAGTTTTCGGGTATTCCCAATAAGCTTTCAAAGCTTGTAAAGCAGGGTGTAAGCCACTTTATGGCAAACTTTTTCGGATTTTTTTTGATGGCGACAGCAATACTTCCGGACAGTATACACTCCATACCCATTATAGGAAAGATGGACCCCATACACGGACAGCTGCTTTTCCAGTTTCCAAGCTTCTTGCTTGGAAGCTTATTCTTCCTGCTTGGAAGACTGTTAAAGAGACGCTCACAGTTTGCCCTTTTGTTTGCCGCCTGTTTGTCTTTTATAAGTCTGATTTATATAAATATCGGAGATGTTTCAGTTTTCAGCAGCATATACCTTATAATATTTATCCTTTTGGTATTTTCAAGGCGAAAGGATTTGGACAGGAAATCATTCTTCTATCCTCCTGAAGACAGATTAAAGGACATAGGATATATTGTAGGCAGCTTTGCACTCACATTCTTTCTTATGTATATTTCAAGTAAGAATACAGGACATGAAAGTCTGGGATATATTATCTTCCACAGCAAAGTCGGTAAGGAATACGCTCTAAAAATGCATTTTTTCAATGTGTTTTTAAACCGTTTTTTACATCTGTTCATCTACCTTGTTATAATAGCGCTGTTTTATATTATAGTGGAATCACTTGCAAAGGACAGGCATTTTTCATTCGGTGAAAAGTTTGATAAGGTCAAATATCAAAATTTTTTACAGAGTTTTGATAATACAAATCTGAATGCTTCACTTGCATTTTTGGATGACAAGCTGCTCTATTACTACACTGAAGATGATAAAGACCTTGTGGTATTCCAGTTTGCATTGGAGGACGGCAAGGCTATTGTTATGGGTGACCCGATAGGTAAAAAAGAATATTTTAAGAGTGCCGTCATCGAGTTTATAAATGAAGCCGAATCTAAAAACCTTATTCCGCTTTTCTATGAAGTCGGCCGTGAATTGACCTTACTTTTGCATGAGCTTGGATATGAGTTTATGAAATTCGGTGAGACTGCCAAAGTAAACCTCAACGAATTCGGACTTGTGGGAAAATCAGGAAGAAAGTTTCGCGCCATTATAAACCGAGGCGAAAACTCGGGATACAGTTTTAAGATAATGAATCCTCCGTTTTCAAATGAATTTATGGATGAACTTGAAAATATTTCAAATGCTTGGCTCTCAGGCAGAGAGGAAAAGGGATTTTCACTTGGCTTTTTCGACAGAGACTACCTCTCATTAGCTCCTATTGCCTGTGTACTTGACGAATCGGGAAAGGTTCAGGCATTTGCAAACTTCCTTGTATGCAATACCGCCACAGAATCAAGTATAGACTTGATGAGATACGACCCGCAAACTGAAAGAAACGGTATCATGGACTATCTCTTTGTACAGATTTTTCTTTATATGAAGGAAAATGGTGTAGTGTACTTTGACCTTGGAATGGCACCTCTATCCAATGTGGGGCAAAACGACCACAGCTTTTTAGAGGAAAAACTTGCCTTTTTGGTATACACCTTTGCAACCCGTTTCTATTCCTTCGGAGGTCTCAGAAAATATAAGGAAAAATTTGCTCCTACCTGGGAAGCAAGATACCTCTCCTACCCTAAAGACAGCAACCTCTTATTTAACCTGCTGACCCTATATAAAGTCGACAACAGACAGGTCAAAAAGATATAAAAAATTCCGGTTGGTAATGAATACTAACCGGATTTTTATAAAAATCATAAATCAGTGTTTTAAAAACTTCAGATATACTACTCTATATTCTGAATAACTCCTGTAAAAAGAATTGAACCGTCAGGAGCCGCCACTGCAAATACAAAAGGTCTGTCAATAATAAAATCCACCTGATTCTGTATTATTCCTGCGCTCTTCATCATAAATGCAGTATACGCCGCACCTGTAACACCTTCCTCATCTATCTTTACCATGGCGGCATGCTCTGCTCTGCTTACATAAATATTTTCAACTTCTTTTGTAAGTGGAGTGAAATCTGCCTGTTTATCTGAAAGCACATCTGTAATTCCGATATTCTTCAGACACTCCAGCAGATTTATTTTAGCCGAATCATTGAATTTGGGAACTGTCAGATGCACCAATGCCGAATTACTTTCCACACTTGCATGTTCCATACAGATTTTTATCATTTGTGGATCTGCTGCAATATCCTGTGCTTTATAACCTTCTTTCGGCAGGAAAAAATACATTGTACCACTGTCGACAAGGCTCAATCCTACAGCCTGAAAATGCTCTGTTTGATACAAATTTGTCATAACATCATTGTTCATCATAGGAACCGACTTATCCCCTGAAAGCCCATGAAATATTCCATCATTTGTTTGCTCCTTTGGGAATTCCTTATCCCAAGATGCCTTGTAATAAACGGTTGAAATAAGTGCCAACACCGATTCCGGTTTAAGTTCCAATTCTTTTGTATACTCTTTAAGCAATCCTCCTGTATGCTCATCAGTCCATTTTTGAAGTTTCAGATTCATTGACTTAGATCCCATCTCACCGCTGTAAGATGAAACATGATACTCCGTTGACAGCCTTTTTAAAGTATCTTCATTATACCCTATACCGCTTTTTAACCATATAGAATTTGCCAACATACTCTTTAGTGCAGGTGTATCCACATAATTGGCATCCCATATCGCTTCTATTCGCTTATTTAAGACATCCATATCCTTTACATTAAGCACATCAAGTATTTGCTTACGTGTATTTCCATCTGTCGCTTCAGCCAGCATGGAAAGTGCTATATAAATATTCAATGGCGAACATACTGCATTATGATCTGAGGCATCTGATAAAAGTTCCTTCTGTATCTGTTCATAGTACTGTCCCATCCCTTCCTGCACAGTTTGTGAGTTGTGAACCTTTTCTATATAATCCTCCCACCATTTCCGGTGATCATCTCCGTTTATAAACTTATTAACATCTGTTCCCTCCGAAACCGGATTCGGAATCACAGCCTCAACAGATTTTATGGATTTATCAGATTCAGTAATACTTTTATTTTCTAACTGTGTACCGCCCTTTTTACAGGCACTAAGCATAGTCATTGCCGCCAAAAATATTCCTACAATTTTTTTTATCTTCATACTAACCTCCTTTTTAAAATAATAAATTCCAAAAAAGGTAATAAATCATCCTTTGCCTTTTAACAAATCTGTTTGTAAGTGCAGTCGGCAGTATATTTGCATCAATTCCATAAACTTTTTTTGTTCCTCAACCGGAAAACTTTGATGCAGAAAATCTTCTTTTATCTGCTTTTCATTTGTCACCTTTTTTATAAGCGGAACCAATCTGTTTTTTAATCTTTGTATTTTTTTAGTTTTTCACTTGTATTCATGATTTTCCTTTCTTTATATAAACAAAAAGACCAATCTCTCGACTGGTCTAAAAACTTCTAAAATATCAATTGCCTAACAGTGACGACAACACATGACGCTTACCTAGACTATGGCATCTGTACAGGACTTACTGTTGATATAAGCATCGTAGCATATCCGTTCATAAATGTCAATATACCACAATAATTATTTATGGAAAAGTAAACAGACCCTTGAGTATCCCTGAATTTTTCAACTTATTTAACTCTTCATTATAACCTCCGGTTTGCATATGAGAATAGTACAAATTTGCAAATACATCGGCAATCTGAACAATATTGTTGTCTACCGAATCAAAATACTCAACAATAAATTTCCCAACGGTTGTTCCGTTCATAAATAATTCTGTATTCAAATAGTTTTCTAAAAAATGTACGAACTCTGTCTTCTCATTTCTTTCATCCAATTGAAGTAAACAGTCTTCATCAGGTAAATATCTTTCATTAAAAAAATACTCCAATGCAAGTCTCAATGTATAGTTAAAAACTCTTGCTGTATTATCACAAAGCTTATCAGTCAACTTTTCATTATTAATCCTTATATAATATACCTCAAATGAGTTTTTTTGAGCAAAAAAATCCACAAATTTCTGTTTCATCTCTTTATCAAATTGGGAGCCTTTCAGTTCTTTAAACTTACCGTTCTTAAACATCTTACCACCTTCTTTGATGATTCTGCCTGTTTTCGGATTTATTTTATCTTGATCCAATTCCATTAAACGACTGTAATTTGAAGATACAAAACGTTTATAAGCTTTCTTTACAGCTGTAATATCAAATGTTCTGACTAATGCTATAATAAAGTATTTATTATTTTTTATATGATTATTTATTGAGCCTGACTCATCTATATAAATATTCAAATATCTACCTCTAAACTTTATAGTACCAAACTGTTTTACTTACCTATATAATGCCTGATCTATATCTGCTATCAGGTCACGGACATCCTCAATACCTACAGACATTCTGATAAGATCAGGAGTTACTCCGGCGGCTTATACTTTTGTGCCAAGGCGTACTGACTGTCATTTTCAAGTCTCAGGAAAGAAACCCATGATACCTTCGGGTGATTTTGTAAATGCTTAGCAAGAGTCAGCGCATTTGAATAATGTCTTTCCATTCTTAAATGCAATGTTTCAAATCCGACTCCAAGGTAGAATGAATTCTGTGGTGAAGGTATAGCTCCAATTTTATGCGATATGTTGTATTTTAATCACATATTTTTCTTTTAATTTTGAGCATCTATTCTGTGCAATTATTCCTTCATGCTGCAACCTTCCTGCTACAATTCCGGGATGTATTCCTATCTCTTTAGCAAACTCTTTAATATCATTATCCGAAGTATATTTTGTCGGATTAAGTTTTTCGTAGTCTTTTGGTGAAATCAAATAATCCATTGCAAATCTATCCGCTTCTATTTCAAGATTATTATTAAAATCTTTCATTTCTTCAACTGTACTACTTATAAACACTGTTTTTATTTTCTGTTGAAGCACATGCTTGATTTCATGGAATAATGAAAACCAAAACTTATCTGCATCCAATCCTCGATTATTCATTGCAAGCACCACTCTATCTTCAGTTACCCATTTTACAGCACCATTTACACCTGAATTCTTCAAATGTGGTAGTAAAACAAATGCAATACCGCAATCCGAAAAAATCTCACGCATTCTTGGCAAAAATTCCTCCGGTTTTTTAACTGTCATACTTCTTAGCTCCGGTAAATACTCTTTTAGCATTGCTGCATTATAAGGCTTAGTATCTATATTTTTTGAAATATTCATAGCTGTTTGAATCCAAGCCCTGGAATTAATGATATTCTTCTCATTATTGCAAGATGCACTTGTTCTAAAATTCACTAAGAAATCCTGTTGCAACATAATTCTTAAATTTGAAACCATAAAAAATTTACAAAGATTATTAACTTTGTCATTAATACTCTTTGCCGTTTCCAAACCAACAACATCTACAAAGTATTTATAATCTATTTCTTTTGCTAATTCTGCCTGTGAGTCAATATCCTTAGCCATCTGTATTTCAATCAACTTTTGATCATATGTATTCTGTAAATTTAGCCAGACTTCTACACTTGTTCCTAACATAACAGAAAGTTTTTTTGCTAAATCATTAGAAATATTAGATTTTCCATTTATCAACTGACTTAAAGTCTTTGTGCTTGTTCCCATTCTTGTGGCAAATTCAGCCTGACTTATTTCCATATCTTCTATAATATCAGCGATATAATATCCAGGGTGAAATGCCACTATATCTTTATATTCATTTATATTACTCATAATGGTTTGACACCTCCGTTACCTTCACAATCTTGATCATTTTACACTGAGCAAGTATATCTCCTTTTATAATCTCGCTACCATCATTATCACAAGGAATCATTGTAACCCTATATCCGGTTTTGCCTAATCATATACTCCATTCATCTTTTCTGTCACCTCTTAAATGTTCAAAATGAAATGGTATATAATTAGCAATATCCATCAAAGACTCTGCATTCCCAAAATCGATCACCGTCTCCTTTTATTTGATTACCATTTTGGTAATTAAAATTATATCATCTTAGAAGTTTAAAGTAAATACTCATGAACTAAAGATATAATATATGTATTATACTTGTTGCATAATAAAACTTGATTTTATAAACTATTACATAGTTATTTATTCTAAGTTTTATCAGCTTTAAGAATATCTTTTATTCTTTACTCGAAATTATAATGAAAGCGAGCTTTGCTCTATTGCAAGTGACGAATGGATTGTTCTCATTCTGTTTTCTTTTTTCAGATGTGGACTCAAATTTCCGTGAGAAAGTACTGTAATTCTTCCTACCTGTTCACATATGGCTGCTACAAGGTTTGTAATCCTGTCAGTCATATGAAAAGGCGGCTTATATTCTCCCATCTTCCATGTCCTTTCTGTATGATTTTCTAAAAACTCTCTCCTACCAAGTCCATAACCACATGGTGGCGCCAAATCTCTTCACCGCTGCCTTCATTATATGCCGCAAGATAATAATTTCTGTTCTTGTCATACTTTTTATCTTTGAATCTGAAATTCATACGGAAAATTCGCTTTCTTGCATCAAGCTCTCTGCTGTCTGCAAAAAGAGTCACCTCGTTTGATATCTTCTCATTATCATCAGAGATAAAATAAAGCTTATATGTAGTTGCCTTGACAGTATCGCTTACAGCATCAGACTGGATAAATTCAAGTACGGTAACATTGCTTGTAATCTTTTGTACCATACTTACAAGTGCTATCTGTGCATTCTCCGTATCAATGTGTCCGCGCTCCATCTTAATATTCAGCACGGGAATAAGCATTTCCTGAGGAGATGAGCCGCCATGTACAAAGTTTTGTCCTCCTCCGGACACCTTGAAAACGCTGCTGCTTATAGGAAATGATACCACCTTATTGTCATCATTTCTTAAAATCCTGCCCATAGAAATATTCTCTATACCGTCTTCATATATCGCCTCATTAGATACTATAAATCTGCGGTTCACAAAAGCGTCTTTATCTCTTACATTTATCTTGTCGCTCTCATTAAGCTTATCTCTTTTATAGATAAATCCGTGGTCGGCCGTAACAATAAAATGGTGAGTGTTGGCATTGGAAGATATGCGTCGAATCAAATCCGCTATCTCATTTACCGCCTCTTTGCAGGCTACGAACACCTCATCCTCCGTATTTGCCTTATCACCTCTTGCATCAATCTGGTTGTGATAGACATAGACAAGCTGCTTTCCGGTAAATATATCTCGAAGTTCCGACTTTTTCATATTTTTAATATCATCAAACTGTACACAAATACCGTTACCACAATATCTTTGCAATATATTCTGCCTTGTAAGCAGATTGTCACAGCTCATACCGTCTACCAGCACGGTATAATCATCACTCATTGTAATGCTCTTATGTGGCAATAATGCCGCCATTCCAAGCCTTGTATAAGAAGGCAATACACTCAAACTTGTATCAATCCTTATATTGCTCTTAGGATCGTCTGCCAATGTAGTATATAGCTCATATCCCACCTCATAACGAAGTGCATCCGAAATTATGACAACCGTTCTGTCCTTAAGTCCGCCGATATTGCTGTCATAAAAGTCTATTTGCAAAGGCAACTTACTAAATGCATTCTCCTCCAAAATACCGATATTCCACTTTTGCAAAAGCTTGTCAAGGTATTCATTGGTATAGATATTCTCTACAAGTTCACGCAGTCTCTCAAAATCCTCACTGTCATCAAGGCTGTCATAATCATAATAAAAATATCTGTAGTTTTGGTCTATCTTATAGTCGCTTGTCTTATACTTTTCCAAAATATCACTAAAGCTGTCAGGACAGACATACTTTGCACTCACCACAATATCATATGCACTGCCAAGCATATGATAAATCTTCCCAGTACTCTCACTAAAGTGCATCTTTGATCTGATTGAAACGACCTCTTTTATTGAATGATTATCAAGCATTGCACCTGTATCCTCTGCAAGCAGACGCTCTTTTATCCACCTTATAATAATCCTATCAATGCATACAAAGGTATCACAATGCAATAATTCTTCAGGTAAAAGATTTCCAAATACTTTGACTATATTCAATTTATCTGAAATAAATTCCGACAATTTATTGTATCTGTCCTTATACAGTACACTGTTTTTAAGATTATCCATAAATGTAATGATATTTCCGCTCTTATCAGATACCATACTCTTTAAATTCTCAGGAAGCTCTCCTGTGATGCTTTTTGCAGTATAAGTGATAAAAAGAGTCAAAACAAAATTTGTCAGAGACGGTGCATTGTCAATATATCCGAAATTCCTTTCACACAGCTTCCAAAACTCATTATGCAAATCATACTTTTTGAATGTATCAATAAATTTATTATCTTCACATTCTCCGTCACTTAAAACCGCTCTTACCACTTCTTCAAAAGAGCAGGTCTGTGTACGACAGATACTGCCAAGCATTCCGACAATTATGTTCTCTTCATTAAACTGTTCAATCTCAAGGTCATAAAACCTCTGTGTTCTGTCCTTATTTGCAAAGAACTTAATATGCTTTTCAATTATATTCTTATACTTCTCGTCCACTCCGAGGTCCGCCATAAGCAGTGACGCTCTGTCTGCAAAAAATCTCTTTGAATACAGCAATGTATCTTCAAGATGATTTTCTCTTACATCAGGCTTCGGAAAGGGTGCATATATAAGATAGTTGTTCTCCTTATCCTTTCGCTCCAAAAAGTACTTTGTATAAAACTGATTATCAGGTTGCAAAAAATATACCTTTGCATTGTCAAGTTCTATATCCTTTATATCATCGACAAACTCGGCCTTGTCATCATACCAAAATACAAGCTTTCTTTTCTCTCCTCTAAACTCTTCATTCAGACGAGTGTTTATCTGTTTTAGGTTTAATTCCGCCATCGCTTTACTACTTTCCAATAACCTTTCAAGTTATACTATTTTTCCTTCAACATGATATTCTTTGAATCCGCCAGCACGTCATAAAATCCGCTGTCTCTATCTGTCTGTACTTTTCTGTAGTTTACTTTCACACCGTCATCAAGGTCAAGCTCTATACGACTCAGTGCAAGGTGGGCAATTTTCTCATCGTACTCATGACATTCCTTCAGCTGCTTTTGAAGCTTTTCCTTTCTCTTTGAGGCAAGTGCCACCTCACGAGGGTTGTTTGCACTGTCAATCGTACTTTGCATACGCTTACTCTCACTCTCATAGATACGCTGTAACAAATGCAAATAGTCGATACGCAAATTTCCGATAGTGTCTGCATTGTATCTGTGCAGGTATATAAGCGCCTTAAAGCCGTTTTGCTTCCCTGCATCAAAGAGCCAGTAAATCGGTCGCTTTCCTGAACCTGTTACCGAGTAAGTACTGCAATGATCCTTAAAGAAATCATTTAAAAAGTAATTTCTTATAATCTCACGGCTTGTATTGCCCTTACCGCCAAGTGCATCCGCAATAAAGTCAAGATTGGCTTCAATTGTAGACTCACTATAGACTGCCTTAAGCCAAGTACAAAGCCTTGTGACTATATCATCATCAAGGTATTCTTCATCTGTAATCGGAATAATATTGTCACTATCAGGCTTAAAGGTAATATATTTTGAATCATCCCACTCTCCGCCTGCATATGCAAGCCCCTCTGTATCAAGTGAATAGCGTCCGAACATACATCCCACAGCATATGAAAGCAGTGAGACCACTTCATCACGCTTGGTGCGAACATAGTTGGATCCTTTCATAGACTCAGGCACATCCGCCTTGGTATCAAATATGCGATGCACGGTAATATCCTTATCCGCCACATCGGCATCAAGTTCATCCTGCAGACCGTAGATATCTATAAAGATACGGTTCAGCTCCTCTTCATTAGCTTTCAGCTTATTAAAGCGAGATTCACACTCCTCTACCCACATATTGTAGCAGTCGGCAATAAGAGTTTGTGCGCTGTTGGAATTATTTTCTGCAAGAGTCGGCTTTATAAGGGGGTGAGTTGCAAAATCCCATGAGGTTTCATAGGAATCCCAGTCGGACTGGGATAAATCAATATTTTTTCTTGATATCAAATCTATTCTACTTCTATAAGTTTCACTTATTATTAATGGCATATGCATCATATTACCTGGTTTAAAATGTATAGTCTGATTAATGATACTAGTCAAATTGTTAAATACTATAGAATTACAATATCCTAATATGTACATTATCAACTCCCTATCATTAACAAATAAAGAATTACCTACATCTGAGAAGAAAAACCCTTCTGGTGAATATCTAAGTGAAAATATTGATGTTGAAATATCACTCCATGTCAACGACTCTTTTAGCTGTGATTCAATGTTTCTAGGATATGAGGCCTTTTTTCCATTTTCATCTCTATATTCTCTAACATTCTTACCGCCATTTTCCCAATTTATAATATATTCAAAATTTCCATACCATTTTCTGAAATTACCACCTTTATTTATTGGTACAAAAATCACCTTGTTTATATCTTCACTACTTTTATTAAATGATATTCTACCAAATGATATTTCAAACCATACTTTTAAAAATAATTCTGTATTTCCTGTTCCAATTCCAACCTTTGCACTCCCTATATAAGACATATCTTTACTGCCAAATACATCAAAAACTTTTTTACTAATCCAGTAAGTTACAGGTTCGCCCGGTATCTTTTTAAAGTTATCCTGCACAGTGATATATCTGTTTTCTCCGTCCAAAAACATCTTCTCTTTGCCTTGCTGTGAAGTCGGCTCTATAAGTCTACAGTAAGTTCCTCTATAGCCTTTTATATGCTCTATACATCGTACAAAAGCAGTCACCTGCACCACTTCACCGCCGATTTCTTCAAAAGCCCTTGCTCCAAGATGTACCATATTTATGATTTCACTTTGCATCATCTTCTTTCTAAGCTTTTCAAAGCTTGATAAGAACATCCACGAATGCTGTGTTATCATTGCCTGATAACCGTTCTCTACTGTCATTTCACTGCAACGCTCTATAAATACCGCAAACAAATCAGATTTACTGTCAGGATAATTTTCCTTGATATAGGCATTCAACTTAGGACTTAGATTACTTGTTCCTGCATACGGCGGATTTGTAACCACAGTATGATACTTATCTGAAAGCATCTTGCCCACTGCAATTATCTGTCTAAGCTCTTGTACCGTCTCTTCTATGCCCACCGTGTGCATACTTATCTGTCCGTCAGACTCACTTTGTGAAATGAACTTTTCAAGCAGCTCTGCGTCAAACTGCTCCACATTAAGTATTGAACCGTACTCCTTGGCGTCTTTAAATGTATCCAACAAGGTTACTATCTGCTCTAATGCTTTATTTCTTTCATCTTCACTGCATCCGCTTCCAAGGTAGTCAAGATGCTCCCTGTTTATACTGTTGCTCTCCTTGATAGAATAGATATTCGGCTTATACTCACCGTTTAAGATTCTTCTGTTGTACTGCCTTGCTTTCATCATTATAGCAAAATATGCCAGCTGAAAGGCTCTGTCATCTATATCAAGTCCGTAGATATTATGCTCCAATATAGATTTTGCGGCGTCACGAGTGCTGTAACCCGCACTCTCATATATTTGTATCAGTACATCAAAGGCATATACCAAAATATGTCCCGAGCCTACACAAGGATCTATTATCTTGATATCCTCAGGTGAGAGCTTAGCATACTCTTTTCGGATTTCTGTAAGCTGTTTTTCCACCTCGGCTTCCTGCACCGCTTCCTCAAGGTAGTACTTCCAATTTGCCTTAAGCTCTTCATTACTATGTCCCTCTACCCACAGTCTGCCAAGGCTGTTTTCCACCATATAGCGCACTATCCAGTCAGGAGTGAAAAGCTGTGTAACCGCAGGTATCTCCTCCTTACTTATCTTACCTTTTTTTGCAAATGCGGCGGCCTTCGGCTCACTGTTATAATATTGGTACAGCCATCCTATAATCTCTACCTGACCGCCCTTTTCTATATTGAAATCATCTTCCGCGATATCTGTCACAAGCTTATATACTACGCCGTCTCTGTCGATAACAGACAGATTCAAAAGCAGCTCCGTATAGTCGTCGGTCTTTTCAAAAAGTGCCGGCAATATTGTATTTAGTGCATTACACTGCTTTATAAACAAGAGATTAAAAAGCTCATCAATATTGTTGTCACTCTTATACGCCGTTATTTTTTCTCTGTCATCATCGCTAAGCTCAAGCTCCGCCTCAAAAGGATTTGTTACAATATCAGGCTCATGCTTTCCCGACACTGATGAAAGTACTCGCATACGAGAAGGCAAATAGTCATTTACCTCCATAAATCGTATGGCAATAAGTCTGTTAAACCAAGTATATGCAACCTCTTCAATTATGTATTTATATGCGGTTTTATAGTCGGTATCCGCTTCCTTTTTTCTGATTACTTCTACAAGTCTTTTTCTTTGCTTTATCTGATTTGTACTTATAGCAAAAGGCTTATCTGTCCCGATATCATAAAACTCCGTGCTTATAGTAGACTGTGACAGTGCCTCACTGATTCCGTCCTCAGTTATTCCCATCAATGAAGCCTTATAGCCGATATCCGCAATCAGCTTATTCCTCGCCCAAATCGCAAAGTTTTTTATGGATGTCTTATCCATCAAGCTCCTCCCGTTTATAGTTGTATATTTATAACAGTATCCTCTTCAAGTTCTTTTAACATCCTTTCACGCAGAGATGATAAGTACCTGTCGATATCTTCCTTGCTTTCAAGTCTCCAAAGCATTGTACCTGTCATCTTCTTTATCGGGATGTTCTTGGTCTTTTTGACTTTGTACTGTTTACTTTGCTCTTCAATACTCTTTTTTACTTGATCATCATCGACATCAATGCCCATCTGTCCGGCCTTCTCTTTCAGACTTCGCTCTATCTCAGCCTGCTTCTTTTTTGCAATCTGCTCATCAAGCATATCCATCTCACCCATAAGACGAGTCATCAAAGCCTTTGCCTTATCTTCAAGCCCTCTAAGAGTTGATACATTGGTGGAACTGCCCGCTTCATTTAACAACTCGTCAAAACCTGAAAGATATTTTTGCCTTTTTTCATTTGCATACTCTTTTTTGCTTAAAGTATCCGATATATATGTCCTGCACTCTTTAATAGACTCGCATATAGGGTGCATCTCTTCGTCCAACACCTTATTATAAGCATCTTGGTACTGCTCTATAAGCTCAGGCAATTTGTGGATTTCCTTGTACGGCATACTCATCTTCAAAATGTCACGCATCTTTTTTACGGTGTCCTCAAGTGTAGCGTCCACTATATAAGTCTTACTGTCATCATAAATCCTAAGCTTATCTATAGCACGGCTGAATATCTCCTTTTGTCCGCCTTTAAAGAAAGCCTTTACCGGCTCATAGTCTTCATCAAAATCGTAGAAAAAATCTCTCATCTTTGAGATATGACCGAAAAATTCCAATGCATCATTTATCTGAATTGCAGACTGAAATAATCTCTTACCGTCCTCTATGACCTTCTTTCCCGGATAATTATACTTAATATAATTTATTTCAAGGTCCTTTAATTCATTTATCATATCATTTGCATGCCTCTTGAAATCCGACATCATGGCATCCTCATCATCAGGCACTATAGGAGTATGGAATACCTCCTTCATCACATCGCGGACTTCCTTTTTATCCTTCTCACTTACACGGACACGCTCTTCCATAAGCAACTTTTCTGTAAAGGCCTTCTTTGTGATGTAGTTTATTATCTCATCCGCACTCTTATTGTTAAGATTTACGGACGCACCGTTTAATGTGAATGCAATATCTCCAACTTTGAATAAATATGCAATTATCCAATATATATCATCCTCCACAAATCCGTAAGGAGCTTTCATAAAGCGGTCTTTTACAGTCTTCACGGAAGTCTTCATATGACCTTTTGAATTCATAGATATAAAGCTTAACACATCCTCTGTCGCATGGATATTTGCTACCGTACCTCCGTTTATCTTCATTTGATTGCCGGTATCAAAGAGTTTTCTTATATCAGCCTCGCCCATAGCGATATCTATATAAGAGAGCTTGTGAAATACTATCTGAACGAGACGTCCTATTGCCTCATTCACCTTTGTACTCACTTCCTTGGCTGAAAGCCTTGCAATATCTCCGTTTACATAATATCTTGCATCCTTTAGAGATTCCACAAGATAAAGCCTTGCATTGGAATTTCTCTCATTCATCTCGTCGTGCTTACTCTTTTTGATATTCTCATACTTTGCAAGCTGTCCTGATGTGGCATTCTTTCTTAAGAAACGCTCTATTCTAAGGCTCATAGTCATCTCGTTCAAAAACTCGTCGTCATCAGGCAGCAGTACTATTACTTCTCTGCCCTGTCCGGACATCATACGCAGTGTGGCATCTTCTTTGACATCATACCAAGGTGTAAGTATACGAAGACCTATATCGAAGTTCTGGTTGGACTTATACGGACGGTCGTCGATATTTTGATTAAAGCCGAATGAGTATCTGCCGTTAAATGAAGGATATCTGTACTTGTTTTCTTTTAAAATATCCTCATATATCATCTCACCTATCTTTGTGATGACCTCGGACATCTCAACATTTTCTTTTGCAATCTCATTGTTGATTTCCTGCTCTTCATCCGTCAAAAATATGTATAGACTTCCGTTTTTTTGTATAAGCATTTGGTTTATCAAGACCTTCAGTGCCTCTTCCACCCTTGACTTTAACTCTATTCTGTCATCATCTATATTTTCAACCATCAAGCTTGTGATATTGTCGATATTTGACTCAATCTGATCTACATACTTTATCATAAAAAGAGTCTTTAAAACATTGATTGTAAATACTTCTCCGTCCTTATTTAAAGGATTGATCGCCGTATTGTCATATGCCTTTGATATAACTCCCTTATGACTGTGGTCAAGGAAGTTTTCAAGCGCATCATAGAAGCGATGGAAAGGCACAAGTATTCCGATTTCATCATCCTTACAGTCGGTTGCGGACTCCTTAAATAAAGCAAGCATTGAACGCTCACCTTCTGAAAGATGCTTGCCTGAAGCTCCATGCGTACGTATAGATGTCAGCACACTTGCAAGAAGATTGAACTGATAAGGCACAAAGGGATACACTTCCTTAAAATCATTTTCATTTGCATACAGTTTTTTCTCAACTCCGTCATTGAATACAATCAAATTTTTGATCACGGTCGCCTTTTGCTCATACAAAAGTCTGAGGGTCTCGGCTGCCGTTTCAGTCTTATCAAGTATTCTCTTTTTGATAACTGCGTCAACATTTGCGCTTGAAAGTGAAAGTCTTGTATCAAAACGTCCCTGAATTTTTGAAAAATCATTTCCCTTTACCTTGGTTATGGAATCTATATCCTGTTGTGATGTAACAATCACCCATGCCTTGCCCATACATTCCTTACCAAGCTCCTCGGTAACGGTCTGAAGATTGAGCATAAGCTTTGAGTCGTCCCCTATATACTGTCCTATCTCATCCACAAGGAATACTACATGGTGGTTGTTTCCCCTTTTTTCTATATAGCTTCTTACTCTCTTTGCAAAGTCTTCAATACTTATAGTATAGCTTGTGGTTGCCTTCTCACACCAGTTTCTTGCCGCTTCCTCACTCATAAAACCGATATCTGCAAGCGCATCCACTACACTGTCTTGAATAAAATCAAAGTCGGAGCGTGATTCTTCCCAAGTCTCACCGTACTCATTTTCAAAGCTTTTTTTAAACTCTTCAAACTTTCCGTCATCGCTGAGTTTTCTTTCAAGGTCGGCCAAATATGGCATTGAGCCGCAAAATCCCTGCATTTCATTAAAGACCTTCAAAAACACATTGACAATGGCATCCTTATTTTGCTTTCCGCTTGACTCACTCTTTGAATCAATGTTAAAGAGGATGACATCTGAAGGAGTGGAAGCTGCAAGCCTCATATCTGAGAGTATTTTTTCATCCGTTATCTTTTTATCGTCCACAAAATAGTCATAGGCGTGCTTGTTTCCCACAGACTTATTGTCCAAAAGATAGGATAAAATCTTTAGAAAGTGAGATTTACCGCTTCCGAAGAAACCTGAAATCCATACACCCATCTTCGGGGTCATACCTTCAATACCCTTTTTGTAGGCTACAAAAAAATCCGCAAAATGCTTTTGCAGCTCTTTTGTCACCACATACTCTTCCAACTCCTGTGCCACATTGGTCTCTTCACCCTGTCCGACTATGATGACTCCCTGGATTTCACGGTCAATCTTTTTGGCAAACATATCCTTAATCTGCACTTTGAATCCTCCTATTTCACAAGCTTGAATGCTCTATAATAATTATCGTCTTTTATCTCATCGAACAGTATAAGTTCCTGTTCATTGTATGTGCCCGGAAAAAACATCACCACAGGCGCTTTCACAAATGCCTGATGCAAGTTGTTGAGTACCTTATGTGAACGAAGTATAGGGTAACATTTCCCGATACCGCACAAAAACACTACGGCATTATCGGGAGTATTATCTTTTATATACTGTACAATTACGCTGTCGTCATCATTGAACTTCATAGAATTGCTTACAGCCTTTGTGATTCTCTCCAAACCCTTTTTCTTTTCAAAATCAAAGCATTTTTCTATAAAATTTTTATTTTCAAGAAAGTCGATGATTATATCATACAGGTCAAATACCGCCAGAGTAAAATCATCCGCTCCGCTTTCATTTTTAGCTTTCAAATGAGCTATTCTCTCTCTGACTTCAAGCTCGTTTTCAGGCGGATAGTCAAACAGCCAATAGTTTACCTCATTTGCCCTTCCGGCACTTTTGCGAAATCCCGGCTTTTTTATGGCGGCTTCCATCATATCAAGTCGTTCTGTCAAATCTGTCATTATCTTACCCCATTCAATGCTTTTACACATACTTCCATATCATGTGTATTTAACCACTCCTCAACTGTAGGACTTAAAACAGGCCTTATAATCTTTCTGTCAGCCTTGCCTTTGTCTAAAAGTCCCGCCTCACAGAGCATTGTCTTATAGTATGCTCCAAGGCGCTTTAGAGTGGCGGCTGTCCACTTGGCAACCCTTTCATCCTGAAGGCTTTTATCCTTAAAGAAAATCCTTATATCGCTGTCGGTTAAAGTATCCGCCCCCAAAATAAGTTTTTCACGAATCACTTCATATACAAACTCAAAAAACAGGCTGTCATAGGCAAGTGATGAAACCAGCACAAATATCTTTTGCATTGCAACATCACTTCTTTGAAATACTTCAACAAAACTTGCATCCAGCGTCTTAATTCTTCCGGACACTGTAACAAAAATCTGATTGGCACGGGCGGCAGTCGGCGCACCGAATATATTTTCGTTTTTATTCATCTCTTTGATTTCTTCCAATGTCTTACCGTCGGCAAGAAGCTCCACCACCTTGCGAAACTCCATAAACCAAAAAGACATCTTCACCGCACCTGCGCTGTAAGGCTTTTTCTCCATAGCTTTCTCCCTTATTATAATATATCAGCTGTACGATCAAACGGACTCATACCCGTTTATAATCGACTCCAGATACTCAAAATCCTCTTCAAACTCCTCATCTTTACACAAAAGCCTTGCTTCATGTAAACGTTTCCTTGCCTCTGTGCTGTCCTTATTAAAAATTACATACATAAACATATCAAGCAATATAAAATACTCATAGTAATCATCAGTCTCTCTGTACTTGTCAAAAAAAGGCTTACTGTCTGTATACAATTCTTCTGCCTTCTCATATTTTTTGAGATAAAAACAGCAAAAACACAGATTCAACCTTCTTGCCATCTCCACTTCAGGCATCTTTTCAAGTGAACTTCCAAAGCACTCAAATATATATTTTGCCTCACCGTAATCCTTCTTTTTCATAAATGCAAAAGCCATGTTCAGTTTTGCCATATTTTTGATATATTTTGATTTTGTAGTCTTCTCTATATCATTCAATTTATCAATGCACTCATCAAACTTATCTTCATCAAACAGTGATAAAAGCTTCTGTATTTTCTTTATATATACTACATTGTAGATTAGATTAAACAATATAGCTCCAACAAAAATGATTACAGCCGATACTATATAGATTACAAAAACTTGCCTGCCGTTTAACCCAAGTCCTATCTCACATACTAAGAGTATGCTTGCGTATACGATTCCAATAACTAAGATACTTAGAAATCTCTTCATATTCTCACACCCCATAAAATTATAGCTGATATAACTTTGTATATTTGTCTTCAATGTAATCAATGAAGTAATTTACATTAAATTCTTCACCTGTTACCATCTTCATAAGCTTTGGTGCTTCATAGCGGAAACCGTAGGTATGGATATTTTCCTTTAACCACTTCATTACTTCATCAAATTTATTATTTTCAAGCATACTGTCCACATCTATATCCTTTTTCATAGCGTGAACATACTGTGCCGCAAATGCTGTTCCAAGTGCATATGTCGGGAAATATCCGAAGCTTCCGTCAGACCAGTGTACATCCTGTAAGATACCCAGCTTGTCATTAGGCACATCTATTCCAAGGTACTCTTTATACTTTGCATTCCATGTCTTATCAAGTCCTTCTGTGGAAATACTGCCGTCAAACAATCCCTTTTCTATCTCATATCTGATAAGTACATGCAGCGGATATGTAAGCTCATCAGCCTCCGTACGTACAAATGAAGGCTTTGAAGCATTGATTGCCTTGTAAAAATCCTCAAGGCTTACTTTTTCAAGCTGCATTGGGAAAACTTTCTGCAATTTCGGATAGTGATACTTCCAAAAAGACAATGTCTTTCCGAGATAGTTCTCACACAGTCTTGACTGTGACTCATGCATTCCTGAGGATACACCTTCAGATAAAATCATTCCGTCATATTTCGGATTTATATTGTGCTCATAGTAGGCATGTCCCACCTCATGCACCGTCGAAAGTATTGCGGAAGCTACATTATTCTCTATATATTTTGTGGTTGTACGGCAGTCGTTCTCACAGGTCCATGATGTGAAAGGATGCTCGGACTCGTTTTGATATCCCCATGAAGGATCAAAATGCAGGTACTTAAGCAGCTCATCCATAAACTTCTTTTGTTCTTCAACCGGAAAACTCTGATGTAGGAAATCTTCTTTTATCTGCTGTGTCACTGCAACAACTTCTTCATGATTGAGTTCCGATTGAAAACCAGATGCATAGTTCGTAATGGCAGAAATACCCAAAACCTTAAGACCTGAATGTGCAGCTACGATAACTTCTGGTACTGTTGACATACCAACTGCATCAGCTCCAAGAGTCTTGAAAGCTCGGATTTCAGCAGGCGTTTCATAGGATGGACCAGAAACACCGATGTAAACACCCTCATCTAACTTGATCCCAATCTTATCTGCAACTTGGTGAGCAACCTCACGATAATCTGCTGTATAAGCATTGGACATATCAGGAAAACGAAATCCAAAATCATCAAGATTTTCCCCCATCAAAGGATTGGCTCCTGTCAGATTGATGTGATCTGAAATAGCCATTAAAGTTCCCGGACCAAAGCCAATTCCGCCAGCCGCATTAGTGACGATAAGTCCCTGACAGCCAAGTGCTTTCATAATACGAATTGGGAAGGTTACAAGCTCCATAGAATTTCCTTCATAATAATGAAAACGTCCCTGCAAGGCCAAAACTTTACGACCTGCTAATTCACCATAAATAAGTTTACCAGCATGACCCGAAACTGTCGAGCGTCCCCAGTTAGGGATGTCAGCATAGTCAAGGACAAGAGCATTTTCAATTTCTTCAGCTAATTCACCAAGACCAGAACCTAGAATGAGACCGAATTCTGGCTTTTGGACTCCTTTTGCTGTTAGAAAATCACGTGTTTCATAAATTTTTTTAAGTAATGACATAGTTTTTCCTTTATTTATATTTAATGAGTGAAATTTCTTTTTTCAAATAAAATGGATGCTTCGGTTCGCCACTCTTATTTTGCCCAAAACAATATATTTCTTCTAGTAAGTTGGTCACTTCTTTTGAGCGCTTTTGGTAAGAACCACGATTGCCCCAACAAGCGACAACCTTATCTGATAATTTAGCGTAATGTGAGATATAACTATCATTATTATCACCAATAGGGTTATCAACTATTCGTATATTGTTGGGATTAGTGCTACGATAAGCAAAAAGATTAACCATATATAGCCCACCATATCCCCATGATTTAGCAAAGTTGATACAACGCCTAATTGTCGGATCATCTGTTGTTTCATCGGCTGTAGAGGGATTTAGCCCAACAAACATAATATTAGGCAAAGTTTCATCCCATGTTCTAGTAAGAACGTAACGATACTTCCTATCTACTGACAAAATTGCTTCTGACTTCATTCTATTATCCATTTTTCAATAAACTTAAAATCCTCTCAGCTGTTTTGCTATTTCAAATGGTTACCTGTCGGTAAAAATCTTCTTTGATGAGCTGTTTATGGTAGCTTGTTTTCAGATACTCCGCCTCTGTGTATTTGCCCCA
>NZ_CALLVU010000004.1 GCF_938015485.1 uncultured Lachnoanaerobaculum sp. | reverse complement strand
ATCTTGTTATTAAACCCTTCTGTAGGCCCATTTGATATATGTCGATACTTAAGTGAATTTAAGATGTATTTGTAATTATTTCTGAATGCTGTGATTGCTGTATTAAACTCTTTTATACCGGAACTTTCCACCTCAAGCAGCCATTCACGAAGTAGCACTCGTTGCTTTGAGTATGATTTTTCATCAAGGAGCTTAATAAATAACTCTTTAAAAAGTGTGGAGGAAACTCCATCTTTTTTAGTAGAAAAACTTTGATACTTCAGTTGAATTTTTAAGTGTAAAACCGGTTATTATTATGATAAACTGGAAGCAGTATAATGAAAGGGGAAATAGTGAGAAAATGAGAGTTGTTGTCGCTATTGATTCATTTAAGGGAAGTATGTCATCTTTGGAAGCCGGAGAATCTATAAAGCAGGGTATACTTAAGGCAAAAAAAGATGCAAAAGTTGAGATAAGACCGCTTGCAGACGGTGGAGAAGGAACGGTGGAGGCTCTCTCGATAGGAATGGGAGGTAAGCTTATAAATGTGGAAGTAACTGGACCTGTAGGCAAAAAGGTAAATGCGGTTTACGGAATAGTGGATTCCACAAAGACCGCAATAATAGAGATGTCACAGGCTGCAGGTATTACACTGGTAAGCGGTGACGAAAAAAATCCGCTTCACACCACAACATTCGGTGTGGGAGAGATGATAAAAGATGCTGTCAAAAAAGGTTGCAGACATTTTATTGTCGGCATAGGCGGTTCGGCTACAAATGACTGCGGAGTAGGAATGCTTCAGGCTCTGGGATATGAGTTTTTTGATATTGACGGTAAAGAGGTAGGATACGGTGCGGCAGGTGTCAGAGATATTGTAAAGATAGAAGATAAAAATGTATTAAAAGAACTGTCACAGTGTACATTCAGAGTGGCATGTGATGTGACCAATCCGCTTTGTGGCGAGCTTGGATGCAGTGCAGTATTCGGACCTCAAAAAGGTGCTACAAAGGAAATGGTGGAAGATATGGATGCGTGGCTGTACAGCTTTTCAAATCTTGTAAAGGAAAAGTATAAAGATGCCGATTCCACATATCCGGGATGCGGTGCGGCAGGAGGACTTGGTTATGCTTTCCACAACTTTACAAATTCAAAGATGGAATCGGGAATACAGATAGTACTTGATGAAACTAGGCTTGAAGATTATGTAAAGGATGCTGATATTGTGGTTACCGGTGAGGGAAGGCTTGACAGTCAGACTGTAATGGGTAAGGCACCTGTGGGTGTAGCAAATATTGCAAAGAAGTATAATAAAAAAGTCATAGCATTTTCGGGAAGTGTTACAGAGGACGCAGGAGTGTGCAATGAGCATGGAATAGATGCGTTTTTCCCTATTCTTAGAAGAATAGTTACATTGGAAGAAGCGATGCAAACAGATACCGCAAAGAAAAATCTTATAGATACGGCGGAACAGGTATTCAGACTGCTATAAAAAAAGCAGCTTAGTGAGATAATCATTAAGCTGCTTTTTCTTTAGAGTTTTAAATCTCCGTCCTTTACAAGTCCCGCTTTTCTTACGAACATATGGATAACAGGTGTGATAACGGCAGGTAGGATAAAGGATATCATTATAAGCCCTATCCAATCAAATGAAGTGATGGCGGATTTGGCACCGCTTGTTACATCATTTACCCAACCTGTATACACTCCGATTTGGCCTACAAGACCGCAGGTACCCATACCGGATGATACTGCGGCGCCGTTCATTTGCAACTTGAATATACAGGTTGCTATAGGACCCGTGATCATGGATGTGATACATGGCGCTATCCAGACTCTCGGATTCTTTACAATATTGCCCATCTGAAGCATGGATGTACCGATACCCTGTGAGATAAGTCCGCCCCATTTGTTTTCAGGGAATGAGATAATTGCAAAGCCGACCATCTGTGCGCAGCAACCTGCCAGTGCGGCACCGCCTGCAAGTCCTGTAAGTCCGAGTGCA
Organism: uncultured Lachnoanaerobaculum sp.; assembly: GCF_938015485.1. Lineage (GTDB taxonomy): Bacteria > Bacillota > Clostridia > Lachnospirales > Lachnospiraceae > Lachnoanaerobaculum. The sequence goes on along the minus strand of NZ_CALLVU010000004.1, from coordinate 3,123 downwards.
GCACATATTGCTGCAGATGAAATAGGAAGTGTAAGTGCCACACCTACAAGGAGTGAAACCAATATTCCCATAAGGAAAGGTTGAAGGCTTGTAGCCCACATGATGACTGTTCCAAGCTTCATAGCGGCCTTTCCGAGAGTCGGTGCAAGCAGTGCGGATAAAAGTATTCCGACCGAGATAGTGACAAGTGGAGTGATGAGTATATCAATCTTGGTTTCCTTTGATATCATCTTTCCCGCCTCGGAAGCTATTATTGCTACAAAAAGTACTGCAAGCGGTCCTCCGGCACCTCCAAGTGCATTGGATGCAAAACCCACCGTAATCAGTGAGAACAGTACAAGCGGCGGAGTGGCAAGTGCATAGCCGATTGCTACAGCCATTGCAGGTCCGCTCATGGCACTTGCAAGAGAACCTACAGTATAGTCCACTCCTGCAATGGTGGCCACTGTACCGGTAAGAAAGCCTATATTAAACTGCTTACCTACAGTATTGATAATAGTACCTATTAAAAGTGAACAAAACAGTCCCTGTGCCATAGCTCCCAAAGCATCGATACCGTATCTTTTTGCCGAGATAACGACATCCTTTCGCTTAAGAAATAACTTTAGCTTTTCCATAATGAACGCCTCCATTAAATTATGTTTACTTACGGTACAATTCTAAAACTTTAAAGTGGTTTGTCAAGCCGAATTTATACCGTATTTACAAAAGTGACAAGAAAAATAGTGCTTGACGGGAGTGAGTTATTGTGCTAGAATGTGAAAGATTAAAGGATGCAAAGTCCTTTTTTTTTGGATTTTCAAGTCTAATTCGAACAATGGAGGTGGAATTGTGCGTACAAAGATAACACTTGCTTGTACAGAGTGCAAGCAGAGAAACTATAATACGACTAAGGATAAGAAGAATCATCCTGACCGTATGGAAATCAAAAAGTATTGTAAGTTCTGTAGAACTCATACAGTGCATAAGGAAACAAAATAGGAGTATTTATGGCTGAAGGAAAAAGCGGAAAGATATCTGACTTTTTGAAAGGTATAAAGACAGAGTTTAAAAAGATAGTATGGCCAACTAAGGATGATATTGTAAGAGAGACTATTGCTGTTATTTCATCATCTATAGCTATAGGTATTATAATATCAATACTGGACTTTATCTTCAAACTATTACTAAACTTTGTTATCAAATAGGTGATAATATGGCAGAAGCACAATGGTTCGTAGCCCATACTTATTCAGGCTATGAGAATAAAGTAAAAGTAGATATTGAAAAAACAATTGAGAATCGTGGGCTTCAAGACCAGATACTCGAAGTTACGGTTCCTATGGAAACCATACTTGAAGTGAAAAACGGTGTCGAAAAATCGTCAGATAAGAAACTTTTCCCGGGATATGTCCTTATTCATATGTATATGAATGATGAAACCTGGTATGTCGTAAGAAATACCAGAGGCGTTACAGGTTTCGTAGGTCCGGGAAGCAAGCCGGTACCACTCACCGAAGATGAGCTTGTAGCACTCGGCTACAGCGGCAATGCCACAAAGCCGGAAGCAAGGCTTGAGGTTGACCTCAAGGAAGGCGATATGGTTACAGTCATCAGCGGAGCATGGAAGGATACCGTGGGAGTGATTACCGCTGTCAACGAAAAAAGAAAGACTGTTTCTATCAATGTAGAAATGTTTGGACGAGAGACAAAAGTAGAGCTTGAGTTCACAGAAGTAAAGAAGGTGTAATCCGGCATAAGCCGTTATTACATAATGCATTTTAAATGCGTGGGAGGGAAGTTCCCGAAATTACCACAAGGAGGTGCCATATGGCAAAGAAAGTTACAGGATATATAAAATTGCAGATACCTGCAGGTAAAGCAACACCGGCTCCACCTGTCGGTCCGGCTCTTGGACAGCATGGTGTAAATATAGTTGAGTTTACAAAGCAGTTTAATGCAAGAACAGCAGATCAGGGAGATTTGATCATCCCTGTAGTTATCACAGTTTATGCAGATAGAAGCTTTAGTTTCATAACTAAGACTCCACCGGCTGCAGTTTTACTTAAGAAGGCATGTAAAATAGCTTCAGGATCAGGCGTACCTAACAAGACAAAGGTAGCTAAGATCACAAGAGCTCAGCTTCAGGAAATAGCAGAGCTTAAGATGCCTGACTTAAACGCAGCAAGTATTGACGCAGCTATCTCTATGATAGCAGGTACAGCCCGTTCAATGGGTATCACAGTAGAAGACTAATTTAGGAGGTAATATACATGAAACACGGAAAAAGATATGTTGAAGCTGCCAAATTAGTTGATCGTAGCGTACAATATGATGCAAACGAGGCAGTAGCTATACTTAAGAAAACAGCAGTAGCTAAGTTCGATGAAACAATAGAATTACATATAAGAACAGGTCTTGACGGACGTCATGCAGACCAGCAGATTCGTGGTGCGGTAGTTCTGCCGCACGGAACAGGTAAGACTGTTAAAATCTTAGTTTTCGCAAAGGGACCTAAGGCTGATGAAGCTTTAGCAGCCGGAGCTGACTATGTAGGAGCTGAGGAGCTTATTCCGAAGATCCAGAACGACGGTTGGTTGGATTTTGACGTTATCGTTGCAACACCTGATATGATGGGCGTTGTAGGACGTCTCGGTAAGGTACTCGGACCTAAGGGACTTATGCCGAACCCTAAGGCAGGTACAGTTACAATGGATGTTACAAAGGCTATTGCAGACATCAAAGCAGGTAAAGTAGAGTATCGTCTTGATAAGACAAACTTGGTTCACGTACCTGTAGGAAAGGCTTCATTCAGTGAGCAGCAGCTTTTAGAGAACTTCCAGAGCATCATGGATGCTATCAACAAGGCTAAGCCAAGCACAGTTAAGGGTGCATACATTAAGAACATCGTTTTAACTTCAACAATGGGCCCGGGAATCAGACTCAATGTTGCTAAGCTTGTAGGCTAAAAGCCAATATAATAAAGACGCGCAGACTGCCGCATACTCGTAAAGAGTGTGCGGCAGTTTTTTTGTTATATGTAAAATGCGTATCGTATTTTTTGTTTAATTTCTGTGAACAGTTAAGAATATAATAAATATATATAGATACTTTTATATTAAAACTTGAAAATACCATTTTTAT
>NZ_CALLVU010000003.1 GCF_938015485.1 uncultured Lachnoanaerobaculum sp. | reverse complement strand
ATTGGAAGTACTGCAGAAGGCGCATTGTTTACGGAGAAAATATACATAGGTGGGGAGACTACATTGGATATCAGTTTTGGAGATCCGTATAATACAGCTGTAGTATATTCAGATGATTTTATTAAGGCCTTGGCGGCTACACTGACCGACCTCCATGAAGGATATTTGGCAGTCGGAGGTGCAACATCTGTGGGAAGAGGTATTTTTTCCATACTAAAAATAAACGGAGTGAAACTGAATGAAGGTAAGCTTGAGGGTGAAACAAGCTCTGTAGTATTTGACAAACTATATGAGACTTTGAAAGCGTTGATTGGAAAAAAGGAGACAGAGAATGGAACACATAAATGTCAAAAATAATGATATAGAAAAAGTGTTAAATGAGATAAATGAAGACTTTTCCGGTAGTACAGACAGTACATTCTTTGTTGCACAGTATACGGATAAATTTGATGTAGGTATTTGGAATAAAGATATTATTAAAAATGTGAATAAGCTGTTGGAACTTCGTGTTTTTGACAAGAACAAAGAATGGAAGCTCTTTAGAAGTGATATAGGAAAAGATTTCAGCTATAGATTACAAGGAGAAGATGATAATAAAGAAGAAGGCATGGACTACTTTGATGAAATCCAACTTCTTGACATTGATACAAGCAGGTCAAAAAAAGCTCCCGGGGTAATGCATACAACAGCAGGCGGAAGTTATAATCTTCCAAAAGATATACCCAATTTAGACAGAGCTGCAATAAGAGTTCGTCATTATTTTGGAGTTGATAGTGAATCAGGTCAGGCATTTATAAGAGATTACCGTTTGGTTGACTTTGAAAGTGCTGATAAAAGGGACTATAGTAAGGATTTGAAAGGAGAAAAATAATGAGTTATAGGTTTAGTAATAACAAGTATTTTATTAATCCATATACATTTGTAGAAGGAGAAGAAACAAAAAAATATGAAGGTATGACTAAAAAGGGAAGTAATACCGGAGTATTCACTTGTCGCATATATCCCAAAACTCCAATATTAGTACCGGATCCTTTTGATAAGAAGGTGTTAAGAGAAAGTATTTCTACAAGTGATAGTGGTGAAGAAAGAAAAACTGAACATTATTCTTATAAATTCTTACATATAGGAGATGAGAAAAATATAAAACCTATCATCCCGGGAAGTTCTATAAGAGGTCCTCTTCGCAATATGTATGAAACACTGACAGACTCTTGTTATGCCACAGCTAGTACCGATCAATATATTACAGCAAGACCTAAAAAGGCATTTGAACCTGCACTTTTAAAAAAGAACGGAAATATATGGGAACTCTATTCAGCTACAAGATATAAATTCCAAATAAATGAATATTTTAAAGAACTTGGAAAATCTACAGACCCTAATATTTCTTCAATGTCATATTTGAGTGCTGCAAAAAAATATGGCAAGCCGGTTAAATTTGATGAATATCTTAATAGAGTAAATGTCAATAATAGAGTAATCACACAGTATTTTGCTAAAAATATTGGTAGTAGTACAGCAGTGAAAGAAGGATATTACTATGTAGGAGAATATATTTCAAATAAAAAATACGAGAGTATATTTGTTAAAAAAAATGAAATAAAAAATATAACTCCAAATAGTATAAAACAAGCTTTTGATGCATTAAAGGATACTTTAAAAGTATATAGGGATGAAAAAGTCAATCAAAAGTTTGTTAAATCAATCGTAAAGTGGAATGCAGATCAACATGGAGGGTATGCAAATGTAGATTTGGATGCTTTTGAAAAAAATGGTGGAGTATTACCGATTTGGTATAAGGAAGTCAATGGGAAATATTATTTTTCTCTTGCAAGTATAGGTCGTTTTAAATACTATACGCCAATAGACAGTATTCTTAAAAAGAAAAATAAGATGCCATGTGCAGATTTAAAAAAGCTTTGCAAAGCTTGCAGTTTGTTCGGTATGGTAGGAAATGAGGAAGGACTGGGTAGCAGTATACGAATTACAGATGCTATATTTGAAGGTAATATTTCTGATTCAATTAAGGAATATAATCTTACTGAACTACGTACACCTCATCCGTCATATTTACCTTTCTATGCCAAAACCGATAATTATTTATCCGGTTATGATGATCCTAAATGTAATATCAGAGGTAGAAAGTTTTATTGGCATTTTAAACCTGACTACAATAAATTAAATAATTTACATGAAGATAAAGTAGATACAAAGATGTGTGGAATAGATAAAGGTAGTTTCACTTTTAAAGTGTACTTTGAAAATATTTCAGATGAACAACTTGCCGAGCTTGCAACACTTCTTTGTCTCGGGGAAAATGATAAAGACGGAAAACGTTGTTATAAGTTGGGACATGGAAAGCCTTTGGGATTCGGAAGTGCGAAGATAGTAGTTGAGAAGTTAGATATAAGAGAGTTCAAATCACAGGACACACAATATAAGATTGAATCTTACAATGATTTAGCGATTGATTTGAAAAATTGGGATTTGCTGAAAGATGATAAATTTAATGAACCTTTAATTAAAATAGGAAACTCATTAGATAATATAAGTAAAGTATTGAATCTTAAAACAAATAATAACAATGAAGTAAAATATCCAAACATAATTAATAGAAGTGGTAGACCTGATAATACTTTAAATGATAATGATTTGGCATCTTCACAATGGTTTTCTCAAAACTGGATGTTTGGAAGAAGGGATGCTATACCGACATATACATTGCCGGATTATAAAGATGAAAATCAGAGTTTGAAATCAGTAGAATTTCGTAATGACTAAACTAATTTTTATGATGTGATAGAGGGGGGATATATTATGTCATCCACAATACTTATGGCGGTAAGCACATTTAACGGTAGAAATCACCCGAGAATGGAAAATGGAGATCAATTTCAAGTTGTAGGAAATGATGGAAAGGATATAATTATTGATGACTGTAAATCTCAAGGAGAAAGTATAGTTCGTTATTTTTTGAAGCGAATGCCTCCGGAAGATGAGGTGAATATTATAATGCTGTGCAGCAGGAAAACCTTGGAAATGGATAAAAAGAATGGTGATGATGGTAAGGGCAAGATTCATAGTGCAGTATCGTATCTGAAGGAAAGAATTGATGAATCACCTGAAAAAGGAAAGCATAAAATAAACTATCAGGTGATAAAACTATATAAGAATCAACTTCCAACTGAACATAGACTTCAGGAAGCGGATATTATTGATCCGTCTATTCCTTTGATACCGGCATCCGAAAAAGAGGAATGTTATTTTCCGGATGATGAATTGGGAGCTATTGCAATGGCAGCAGAGTTTATACGCAGTCAAAAGAATCAGGAAAAAAGATCATTCAGACTATATATTGATACTCATGGAGGACTAAGGGATGTAGTAATTGCTCTAGGTGCAGTTATCTCATTGTTATCAGTTGGAGAAGCAATAAGACCAAAGATGATAATGGGTATAAATACGGCTTCAGGCAGAATAGAAGATCAAAGTGCTGCATTTAATATTTTCAGCTTTTTCTCAGGCATCAATGATTTTTTGCATTTTGGCAATGCGGATGTATTATCAGAATACTTTGACAGCAAAAATGAGTTTTCATATCTAACAGGAGCAGATCCGGCTGTACAAAAGATAGCAAAGCAAACCATAGAGCATATGAAAAAGATTTCTTTGGGTGCACAGATGTCTGATCCTAAAGCATTTATTGAGGGTTTGAAAGAACTTGGAAACGAATTTCAAACCGGTGTAAATGAAGATGGAAAGAGTATATTGAAAGGTACATCACTGGGAATCTTTGAGCAAAAAATAAAAGATGAATATGGTGATCTGCTAAAAGCCCCAAATATTTTGGACCTTATTATCTGGTGTGTAAATAGAGGATTGATTCAGCAGGCTCTTACATTTATAGAATCCATATTGCCTTATTATTATAGAGAGAAAAAGATTTTGTATTTTGATAATGAAGAACTGAAAAATTTTGAAGAGGATGAATACAGTGCATTTAACAAATATTTGAATAAATTCATGTTTGAAAATCAAGACAGAGGCAAGGAATTGGCTTTTTATGTATATCAAATGGTAGAGAAGACCGGAACAAATACAGTGTCATGGGCTAAACCCGGATCTAAAACTTTACTCCATTATCGTATAGAAAATGATTTTTTGGAAGTAAAAAGTAAATGGATTCGTAAGGATAAAAGAGGAAACATCTTATTAGATGATTTTATTAAAAAAGTTGTACCTCTTTTGCAAAGCCATCGTACTTTGAAGATCATTCGCAATGTATTCAATCACGGAAACCCTGATTATAGAGTTAGTCTGACAAATCTAAAAAAACTTATAATAGACTATATTTCAGATTTGAAGAAGTTAAAAAAATAGAAAGAGAGGTATTTTGAATAAGCAGGATTTAATACAGTTTAGGGTTGACAGGGATTTAAAAATTGATGCTGAAGATATTTGTAATCAGCTGGGAATTGATTTATCAACAGTTCTCAGAATGTGTCTAAAACAAATGGTTGTACAAAAAGGCATACCTTTTTCAGTACATTTATCAAATCAGAGATACTCCGTTTCTGAAAATGATATAAATGAATTGAAAAGTAAGGATATAGAAAATAAATGTGAGAAAGGATTTGGAATAGACATTAGGGGAATAAACGAAGAAGTAGACAGTATCAGAAAAGAAAATAAAATATAGACAATACAAAAAGGCGGTAGTATCGAAATGGTACTACCGTCTTTTTTGTTGTTTAAAGGTAAGGTAAAACCAACAGATATATCAAAATACCGGTTGGGTTGTATTCCTTATAGGTAAGGTACTCACGCTGCGTTCCCTTCCGAGGGTATCGCACGAGCCTCTCAGTTTCCATTCCTTATAGGTAAGGTACTTACACTTCGGTATGGATACTGAAGAATACGACGCGGCAGTGTTTCCATTCCTTATAGGTAAGGTACTTACAATTATATGCGTATAAAATTAATCGCAAACGTGGAAGTATCAGTTTCCATTCCTTATAGGTAAGGTACTTACTCGATGATGATTTCGATGATGATTTCGAAGAAGTCGAGGAGTGTTTCCATTCCTTATAGGTAAGGTACTTACGATTGGAGATAATATGAAGAAAATAATAAACTTAACACAGCACCAGGCAGTTTCCATTCCTTATAGGTAAGGTACTTACTGACTACTTCGATAAAGGCTTTAAAGCTTCAATCCTTCCAGTTTCCATTCCTTATAGGTAAGGTACTTACACTTCGGTATGGATACTGAAGAA
>NZ_CALLVU010000002.1 GCF_938015485.1 uncultured Lachnoanaerobaculum sp. | reverse complement strand
TTGCTCTCTTCGAGCAACTCAGATATCTTATCATATCTATTCTTTCTTGTCAACAACTTTTTTAAGCCATTTACAAGAACGGAGAAAGAGGGATTTGAACCCTCGCGCCGGTTGCCCGACCTACACCCTTAGCAGGGGCGCCTCTTCGGCCTCTTGAGTATTTCTCCTTGATTGCTCTCGCAATGCTTACACATTATACAAGAATAACTCTTATCTTGTCAATAACTTTTTCAAAGTTTTTTAACACATTTTTGACAAATATGGAAACTACATATTTTGAGCAAAATCAATCCTATGATTTATACTCTTAGCAAGTTCTGCCAAACGCTTAAGCTTATCTGTTTTACATACAAATAATACATAACTGTCACTGTCTATATCAATACCTGCTATACAGTATCCGTCTTTCATCCATTTGTTGTCCAATTCTTTACACCAAGTCGGAATGTCCCCTTCATCATCAAGCAGAACATCTTCTACAACAAGATCTTTCTCATTTGCCAATCCTTCTATACTTGATAAGAACTCCTCTTTCTCCTCTTTCCAATCAAGTTCTATAGCTGCCCCGCTCTCAAGTAGCTCATCTGTTAAGGCAATCCAAACAAAGGTATCTATAGCATCTCTGTTTGTAATACCTCTCTCTTCATACCTGTCCGCATTATCTTTAAAGTACTCTCTCGGATGACAAAAACACCTGTCCATATTTTGCAAAAAATCTTTATCCTCTGATATAATCTTTACAAGCTCTTTATAGACTTCAAGATTACCTATCTTGACATCTGAACTGTCAAATACAACTTTCCAACCGGAACAATCAGGAACTATACCATCCTTCATCAGAAGTTGAACCATATATTGTACCTTATCTTTGGCGAATCCTTCCTTTCCATAGATGATAATATTATCGCTGTTATTAACATCCGATGTACTTACTTCAAAATGATAGTTCTCATCTCCTTCATCCCTACATATCTGTACGAAATTCAATCTTCTGTTATTTACATCCAAATTCCTCGCCGGTGTCAGAACAATAAAATATATCTTACCGTTTTTTATGGAATCCAACAGGCTTTCAACTTCTTGTGTTGTACATCCGCCCTTTTCTTCTCCGTCAATATCAAGCTTCCACTCCGGCTTTCTTTTATTAAAGATATTAAACAACATACTCTAATCTCCATCTTGAATATACTGTATACAAAAATTCTAAGGAAATGTAAAAACACTTCCTTAGAAAATAAATTATCTGATACACCTGCACTTATATGTAACTCACAATTTCAAAAATATAACATTACTCGTGTACATGCAAAAGCTCATGTGCCTTATGTGAAAGCGGTTTATGGAAATACTCGTCATACAGTGCAATAATGTCTTTATTCTCATGCGAGTATCTTATCTCGGAGTTCTCATCCAGGAAGTAAAGCTTCTTGCCTCTGTCAAATGCAAGCTCGTAGCCGTCTTTTACAGGCTGTCCGCCGCCGCCTACGCAACCTCCCGGGCAAGCCATAACTTCTACAAAGTCATACTTTGCTTCACCACGCTCAATCTTGTTAAGCAACTTTCTGGTATTACCGAGTCCGCTCACCACGGCGATATTAAGTTCTATATCATCTATCTTAAACTTAGCCTCAATGGTTCCGTCATTCTCTTGGAACGCCTTACTTCTTACAGGCTTAAATGCATCTGCCGGCGGATTTTCTTTCTTTATTATGCTGTATGCCGTTCTAAGCGCCGCCTCCATTACTCCTCCGGTAGCACCGAATATTACACCCGCTCCCGAGTAATCACCCATAGGTCTGTCGGCTACCACATCTTTCAGGCTCTTCGGATCTATATGTGATGCTCTTATCATACGGGTAAGCTCTCTTGTAGTAAGCGCTATATCCACATCATGACCTGCATACTCTCCGTGGAAAAGTTCCATCTCCCTTTCACCTTTCTTGGCTACACAAGGCATGATGGAAACGGATACCATATTTTCAGGATTCACCCCGATCTTCTCTGCAAAATAAGACTTCATTACCGCGCCGAACATCTGCTGCGGTGACTTTGCTGTAGAAAGTGATTTTGCCATCCTAGGGAACTGTGATTTTGCAAATCTTACCCAACCCGGACAACAAGAAGTAAACATAGGCCTGTCACCGATCAAACCGTTGGTATATCTGTGTACAAACTCATTCGCCTCTTCCATAATAGTAAGATCTGCCGAGAATGATGTATCAAATACATAGTCTGCGCCCATTTTCTTCAATGCATCCACAATCTTTCCTACTGTAGCATCCTTGTCTTTCAGGCCGAATGCTTCACCCCAAGCCGTTCTTACAGCCGGTGCAATCTGAACTACCACAGTCTTTTCAGGGTCTGCAATTGCATCCCAGAACTTGGAAGTATCATCTCTTTCGCTCAATGCACCGACAGGACAATGTGTAATACACTGACCGCAAAGTGAGCAGTCGGCTTCTTCAATCTTTTTATATCCTGTTACATTGACTGTAGTTCTGGCACCCGTACCGTGTAAATCCCATACGCTGAGTGTCTGCATCTTGTCACAAACCTGTATACATCTCATGCACTTAATACATTTTGACGAATCTCTGATAAGAGGAAAGTTCTTATTCCACGGCTGTTTTTCAAGTTCAACGGCAAAAGGAATCTCAAGTATATTCAAATCATTGGCTACTTTTTGAAGTGAACAGTTGCCGCTCTTAGCGCATATTACACACCTGTTATCATGTTGTGAAAGTATAAGTTCTACAGTCTTTCTTCTGTCTCTGATTACTTTCTTACTGTTTGTAAAGATTTCCATACCCTCTTCGCATACATTATTACAAGAAGTTATAAGCTTATCCTTACCCTTTAACTCAACAACGCACACTCTGCACGCCGCTATTTCATTCAGACCTTTTAAGAAACACAATTTCGGAATCTCTATATTTATTCCTGCCGCTGCTTCCATAATTGTAGTATTTTCTTTTACGGAAACAGGTATATTATCAATAGTTAAGTTTACCATATACTCTCCCTACCTCCTTTGAAAATACCGAAGCCGAAGTGGTCACATCTTAAGCATCTGCCTGCCTCTTGCTTCGCCTCTTTTTCAGTCATGCAATTTTCAACGCCTTCAAAATCAAGAACTCTTTCACAAGCTTCTCTTTCTGTAAGTTCCACTCTACCGCAAGGGCTCTTATCCTCAAGACTTGCCTCAGGAATTTCCACATCCACACTTATCTGATGGTGATAACCTAAGTACTCGTCAATGTTTGCAGCTACCACCTTAGCTGCACCGATTGCCTTGATAACTGTAGCAGGACCGCTGGCACAATCTCCTCCGGCAAATACTCCCGGCATATCCTTGAATGCACCTGTAGAATCTGTGATAATCTTTCCGTTAGATACAGGGATTCCCGCATCTTCAAAATGCTTTGTCTCTATGTTCTGACCTATTGCCACTACAAGGATATCACATGGAATATATACATCCTCTTCACCTGTAGCCTTAACACTTGCTCTGCCGTCCTTTATAGCGGAAATCATCTGAGGCTTAACATATATGCCCTTTATATGGTTGTTCTCATCCACATCTATTGAAGACGGTGCCATAAGGGTTCTAAGTTCAATACCCTCTGCAACCGCAGCTTCCACCTCTGTAGGTAGTGCAGTCATATCGGCAACCCTTCTTCTATAGGCAATGCTTACCTTTTTTGCACCCATTCTCTTTGCAGTTCTTACCGCGTCCATAGATACATTTCCGCCGCCTATTACACATACATTCTTGCCTGTCAAATCTTTTATGATGTTCTTTCCCACATCACGCAAAAACTCTACAGCCGAAACAACGCCCTCAGCATCCTCATGCTCAAGACCAAGCTTCTTATCTGTACTTGCACCTATAGTTATAAGTACTGCATCATAGGCATTTCTTAAATCATTGATGGAAATATCCTCGCCTATCTTAAGACCATGTTTTATTTTTACACCTGTCTTTAATATCGCCTTGATATCCTCATCTAATCTGTCTTTAGGCAATCTGTAGTTCGGTATACCGTATCTTAACATACCTCCAAGCTCAGGAAGCATCTCATATACTGTAGTCTGATGTCCCATCAGCTGCAAAAAGTATGCCGCACTGAGTCCGCCCGGTCCTCCGCCAAGTATCGCAATCTTCTTACCTGTAGACGGAGCACATTTCGGCGGATCTACCTCTCCTGCAAAATCTGCCGCAACTCTCTTGAGTCCGCGAATATTTATAGAGTCATCCACCATATTTCTTCTGCATCTGGCTTCACACGGATGTTCACATATGAACCCACATGTAGTAGGGAACGGGTTGTCTTTTCTTATAAGTCTGACTGAATCCGCATATCTGCCCTCTTTTATAAGAGCAATATATCCCGGTATATCTACCTGTGCAGGACACAAGTTTACACAAGGTACAGGCTGATTGTATGAACATGTACATCTGCCATGCGCTATATGTTCTATATAGTCGTCTCTGTATCCTATAATACCCTTATACACCATATTGGCAGCCTCGTAGCCTATGGCGCAATCCGCCGATTCCATAATGCTTAGGGCGGTCTTTTCCATCAACTTAAGGGAAGCCATACTGCCCTTGCCGTCAAGCACATTCTCAATCAACTTCTCAAGTTGTCCTAAGCCGATTCTACATGGAACACATTTGCCACATGTTTGAGCGTGAGCCAGCTCAAGGAAAGCTCTCGACATATCCACCGGACAAAGTCCCGGAGGAGATGCCTCAATTCTTCTTTCCAAGTTTTTGTATAGCTCCTCCATTACAATTCTCGCTCTACTTGGGGAGACTATCTCTAATCTACTCATAACCTCTTACTCCTGGAATTATTTACCTCACGGTATATATATGTTTGTCTTACATATATTATTATTTTATTTCATGAAATAATAACAGCACATATCTTTGTTAATTTTTGATACGAACTCTTTACCACCATTATATACTTTTTTAACAAATTTTGTAATACTTTTCTGAAAAGTCTTTTATTTAACAGGTTTGTTTGTTATTTAACTACCTCTTTATACCAATATTTGCACAAAAAAAGGACTTTGCCGCAATCCTATTCATCTGCAGCAATGTCCTTTATAACATCCTTAATCTTATTATATTTATAACCTTTTCTCATTATTGAAGCTATTATCTTTTGCTTTTTTTCAGACTCGTCCACCTCAAAGTAATGCTTTTTCTCCAAGAGTTTTCCAATCATAGGTGATTCATCTATGTCCGCTTCCTCAAGTACATTATCTATAATCTCTTTGTTGATGCCTTTTTCCATCAATTTATATTTCAAATTCAGCTTGCTGTATTTGTCTTTATATGTGGATACATAGCGCTCTGCATATCTTTCATCATTTATATATCCGAATTTCTTAGCCTTTTCTATAGCTTCTTTGACGGCTTCTTCAGGATAAAATGAGAGCCTCAGCTTCTTTATAAGGTCATTCTCCGACTTGAACGACCTTTCCAGTATATGCAAAAGTCTCGCAAAGGCTCTCTTTTTTAGGGTAGGGTAGATAGTTACATAATATTCTTCCTCATCTATCTCCCTACCGACTTCAATATCCAATCTTCTTATCTCACCCTTATATAGAGCAAAACTTTCGTTGTCATCAAAGATAATCCTGCTCTTTTTAGTGTTTATCGGAATAATCTCTCTTACAATCAATCTTCTTCCTCTAGTACAACTCCGTTTGCATTCTCTTCTTCTATAGGTGAGCCGTCAAATTCTTCGTCTTCCTCTCCGTCTATAGGATCGTACTCTATAAGTTTTTCACCGTTTTCAGATGCAAGTTTGAACTTCTCTCTTATCTGTGTTTCCACCTTCTCACATATATCAGGGTTGTCCAAGAGGAATTTCTTTGCATTTTCTCTGCCTTGACCGATCTTGTTACCCTCATAAGAATACCAGGCACCGCCCTTTTCTATCACATCGCTTGCAACTCCAAGGTCAAGTATCTCTCCGGCCTTGGATATACCCAGTCCGTACATTATATCAAACTCGGCCTCTTTAAAAGGAGGTGCAACCTTATTTTTAACCACTTTTATTCTGGTCTTTGTACCTATAAGTTCTCCGCCCTGCTTTATCTGCTCGACTTTTCTTACGTCAAGTCTTACAGAAGCATAGAACTTCAACGCTCTACCGCCTGTAGTGGTCTCGGGACTGCCGAACATAACCCCTATCTTATCTCTAAGCTGGTTGATAAAGATAACTATACAGTTGCTCTTACTTACTATACCTGTAAGCTTCCTAAGTCCCTGACTCATAAGTCTTGCCTGCAAGCCCATATGTGAGTCACCCATATCACCTTCTATCTCACCCTTAGGTACAAGGGCCGCTACGGAGTCAACTATGATAATATCAATGGCTCCAGATCTTACCATCGTCTCTGTAATCTCAAGTGCCTGTTCACCGTTATCAGGCTGTGATACATATAACTCATTTATATTGACGCCTATTCTCTCGGCATATGCAGGATCAAGTGCATGCTCGGCATCTATAAACGCCGCAATACCGCCAAGTTTCTGTGCTTCCGCAACCATATGAAGAGCTACCGTAGTCTTACCTGATGACTCGGGACCGTATACTTCTATTATTCTGCCCTTCGGAATACCGCCTACTCCAAGTGCTATATCAAGTCCGAGCGAACCTGTAGGAATAGTCTCCACATTCATGTGAATATTACCGTCTCCAAGCTTCATCACCGAACCCTTACCGTATGCTTTCTCTATCTGTGTCAGAGCGGACTCAAGCGCCGCCTGCTTCTCACTATGTTCCGTTACCTGTTTTACCTGTTGTGTTGCTTTGGAATTTTTATCCTTTTTCATAACAACCTCCATCGAATGTATGTTCTCTTTTATTGTATACGCTTATATGATTTTTGTCAACATATGAAAAAATAGAAATCTTTGCCGTGTAACACCATATTATCACAAAAAAAGCAGGTTTGCACCCTGCTTTTACTTATCCTTATTGTTGGCATTTACCTCACCTTCTCCTACGCCCTCTGTGGACTCCTTCATAAATAAAACCTTCGGAGTCAGAACAATCAAAATAAGATCCATCCAAAGACTGTAGTTTCTTATATAGTGTAAGTCAAGTTTTAACTTATCATATGGGGTGGTATTGTACTTTCCATGCACCTGTGCATATCCTGTAAGTCCGGCCTTCATCTTCAGTCTCATAGCAAACTCAGGCAAATCCTCCATATACTCTGCTGCAATTTCAGGTCTCTCAGGTCTTGGACCTACAAGACTCATCTCACCCTTTATTATATTAAATAACTGTGGCAACTCATCAAGTCTTGTAGCTCTAAGTATCTTACCTACATCGGTTATCCTGTTGTCACCTTCACCTGCAAGCCTTGCCACTCCGTCTTTCTCCGCATCCACTCTCATAGTTCTGAACTTATATATCTTAAAAAGTTTACCGTCTATTGTAAGTCTTGTCTGCGTGTAAAAAATGGGACCTCTGTCTGCCAAATGTATTGCCGCTCCGAACATCACAAACAGCGGAGATGTAAGTATTATTCCGATCAAACTTACTACAATATCTATAAATCTCTTTACCGCCATCTGATCTATCTGCAATCCCTCATTCTTTGATAGAAGTATCGGTGTATCAAACAGGTTCAGATTGGTAGATGATCTTACCAAAATA
The DNA here is from genome assembly GCF_938015485.1 of uncultured Lachnoanaerobaculum sp. GTDB lineage: Bacteria > Bacillota > Clostridia > Lachnospirales > Lachnospiraceae > Lachnoanaerobaculum. The sequence goes on along the minus strand of NZ_CALLVU010000002.1, from coordinate 20,835 downwards.
TCACTTATCTTCGGTATCATATATACTCTTATGCTTGAATCATAGCATTTTTTTAAGATGAGGTTTCTGTCATGTGAAGGTACATCACCTACGACAATGCCTTCAAATTCTTCGGCCTTTTCCATTATCTTATCAATGCCCTCATCAATACTTATAGACCCTCCGATAACATACTTATCGTCTCTGGCACCTATCTTCTCCATTATGGAAAATACCGGCCTCACTCCGTATACTACCAACAATCTTCTCGGCGGAAAGAGCACACCGTATATCCATTGAAATAAAAAAACCCAAATACAAACTATTATCCCGTCTACAACAGTCAAAAGTACAAAAGAGACCGGCGAATGAAACCTCTTATCAATCAGAGCCAATATAAAATATCCTATCGTATTCACTATAAACAGCGAAAGTATATGCGAATAAATTATATTTCCTCTTTTCAGATAACCTATTTTAAGTCCGCCGTAGGTCTGCAAAAAGAATACCAAAAGCACACCGTAAAGTGCGGAAAGCAGCCAGATTCCTCTTCTCCAGAATCTTTCTTCTATTATATTGTTGAGATACAGTTGCCAAAGCAGCCAATAAAGTCCCACTTCAATAAGCAATATAACGGCAGCCGAGCCGAATTTTAAAATACGCTTATACTGTTCTTTTCTATTCATATATCCTCCGGTTGGGATGTAAAATAGATATGTAAATTTATATGGTAAAGCCTTATATCGGACTAAAACTTATATTCACATACTCTGCCACCATTGTAACATATTTTTTATATTTATGTATTAAAATTTACATAATATCACACTGTAGACTTAAGCAGTGACTCCAGCTCATCATACTTTTCGACATGATTCACCTTGTCTCTGAGTGCTGAAGAACCCTTCATACCATGTGTATACCACGCCACATGCTTTCTCATCTTTCTGACAGCCATAATTTCATCGTCGTATTCCATCTGTAGTCTGCAATGTCTTAAAATCATCTCGACTATCTCTTTTGCAGTAGGTTTTTCCTGAGTATCTCCGTTCAGATATGCCCTTATCTCCCTAAATATCCAAGGATTTCCTCTTGCCGCTCTTGCAATCATTATCCCGTCACAGCCTGTATACTCATACATTCTCTTTGCACTTTCGCCGTCTACCACATCACCGTTACCTATTACAGGTATACTCAGTGCGGACTTCACATCTCTTATAATATTCCAGTCCGCCTTACCTGAGTAATATTGCTCTCTGGTTCTTCCGTGTACCGCAACAGCGCTTACTCCTGCGCCTTCCGCTATCTTTGCAATCTCAACGGCATTGATATTATCTTCATTGAAGCCTCTTCTTATCTTCAATGTCACAGGCTTTTTTACACTCTTTACAAGCTTTGACAATATCTCTTCCACAAGCTTAGGATTTTTCATCAGTGCGGAGCCTTCACCGTTATTGACTATCTTCGGTACGGGACAACCCATATTGAAGTCGAATATATCAAAATCTCTGTCTTCTATACTTGCCGCCATCTCGGCTATTATATCAGGGTCCGAACCGAAAAGTTGCAATGCTATAGGATGTTCAGCCTTATCTATTTTCATAAGTGGCTCTGTATTTTTATTTTTAAAATATATCGCCTTTGCACTTACCATCTCTGTCACAAGCAGTGAAGCGCCCATTTCCTTACATAAATGACGAAATGGCAAGTCGCTTACACCTGCCATTGGTCCAAGGCACAATCCGCCCTCTATATTTATATTTCCGATTTTAAAGTTCTTAAGCATTTTCATTATTCTTTCTAAAAATAAATAATTTTGAAAAAACATAGTTGAGTATGACTACAAGCACACTTGCAATAATCTTTGCAATCAGCCAATATCCCTTTAATATATCTACTCCTACAAACATAATAACCGTTTCCAAAAGCCATGTGGATAATCTTGAAACAACGAATGTTATCAGCTCCCTCAGTACAAGTTCCGTCTGAAAGCTTTTGCTTTTAAATACCCATATTTTATTGGTTATAAAAGCAAACATAACCGACAATATCCATGCAACAGTATTACTTACAAGGTTTATCCAATGAAATCTTGTATAGCAAATATAATATACTATAAAATTTACTGCAGTAGTCAGCACACCGAATATAAGGTAGAGCAGGACGCCTTCATATTTTTTTATATAAAATATCAGCCTGTCAATCATTGCCGTCCACATTTTCTCCTAAAAACACCACTTTATAAAAAAGCTCAAGCTGTGACAAAAGCTCTTCTTTTTTTCTTTGATAAGAACTTATCCTCAGTCCGCTTTCAATATCGTCAAAGTAGAAATCTCCGTCGTCCACTCTTACACAAAAATTCAGATTTCCGGATTTGTCAAACTCCAAAGTGAGTATGCCTCCCGCCTCTTCGGCAAAAGACACACACATTATCTTCAGTTCATCTTTTATCTCATCCGGTAATCGTTTGAATTTTTTGTTGAAATAATACTTCTGAACATATGAACTTGCGCCGCAAAGAACGATTGAATCACTCTTTGTTAAATCGAAGTCATATCCGTTTATCATTTCAGGCATATTATCTTACCAAAAGCTTGCACATTCTGAACTGGTCTTCAGATATATCCTTCTTCATTGCCAATGCTTCCTGAATATCAAAATCTACAAACTCACCGTTTTTGTAAGCTACAAGTCTGTTTGACTTTCCTGCCAACAAAAGCTCTACAGCCTTGGCACCCATTATTGAAGCGTATACTCTGTCCATACATGTAGGTGCTCCACCTCTTTGCATATATCCAAGTATTGTAGCTCTTGTCTCTATTCCTGTAGCGGCCTCAATTCTCTTTGCCATAGAAACTGAATGTCCGATTCCCTCGGCATTGATTATGATATGATGCTTTTTACCGCGCTTTCTGTTCTCAATAATCCTGTCTATAAGCGCCTGCTCATTGCCGTCATATCTCTCAGGCAACAATACATCCTCGGCACCGTTTGCAAATCCACACCAAAGTGCGATATATCCTGCATTTCTTCCCATTACCTCTATTATAGAACATCTCTCATGTGATGTAGATGTATCTCTTACCTTGTCAATGGCATCCATAGCAGTATTTACCGCCGTATCAAATCCTATTGTATAGTCTGTACAAGCTATATCAAGGTCGATAGTTCCCGGGATACCTATTGTGTTGATTCCAAGTGCGGAAAGCTTTCCCGCTCCTTTGAACGAACCGTCACCACCGATAACCACTACGCCGTCAATACCGTGCTTTTTACAGATTTCAGCACCTTTCTTTTGTCCTTCAGCTGTTGTAAACTCTTGGCATCTTGCAGTATAAAGGATTGTACCTCCTCTGTGGATTATCTCAGATACACTTGTACTTTCCATATCCACTATTTCTTCCTGTAAAAGACCTGCATAACCTCTCATGATTCCTTTTACATTTATTCCATTGTGAATTGCTGTTCTAACAACTGCTCTGATAGCCGCATTCATTCCCGGCGCGTCTCCACCACTTGTTAATACACCTATAGTCTTTATTGCCATATATTTCCTCCTATCAAAACGGACAAACTCTATGCTTCCGGCTACTTATTTGATTCAGTAACAAATAACTTGCCTCCAAATATCTACATTATTTTATATTAATAAAAAAATTTTTTCAATAGTATTGTTATAAAATCAACAAACACTAAACGCAAAGAGCATTATCAAAAAATCCCCTTTGATTCCTTGATAATGCTCTTTTATGCACGCCTTGCTTCGAATGCCATTCACAAACGTTGCCAAAGTAGTTAGCTCCGCGGCGGCTATCTCACGGCACATGAAAGGTCTTCCTTAGTGCTGCTACATTCCTGTCCTGACACGGTTCGAAAGTTTCCATTGCGTGGGGACCCCCACTTCAACACCACTTGCTTTGGACTGCTAAGCAAATGTACACCCTAGGCAAGGCATCACCCCTACTAAAGCGGATTGTAGGTACAGGACACCGCTATCTCCCCGGCTGTGCGTATTTAAGTATACTTGTATTTATCTATATTTGTCAAATGATTTTTAAAAACTGTCTAAAACAGCTCCTCCTTCATCCTCTCAAACATCTCCACCGCAAACTCCATTCTGTCTTCCGTAGAAATTTTTTCTCTGTCTCTGTACTCCCAGTTCAGTACCTTATTGTACTTTACCGTGAGGCTTTTGCCGAAGTACTTTAGGAAATTGTCCAAGTTATCCATATTCATCTGCTTATTTTCTCGCATTGTCCACTTTATCTGCAACTTATTCACAATTACATCGGTGATAAACATAGAACTTGCAAGTGCCTTTATCCTTGCAACATACAAAAGATTGCCTACAGGTTTCGGCATCTCGCCGAATCTGTCTATCAGCTCATCCTGCATATCCGAAAAATCCTCCTCGGTTTTTACAAGAGCGATCTTTTTATATATCTCAAGCTTGGTCTCTTCATTGTCAATATAATCACTTGGAATATAGGCGCTGTCATCAATCTCAACACTTGCCTCCACTTCCTCCTCTACAGGCTTTCCGGTCTTTAAGGCGGTGACTGCCGTATTTAGAAGCTTAACATACAAATCATATCCGACCTCTTCCATATGCCCATGTTGAGTCACTCCAAGTACATTGCCTGCACCTCTTATCTCAAGATCTCTCATAGCAATCTTTATTCCCGAACCGAGTTCGGTAAATTCTCTGATTGCCTTAAGCCTCTTTGACGCTTCCTCCGATAAAAGCTTGTTTCTTGTATACATAAGGAAAGCGTAGGCACTTCTTTTGCTCCTGCCCACTCTTCCTCGAAGCTGGTAAAGCTGTGAAAGACCGAGCCTGTCAGCATCGTGGACTATTATAGTATTGGCATTCGGCACATCAAGACCTGTCTCCACTATGGTGGTGGTGACAAGCACGTCCACGTCACCGTTTATAAAGTCAACCATCTTGGCTTCAAGTTCTCTCTCATTCATCCTGCCGTGCACATACTCAACGTCGATATCAGGCAATAAAGCCCTCACATGTGCCGCCACTTCCTCTATATTGTTGACTCTGTTATAAAGATAATAAACCTGACCGCCTCTGGACACCTCTCTTCTGATGGCCTCCTTAACAGTCTCATCATGGTACTCCATTACATATGTCTGGATGGGCTTTCTGTCTACAGGCGGCTCCTCAAGCACGGACAAGTCCCTGATACCTGAAAGCGACATATGCAATGTTCTCGGTATAGGTGTAGCCGTAAGTGTCAACACATTTACATTCTCACAAAGTTGCTTAAGCTTATCCTTATGCTTTACTCCGAATCGCTGCTCCTCATCCACTATCACAAGACCGAGTTTTTTCGGTACCACATCCTTTGATAAGAGTCTGTGAGTACCTATCACTATATCCACAAGTCCCTTGTTAAGATCCTCTATAGTCTTTGTCTGTTCCTTTTTGGTATTGAACCTTGATAAGAGCGCGATCTTTACCGGGAAATCCTTCATTCTCTGTACAAAAGTATTGTAATGCTGCCTTGCCAAAATAGTGGTAGGCACAAGGTATAATACCTGATAGCCCTCCTGTATTACCTTAAAAGCGGTTCTCAGTGCAATCTCGGTCTTACCGTAACCCACATCACCGCATACAAGTCTGTCCATTATCTTTCCGGTCTCAAGATCTCTCTTTGCATCTTCAATAGCTTTTAACTGATCATAGGTCTCCTCATACTCAAACATCTCCTCAAACTCTCTCTGCCAAAGTGTGTCCTCTCCGTACACCACTCCCTTGCCGTTTAATCTGCTTGCATACAAAGTCACAAGTTCCTTTGCCATTTCCTCGACTTCAGTCTTTACCTTACTTTTGGTTTTGGACCACTCAACTCCGCCAAGCTTATTTAACTTAGGCTTTTTTATCTCGGCGCCGCCGTATTTTTGGATTCTGTTAAGTTTTGAAACCGGCACAAAACAGTTGTCGCCGCCCTGATATTCTATTTTTACATAGTCCTTTATAATGCCGTCTCTTTCTATCTTTTCTATACCTTTGTAGACTCCCAGTCCGTGGTCCTCATGTACGACATAATCTCCTATATAAAGCTCACTTAGAGAGGTTACTCTGTCCCCCTCATACTCTTTGTTTCTTTTCTTTTTCTTCTTTTTGTCCTTAAAGATATCGCTTTCGGAAATCACCGCAAAGTTGAGTGCAGGATACTCAAAACCTGAATGTATGTTTCCGACAAATATCGCTATCTGCCCCGGAGCAATATTCACGTCAAAGTTTTCCTCAGCAAAAAAAGCATCAAGAGCATAGTCGTTTACAAAGCTGTCACAAAGCCTCTTCGCTCTGGTCTTTGATGCACAGATAAGTGCAACCTTTGTCTTGTCGGACTTGTATCTTTTAAGGTCGTCCACAAGATTTGTAAAGTCCTCATGATATACACCGCTCATTCTTGAAAAAACGGAATAAACAGACTTCACCTCAAGTTCTTTTATCCTGTTATCAAGCCCTGTAAGCGCGATGGCCGGAGACTTATTCAAATAGTGGAATACCTCCTTTGCACCGAATATATCGGGTATATCCTCCTTGTTGTACTGACCCGATTCTATTCTGCCTGCCGCACTCTGATTATATTCTTCCTCAGTCCTTATCGCCTTGTCCATCGTCCTTGCAGGCTCGTCAATATATATCAAAGTATTTTTATAATCAAAATATCTGAGAAAAGATTCTTCTCCTCCGATTTCTCTTTCCTTTGCAGGATAGATATTTACATACTCAAGCTCCTCTATAGACCTCTGACTTGCAGGGTCGAAGCTCTTCATAGCATCTATCTCGTCATCCCACAACTCTATTCTTACAGGATTTTCCTCAGTCAGAGGAAAAATATCCAGTATTCCGCCTCTTATTGAAAACTGTCCCGGATTGTCTGTCTCAAAGCTTCTCTCATATCCTATATCCGTAAGCTTTTTTGACATTTCCTCCAAGTCAATTTTGTCTTCTTTTTTTATCTCAAGTGTGTCCTTACAAAACTTATTATAGTCCTCAAGTTTGTCCATAAGCGCATCAACTGTAGTAACCACCACACCGCCTTTATCTTCTCTAAGATGCTTCCACACCTCAACTCTTTTTGAAGTTATCTGCAAAGATCTTATATCCGCATTGAAAAAAAGCAAGTCTCTGGCAGGGTAGAGATAGACCTCGCCCAAAAAGCAGCCTATATCTTCATATAGCCTGCTCGCATTGTCCTCATCATATGTTATTACCAGTTTCCAAGACCTGTCATCCTTCATAAGCTCGGAAATCAAATGTGCCTTTCCGGGCTCGGACATATCGGTAACCTGTAAAGGAAACTTCTCTTTTTTTATACTTTCTTCCAAAGACTCAAAATCCGCAAGTTTCTTTAAGGGATTTTCAAATAAACTCATATACTTCCTTACTTAGTCTTTTTTACATTATACCTGTTCATTGCCGTATCATACTGACCGTCCACCATCAGCTTTATAGCCTCTATCGCATGTGATGCGGCTTCATCAAGCTTCTTTTTATCCTCATCATTAAAATGCCCGAGCACATGGTCTGCAAGGTCCATTCTCGCCGGCTTTTCACCTACTCCCATCTTTACTCTGGGGAAATCCGATGTGCCCATATGTGCGATCAAGGACTTGATGCCGTTGTGTCCTCCGGCACTTCCCTTTAACCTGATACGCAAATTTCCGGGTTCAAGATTTATATCGTCATACACCACTATTACATCTTTTGCCTCTATCTTAAAATAATCCATAAAGGCTCTGACCGACTCACCGCTGTTGTTCATATATGTCTGAGGCTCAAGCAGTATTACTTTTTCATTCCCCATCCTTGCCTTTGCAAACAGCCCCTTATATTTTCTCTCGGTTATATCCTCACCAAGCTCATATGCAAGCTTTTCCACTACGTAAAAGCCTGCATTATGTCTGGTGTTTACATACTCTCTTCCCGGATTCCCCAATCCAACTATCAACTTCATATTACTATCTTTTCTATTTTTAAAAAAACTAAACATCCAACTTATAAAGCTTTCCTGTGATATTGCCGTTTACTTTAATATCTTTATACTCACTTGGATACATTCTGCTTGACATCACATGCTTGCCGTCATTTACAAATACCTCTACGGAACTTGCATCAATCATAAGTCTGAGATTTTCTATCTTTTTTACTCTTATATATCTTGCGTCTCTGCCATATCCGTTTGCAATAAAAGACAGCTCAAAGTCACCTCTTATAGCGTCAAAATCAAGCTTTAGAGTATCAAAAATTTCAATATCAAACTTATCGCCGAAATTTTGGGTCTCAAGGTCAAAGGCTCTGTCATCACCTACACTGTAAGACTTATTTTCCTCATCAAAATCAAAGCAATGCTTTCTGAGAGATTCATATTCCTTTACAGGCTTCATAATAAGAGTGTCGTTTTCAAAATCCAACTCTCTGAATGTGCTCATACAGTGCTGATATCCGTACTCGACAGTCGGGTTTGTATACTTGGCATCAGGCATACCCATCCATCCGAGTAAAAGTCTCCTTCCCTCATGTGTAAAGGTCTGCGGTGCATAAAAATCAAATCCCAAATCCGCTTCCTTATACTCCACAATATAGCCGTTTTTTCTGAAGTCACCGTCTATAATGAAATATCCGCATGAGTAGATATTTTGGAATTCATACTTTCCGCCCTCAAGCCCCTGCGGACATGCCATCAAAATCCACTGCCCGTTTATCTCAAACAGATCCGGACATTCCCACATATATCCGAACTTTGCCATAGTCTCAAAAGTCCTGATATGATTCCAGATCTCCAAATCCTCAGACTCATATACAAGCACCTCACCCTTGTCTTCTTTTGTCCTTGCGCCGAGTACCATATAATATTTGCCTTCGTACTCAAACACCTTAGGGTCTCTAACATGCAAAGTAAGTCCGTCAGGATAATCCTTGTTGTACATCACCACATTCTTTGATTCCACATGCTCGCCGTCTTTACTCACCGCATGAACCGTGTTATGTTCTCTGCCTGTATTTATATAGTCAAAGTCTCCCTTATTCTTTACATTGCCGGTATAGAAGATATGCATCATATCATCCTTTACCAATGCCGAACCTGAGTAGGCTCCGTTTTTATCAAACTCCTTATCCGGAGATAAAAACAAAGGCGCCTCCTCCCAATTTATCAAATCCTTTGATTTAAGATGTGCCCAGTACTTGTTTCCGCCTACAGGTTCATAGGCATACTGATAAAACACATGGTAATACCCCTTAAAAAAGCAAATCCCGTTAGGATCGTTCAACCATCCGCTCTTAGGTTCAATATGATATCTTTGTCTCCAATTGTTCATTTTTATTCCTATCTGTTACTGTTTGCCTGTCTGTTACTGATTTCCAGAAGCTTTGTTCTCATCTCGTTTTCTATGTTTTTAAGTTCGGCTTCCGCTTCTTTTCTCTTTTGTCTGCCCTCATCCTGTATCTTTATAACCTCATCAAAGGTGGATATCAAAGTCTTATTGGTATTTTTAAGAGTTTCAATATCTATTATACCGCGCTCCGATTCCTTTGCGGTCTCTATAGTGGCAGTCTTTAGGGCATCCGCATTTCTCTTTAGAAGCTCATTGGTCATATCCGATACAGCCTTTTGTGCCTTGGCCGCATCGTTTGAATGTTTTAATCCGATTGCGATCACCATCTGATTCTTCCAAAGCGGAATGGTGTTTACAATGGTTGACTGTATCTTATCCGACATCATAGAGTCGTTGTTTTGTATAAGTCTTATCTGCGGTGCCATCTGAAGTGATACGGTCTTTGTAAGCTCAAGGTCGTATATCTTCTTTTCAAAGCGGTTTATCATCTGTGAGAAATCCTTTGCCTTTTGTGTATCCTCAGGCAGACCGCTCTCGTCGGCCTTTTTTATAAGCTCAGGCAGCTCCACATTGTTGGCTCTTTCAAGTCTTTTCTTTCCTGCCAGAATGTACATAGACAATTCCTTGTAGTAGTTCATATTTAACTCATACATCTTATCAAGCATCAGCACATCCTTCATAAGAGTCACCTGATGGTCCTCAAGCGCCTTTGCAATATTGTTGACATTGGTCTCCACCTTGTCATACTTTGCTTTAAGATTTGCCAGCTTATTGCTTGTTTTCTTAAAGAAACCGAAAAGCCCCTTTTCATCTTCCTCAGTTTCAAGTGAACGGATTTCACCCACCACCCCTGCAAGCATATCGCCTATCTCACCGAGGTCTTTTGTCTTTACTCTCTCAAGTGCGTTTTCAGAAAAGTCCGCAATCTTTTTTTGACTTCCCACACCATATGCAAGTATCGCCTGTGAATTGGATATATCTATCTTTGACGCAAACTCATTAACCATCTTTTCTTCCTCAGGTGAGAGCTTGACTTCAGGTGTTTCATTTTTCTTCTCTTCTTTTATCTCCACAACTTCAGGCTTCACCTCAGGCATATCAAAGCTTAAGCTTGGAGCCTCTTTTAACATATCGTCAAGTGAGTTCATATCGTCTTTTTTCAAATCATTCTCATTCATATTCACACCTCATTATTTCATTTCATCTATAAGACCTTCCTTTGCCAACATTGTCTTAAGTAATGCGGCATCGGTATCGGCATCAAATGCAGTATCCTTATAAAGTCTGTTCTGGAATTCCATGCAGGCTTCATTTATGGAGTCAATTGTCAATTCAATCTCTTTTTTAGTACTTAATATTTCCTCATTCGGCGAAATCACATTGTCAAAATCGGAATAAGTCTTTATAAGCTTTATTGTAGTAGGCAGATAATATCTCATCAGCTTATCAAGTTTCTTTAGCTCATCAGGCTCCTTTTCCACCCTGTCAAATATTGCAACCAGCACGGTCTCAAGCTTTGTAAGCTTGGATGACATAGGCTCCGATTTGATTCCAAGGTGCATCTCTTTGATAGAAAGTACATACTGTCTGCCCTCAGGTATAATACTTCCCTCGGATACATTCTTATCCTCTATTACCTGCTGACTTTTTCTCTGATCTTCAAGCGCCAAATACTCTTTATATACCTCATTACTTAACATAAAGCACTGACCGCTTGCATCTATATGTCCCTGTGGAAAATTCCTTCTCTCAATCAGCTTTCGCAAATTCTTCTCTACATTATCTCTGCTCTCATTTGCAAACATCGCGATATCGTCTATATTCATATAAAGCTTATCATCCATTATACGATAATATTTTTCAGCCACATCCACAAGTTTCAGATTTGAAAGTGCCGGTATTGCAAGGAACGCTCCTACTGCAAAAAAAGGAGCCAATGCAACCATTATAATAAGCCATATCTTAAGAGAAAACGGAAGTACCGTCAAAGCCGTGACAAACATCGGTATAGCAAAAATTATCATTATCGGTATACCGAAAAAAATCCTTATAAGCAATTTTCCTCTGCTCGCCTTTAGGTATGTATTCTTTTTTTCTTTTACTTTTTTCAGAACCGTATTTACATTCACATTCTTATTGTACTGTATCTGATTACCGACTCTCCTTAATATATCCAAGGCCTTATTGGAAAACTCCTTGGCCTGATTAAAGGTATTATTTTCATCAAAAACATCTACTACATTATCTCTGATATTATTCCACTCTTTGTTATCCTGCATACCCTGTCTCCTATTCTTAGTCTTCCCTTATTATCCCACATATTTTTATAGTTATCAATTAAGAATGTCATAATTTACAGCATTATACATATATATTTATACCCCCTCACTATGTAAAATCTATTTTCTTGACATAGCGATATAAGGTTTATACAATCAAGTCAATAAATATTTTTGGAGTATGTATGAATATTTTAGTGGTTGAAGATGAGGTATTGCTTGCCTCATCCGTTAAAGAAATCTTGGAAGGACATGATGTTGTCTGTGCCTATGACGGCTTGGAAGGACTTGAACTTGCAAAAAGCTCACATTTTGACCTGCTCATACTTGATATAATGCTACCGAAACTGAACGGCTTTCAGGTAGCCAAAACCCTTAGGGCACAAAAAAACGGTGTGCCTATACTTATGCTGACAGCAAAGTCCGATATCCTTGACAGAGTTGAAGGGCTTGATTCAGGTGCCGACTACTATCTTACAAAACCTTTTGACAGAAGGGAACTCTTAGCCTGTGTCAATGCACTGCTTCGCAGACAGGGAAAAGAAGTCAACCAGATAAGTTTCGGCGACACCGTACTTGACCTTGACTCGGGTGAACTTATCTCAGGTGAAAACTCGATCAGACTTTCATCCAAAGAGTTTCAGATGATGAGGCTTCTTTTAAAGGAGGGTAAGAACAATATTTCAAAGAACTTTTTCTTGGAAAAGATTTGGGGCTATGACAGTGACGCTACTGAAAACAATGTGGAAGTTTATATAGGTTTCCTAAGAAAAAAATTGAAAAGCCTCTCATCGGATGTTTCGATAGTAGCAAGCAGAGGACTCGGTTACCACTTGGAGAAATGTAAAGATGATTAAAAAATTACAAAGAAGACTCACCTTGCTTTTGTCATCCGTCAGTATATTTTTGTTGCTGTTTTTACTTATCTTCCCTTTCCTATTCAACAGATACTCTCTGTACAGCAGCCTCAAGACCGCCCTTACTACCGCCGTCAATTCACCGATGCATGATTACAATTCATCAGGTTCATACCCTATTTTTATGATGCTTGTAAACTCCGACTCTGAGGTGATTGACAGCAAAGGACCTGATTTTTTCTTAGATGACTATACCAAGTCAAAAATAGCAAAAGACGCAATATCTAAGATAAATGAGGATGAAAAACTTTTTTCTTCAATAAACGGCGGTAAGATTGCTTATCTTTGTAAAAAGGATGCTCCGCCTGATAATTTTGAGGATGATGCAAATTACTCAAAGGATGAAGGCGGCAACCCCGGTGACTCAAACTTTACAGGTCATACACTGTATCGTATTGCAGTCACAGACTTTAGCAATGAGATAAAAAGCTTACAAAGACTTTCTGTTTTACTTACAGCTTTGTTCTTTATACTGTCTGCAATCATAATACTTTTTTCAAGATATTTTGTGAAAAAGAGCATTCGTCCGGTGAGTGATGCAATTATCTCACAGCGGCAGTTTATCTCGGATGCGTCACATGAGCTTAAGACGCCGCTTACAGTAATTATAAATAATATCGGCAATCTCAAGAATCTTCTGTCAAAAGATAACTTCGATACTCAAAGTATTGATCTGATTAAGAAAAATATTTACGGCATTGACGAAATGAGTACCAGAATGAAGCATCTGACAGAGGACCTTTTAAACCTGGGCAGGCTTGAAAACTGGCAGGACAGAAAAGAGCATATGCAGCCTGTAGAACTGTCCAAGCTTACAGATAATGAATGTATGTATTTTGAACCATTATTTTTCGAGGATTCGAAGACCTTTGATTACAATATAGCGGATAATATCTCTATACTCGGAGATGCCAAAAAGATAAAGGACCTTATATCAATACTTTTGGAAAATGCCTTAAAGTACTCCTTATCTCATACAAGCCTTACACTCTGCAAGCAAAAAAATAATGTCATTCTCTCTGTGGAAAATGACATCTTAAAAGAGCTTTCAAAGGAAGATACTCAAAATATCTTCAAGAGATTTTACAGACTTGATGAATCCCACTCAAGTGCCGGCTACGGTCTGGGACTTCCCATTGCAAAAGAGATAGTCGCCATGCACAAAGGTGAAATCAAGATAAAGAGTGAGAATAAAAAGATATGCTTTAATGTGTATTTTCATTAAACATAAAGGAGGGGCACTACCCCTCCGCTTTTATATTTACCTTTATTGTCATCAGTATACCTGCAAGTATACAAAACGTCAATCCAACTGTCAGATAAATTATCTCAAAATTTGTACTTGTACCGTATATTTCAAGGACTCCCTTATATATTGAACCTACCGTAAGTGTTGCTATACCGCATTTTAATGACAGCTTGGCCATATCGGGAATCTCTCTTTTTAATATAAGACTGTTTAAAATACTCGGTACAAAAAGCCCTACAAAAGGTATCAAAAACGCATATATCATAAAGCCCGAATAGACTCCGTGTGAGAAATGCTCATACACTTGTGAAAAGATAAATACAAATGCAGAGATTCCAAGATATATAAATGATTTCTTCATCAGCTCTCACCTCCTATATATACTATATCGCTTACAGCTCTTTCCTCACCCGAGCGTCCGCTTGTGGTAGGATTGTTTATAATCTCTCCCTTAAATACCATGGTGGAAGAACCGCCGCCGTCCAAGTTGTATGCATCCTTTACACCAAGTTCTTTCATAAAGCTTGCAAGTTCATAAAGGCTTAATCCTGCACTCTCACTTGTTCTTCCGTCAGATACTACAAATACATAGTGATTGTTTCCAAGATATCCTATAGCGGTTCTGGGATTGCTTGCCATTGCCATACCCACCTCGTCGTTTTCGCCTACTGAAATCTCAACGTTATTTAAAAGCACCGGACCGAATGAAAACACCTGTAACGCTCCATCTTGTAAAAGATCGCTTGCAATTGTCTCACTTTCCGAAACAAACTTAAACTCACCATTTTTTTGTATTACCAAAGCGTCTCTGTTTCCTGAAGTATCACGGTAGAGCTTTCCGTTTCTTATAACATATCCGCTCTGTCTTGCCCCGTAGTAGTCACCGTTTATTGCCAAAACCGCATTATTGTTTGCCGCCATATCTGAAGTTGTATCTGTGATATTTCTTCCGTATGTATTATCGGCAAGTGCGGTCTTTAAATCGGAAGCGTCCGATACGGTCACATCCGCCACATAAATATTGCTGTCGTACTCTCTGTACTGCTTTAATGTAATACTTATTTTACTGTCAGAATACTGACCTATAACTGTTCCGCCCTCAACAACACTTGCAGCGGTTTCCACTGCAGTATCAGTATTTTCGGATGCGGTCGTAGTACTGTCGGTTTCTACCGTTGTATACGTATTATTACCAAGCTTTGACTGTATTGCAGCCTCAACGCTTTCTTTTATACCTGAAGTGCTTGTAGTCTCCGCTATTGCATTTATCTCCACACTCTGTATAGGGTGCGGTATCACAAAAGTATCTAAAAGCGCATATGTACTGAATGAAAATAAAAGTACACCGTACAGCACTCCAAGTCCTTTTTTACCGAATTTTTTCATATCTTACTCCATTCTTTTAAACAATCTGTGCCACCTTTTCTTTTGAGAACACAAGTTTTTTCTGCACCAAATATGATAATGTAAATAAAATCACCTCTGTAAGTATCTTTGCAATAATTGCATTTATATGAAATGTTTCCACTATTCCGCGAAGTATCAATGTATTCATCACAAATATAAATGCCGCCAATCCCAAATAACTGAAGTATTCCTTACTGCTTGTCTTTCCGCTTTTGCCATCTTCAAATACAAACTTCTTATTGATAAAGAAATTAAAGTGCAGTGATATAATTCTGGCAAAAGCATTTGAAAATAATATACTCCCCGACATTATCAAACTGATACTGTATATCAAAAAATCTATGCCGAATGACAGCAACGAACTTGTGCAAAACTTTATAATCTGACTGTATATCCTTATAGAGTCCTTCACCGTATCAAAATGACTCTCTTCATTGTCATTGATATAAATTGTTTCGATAGGATATTCTTTCATCTTGATACCCTCCTTAGCAAATTCAAGCAACATATTCATCTCGTACTCGTATCTCTCACCTTTTATCTCCAAAAGCTTAGGTATCAGATTTTTTCTGAATGCTCTCATACCTGTTTGAGTATCCTCTATATCCACTCCTGTAGAAAAACAGAATACCTTTTTTGTAATATAATTTCCTATCCTTGAGCGAAGAGGCGAATCCTTTGACTGCTCCCTTGAACCAAGTATCAAAATATCTTCACTTGTAGCGGCTTTTTCAAGCAAATATATTGCATCCTGTAGTGAATGTTGGCCGTCCGCATCTAATGTGATCACTTTAAAATCGCCTTCAATATTGTTCAGATATGAAAGCCCTTCTTTAAGTGCCGCACCCTTTCCCTGATTTATATAAAACCTTATAATCTTTGCATTGCTGTTTTTTCCAAGTTGTGAAAAGAGGGGAAGATATTCTTCCCCTGAGCCGTCATCCACCACTACTACCTCTATTCCTCTTTTTTCCAAGGACTGTACAAAATATATCAAATTTTCATTTGGCTTGTATGCCGGTATTAGGGCGAATCTTCTCATTATTGCTCCTTTCCTGATTTGTTCTCAGTGTTTTTATTATTCTTTTGTTTGTTCTTTTTCTTCTTTGAATCACCTTTATTTTTGCTGTTTTGGCTGTCATCAATATGTGCCTGATCCGGCTTCTGACCTCCCTGTGGCAGCTGGCCCATTCCGCCCTGCTCTCTACCGTTTCCGTTCATCTGTGATGGCTGACCTTGACTGTCTCCGTTACCTCCGCCCTGCTGGCCCCCGAAGTTTCCTCCCTGCGGCGGCTGACCCTGACGGTCTCCGTTACCTCCGCCCTGACCTCCTCCGAAGTTTCCGCCCTGTGGCGGCTGTCCCATTCCGCCCTGCTCTCTACCGTTTCCGTTCATCTGTGGCGGCTGGCCCTGACGGTCTCCGTTATTTCCGCCCTGACCTCCTCCGAAGTTTCCTTCTTGTGGCGGCTGGCCCATTCCGCCCTGCTCTCTACCGTTTCCGTTCATCTGTGGCGGCTGACCCTGACGGCCTCCGTTATCTTTGCCCTGCTTGCCTCCTGAGTTTCCTCCCTGCGGCGGCTGACCTTGACGTTCTCCGTTACCTCCGCCCTGCGGGCCTCCGAAGTTTCCTCCTTGTGGTGACTGTCCCATTCCACCCTGCTCTCTACCGCTTCCGTTCATCTGTGGCGGCTGGCCCTGACGGCCTCCATTACCTCCGCCCTGTGGACCTCCCTGTGGTGGCTGTCCCATTCCGCCCTGACGGTTTCCAACAGTATTGGATCCGCTCTCCAATGTTACAGACTCCTTACTGTCACCGACACTTATCTCATATTTCTTTCCGCTCTCAAGCTTATCACTGCTATAAAGTACCGCATTGTAGCTCTGAGTCTGATCTGCCGACGAGAATATCTCATTACCCGATTCATCGGTAAGCTTTATGGTACTTCCCGGCGTAACATTGCTGTCAAGATAATATATAATACTTGACTGAGTTGAGCCGTTGCCGTTAAAGCCCTCAAACATACCTGAGTTTCCGGTAGCAAGTATGCTTCCGCCTGTTATAGTGGCGGTTCCGTCATAGTCAACAGGTGCATTACCACCGTCAGACGGACCGTCTATAAATATATTTCCTCCTGAAATATTCAGATCACCGTTTGAATCTATACCGTCACCGCCCGGTACCACCTTTAAGTTACCGCCTGAAATATTTATAACGTAGCTTGCCTGCGATCCGTCCTCGGTATCACCTGCCGCATTCACGCCGTCATCGCTTGAATTGACTGTAATGTCTCCACCTTCAATATTTACAGTGATACCTTCGAGTCCCTCATTGGAAGCTGCAACATTTATCTTTCCGTCCTTGACAGTAAGTGTATTGTCGGCATGTACTGCATCATCACCTGCGTTTATATTTATTTCACCGTTTTCTACAGTAACATCGCCCTTTGAGTGGAATGCATCCTCTACAGTAGTAATATCAAAAGTACCGTTCTTAACAACCAAAGTTGTCTTTCCGTTCAGTCCGTGGTGTGAAGCCGTAACGGAATAATTTCCACTCTCAACACTCAAGTTTGACTTACTGTGTATTCCGTCCTCGTAACCTCCTTCTACTGTAAGCTTGCCGCCTCCGCTAAGATTTATATCGGCTTCGCCATAGATGGACGCATCATATGCCTCCTTTGAGCTATCACTTGAACTGTTTTCATCCTCTGTGTTGGCAGCTCTCTTGTCACTGACCTTATTGTCCGTGCCGTCAGCCGATATGATATTTAAGTTTCCTTTCTTTGCCACTATCGGAGCATCCTTGGAATATGAAATACTGAAGTTGTTGAATGTAAAGTTTACATCACCGTCAGCATCTACGATTATCTGTCCTTCATCCAAAGTACCTGTAAAATTATAATTGCCTGCCTTGCTTACAGTTATCACATTACCTTCGCTGCTTGCACCGTCTCCGTTTATACTGACAGTGTTATTGTCCACACTTATATTTGTGGTACTTCCCTTTGTGTCCTGATTGCTTACATTTGCACTTAGTGTAGCCGCATTGGCTCCTACATTACTGCAAGCACCAAGGCTTAACATAAGTCCCATTCCTGCCAGCGATAAAGCTATTGTCTTATTTTTTTTATTTATATTCTTCTTCATATGTATACCTCTTTTTTATTTTTTAAAGGTTTGTTTTCCTTTGATGCATTAAGGATACAATCTCAAGCTGAAATGAAACTTAAAAAAATCTGTTATTCTGTGAACAATTTGTGAAATCAAAAAAAGTCCTACAAACAAGCAAAACTTGTATGTAAGACTTTTAATCAATCCGAAATATTATTCTATATTAACTTGGCAACTTCTTAAAGTCTCAAGTGCGGCATTATGCTTTTCTACAGTCACACCGGCACAGCATGCGGAATCTACACTTATCTTTGTCTCAGGTAAAAACGCCTTCAAAAGCAGAGCATTGGAAACCACACATATATCTGTACAAAGTCCGACCAACTCTATTTCTATCTCTCCCTCTTTTGCTATATCACTTATCTTTTTAGCAAGCTCCACACTTCCAAAAGTCGGCTTCTTAAATACATTCTCAGGATATATAAGCCCTGCTATCTCATTATTCAGCTCCCAACCCTCAGTATTTTCTATACAATGTGATACCGGAAGATTTTTACCTTCCTGAGTATCAAGGTAGTTCTCTTCGTGAGTATCCATAGTTGCAAATACATCCCTTTTATCATATGTAAGGATTTTTTTCTTAACATCTTCTACTATGTCTACAGCTTCCTTGGTACCGAGACTCCCGTCAATAAAATCGTTTTGCATATCTATAACAATAAGTATCTTTCTCATATAGCCTCCTAAAAAACATTATGAGGCTATTATATCACAATATTTTCAAACTTAAATTAAACTTATCGGTATCATATTGAGAATTTGTTGATAAATTGTTAAGATTTTGATATAATTGTCGTCAGTGATACTTCACAATTTTTATTTTTGGAGGAATTAAAAGTGAGAACATTTTTGACAATTCTTATTGTCATACTCGTTATATTACTCGCTGCCTTAGTTGCCCTCTATTTTTTCGGAAGAAAGATGGAGACAAAGCAGGTAGAGTCACAGGCGGCTATGGAAGCTGCCAAACAAACGGTTTCGATGCTTATTATAGATAAAAAGAAACTGAAAATAAAAGAATCAGGTCTGCCTAAGATTGTATATGAGCAGACGCCTTGGTATCTGAAATGGACGAAAGTCCCCATAGTAAAGGCCAAGGTAGGGCCAAGAATAATGACACTTATGGCGGATGAAAAAGTATTTGCCATGATACCTCTAAAGACAGAAGTAAAGGCTGTAGTAAGCGGCATCTATATCTCTGATATAAAGAGTGTCAAAGGCGGAAAACTTATAAAGCCTGAGCCTAAGAAAAAAGGCTTCTTTGCAAAACTGTTTAAAAAATAGTTTCTATAAAAAAAGCGGGGTGTGAAAAAACTTTATTGAGTTTTTTACACCCCACTGATTTTATTTAAATATATTCAAAACTATACGCTAATTTGCATTAACCTCGCTCTAAATATCCTCTAAAGCTTTCTTCGCTAATGCCGGCTCTTTTTGCTGCATCCGCAATGCTTAGAATCCCATCATTTACCAGAGAAATAAGGATATTTACAGTACCTTCTTTAATCCCTTCTTTAATTCCTTCTTCTCTTCCTCTTGCCTCTACTCTATCCAGTACCTCACACATAGTCACATGCTCCTTTCCTTTAACTTCATTTATGGTATATTCAAATCTGTAGTCCTTTGTCATTGCCGACATCAGCATCAAAAGTTCATCCACATGTTCAATTACTGTGTCACTTGCTACATAATCCTTATTTACACGCATCTGATACAGATAATCGGCAAGTATCCAAAAGTCACTCTTGAACATATCTATCTTTTCCCTGTCAAGGTATGCTATTTCAAATAGATTCATCTTGAAATCATTCACATATGGTTTGATTCTTTTATCTATATCCAAAAGTTCAAGCAAATTCGTTGGATGACACCATCTGCCGTTATATCCGAAGTACAATACTAATGTAATAACGGGATATCTTGCTTCTTTACTGTTCTCATTTTTAGCTTGCCTCGTATACTCCGCTCCGTCATATCCAAAGATCCTAAGTGGCATCAGTTTCTCAGGTTTTGTTTGGTTCTCCAGACCGAACATTGATAATTTTATCTTACTGTTGTACCAGTATTTTGCGATATCCCTATACTGTGCTCTTATTCTACCATCTATCTTTAGAATACTTTCCTGCAATACATCTGTCAAACTGTCTTCCGTTACTACACTCTCCCCATTAAACAGTAGTACATTTATAATATCTGCAAACACATCATTATACATCTCAAGTGCCTTTTGTGTAATATCTTTTTCCTTGCTTCCTCTCATACGACATCCCTTTAATAATACTTATTTGCTTCGGTAAAAATTACTTTAATAAGATATAAACTTTAAACTGAACATAGAAAAAATAAAACCGTGTATATGACTTTATTTTATGATGAATACATATATTTTGCAATAACAATATTCTCATACGCAAGAAATAGGACCATTCGTTCATGCGAAAGGTCCTATTTTTGTGGTAAAATTAAC
>NZ_CALLVU010000001.1 GCF_938015485.1 uncultured Lachnoanaerobaculum sp. | reverse complement strand
GAAGTGTCGTAAGGTCAAATGGTAAATCAGGCTTTGTAATTTTCTCTTTTTGGATAACATCAGTGATTTCAATCTTATCGCCAACTAAATTGATTAGCTGTTCAGCAGCAACCTCATCATCAATTCGCTCAGTCGAAAGTATAAAGCCGTTCATAGATAGCTCCACTGTGTAGTATTTATCTTTCTTAAAATTAGTTATCTCGTCATCTCTTTTTACAATCATGGCAAGAGTCGGTGTCTGTACTCTCCCAACACTGTAATTTTGCTTATATAAGCAAGAGTATAGCCTGCTGATGTTCATTCCAACAAGCCAGTCGGCAACCGCTCTTGCTTGAGCCGATTCAAAGAGATTATCATAGTCTTTTCCGTCTTTTAGCTTATCAAAGCCGTCTTTAATTGCACTATCTTCCATGGAGGAAATCCAAAGCCTTTTCATCTTCTTTTTACAGCTTGCCTGAAGATATACAAGTCTAAAGATTGCTTCTCCCTCACGACCTGCATCGCAGGCATTGATAACAGTATCAATCGCCTTATCATTCATCAGTTTTTTTAGGACTGCAAACTGCTTCTTTGTTGCCTTTGCCACTTCATACTGATATTCACTTGGAATAATCGGCAAGTCATCAATCTTCCATTTGGCATACTTTTCATCGTAAGAATCGGGATTTGCCATTTGAATTAAATGCCCGACACACCAGCTTACTCTGTACCCGTTTCCCTCATAGTATCCGTCTTTTTTATTCTTTGCTCCTATTATCTTTGAGATTGATAATGCAACACTTGGCTTTTCAGCAATTACAAGTTTCATATATATTTTTCCTCCCGTTTTCAATATAAGAGGGCGAAAGATTTTCTCTCCTTCGCCCTGTGTTTTACAGCAAATAGTATCTTTTTTACTCCTAATCTTCTTCGCTGTCCTCTGTTTCATCTTCCAGTTCCTGATTTTCAACTTCTTCATTTTCCGTTTCTTCACTGCCTTCCGCTTCCGAGAAGAAATCATCATCTTCCTCGAAGGCTTCCAGTTCCTTATCTTCTTTCTTTTTTGCCACCTTAAAATAATAGCCTGCTCCCAATGCCCCCAAAGTTACAAGAGCAAGCAGGATATATGTTCCGGTGCTGCTTTTTTCTTCCTTTTTTTCAGGCTTTGCTTCTTCTTTCGGTTCGTCCTTTATGGGTTCTTCCTTAACTACTTCTTTCGGTTTTTCCTTGATTTCTACCATATTGAGCAGATCATCTTCCGAAACTTCGGTAAGAAGCATGACATTTTCTCCCTGTTCATCATGATTGATAATGAGATGAAAGGTCTTTCCGTTCTTGGTTTGAAAAGTAATAAACTGTCTGGCATCCGCAGAATATTTATCCGTTTCTTTGTTATCGCTACTATCTCCATGATGAATGGGATACTCCTGATTGGCATTATTTACATTCTCCGTAACACTTGCCCTTGATTTGGTAGGCTCGGTCGGAATCCCTTTATTGGTATTGGTTGTTTCTCCGTTTGAAACCATTTTTTGCTTTAAATTCTCCGGCTCTTTTGCAGTCAATTTATTGGGATAACGCACTTCTTTTTCTTCTTCCTTTTTAATAACTGTAATTTCAGGTTTTTTCGGTTCTTCCTTTACTGTTTCCTTTGCTGCTTCTTTTTCATCAACTTGTGCATAGGCTACCGATGGGTAAGCTGCCAAAATGACCGTAACAGCAAGAAGTAATGCTGTCATTAACCTTGTAAATACCTTATTTTTCATAACTGTTCTCATTTGTTTTCTCCTTTTTCATTTCCGTTTGTTCCTTTTTAACCTTTGCCATTAAATCTGTAATTGTGATATTGTTTTTTCTGCAAATGGCAATAATCTCCTCATTTTCAAGCTCTTCTTCACGAATAAATAAAGGCTCCAATTCTTCATCAATCAGAGCCTTTTTATCCTTTAACTTTTGAATTTTGTTTTTCACTGCTGTAAGTTCTTTTTTCACATTTTACCGTCCTTTCTTTACTTGACTCTGCCGAAGCCGTAGAAATGCTCCCTCCAGTAAGGTGTATTGATACTGACAAAGCGAATCGGATCGCCTGCATGAATCATCATACCGTTTCCTGCATAAATGCCGACATGAGAAATAGGGGAGCCGCTGTCATAGGTGTTCTTAAAGAAGATAATATCTCCCGCCTTTGCTTCACTTGGAGATACGGGATTGCAGTAAGTTTTGTATATTCCCCAAGCGGTTGTTCGTGGCATATTCTTGACACCCGAATGGGTAAAACTCCAGCACACAAAGGACGAACAGTCGAAGTTATTCGGCCCGTTCGCCCCAAATACATATCTCTTTCCGATATGCTTTTCCGCTTCGTTAAACAGTGCCTTCACCGTTACATCGTCAAAGGCAATTCCCGGATTTGAAAAGTCGGGATTGTCTACAATCTCCGATAAATTTCCGTTTCCGCTTCCAAAGACAGTTTCCATGTTTCCCTTAGAGGCAAGCAAGGCTTCATAGTGAAGAACATTATCGGGATACTCTGCGAAGATTTCTCTTACGATACTGTCCATTTCCCTTTTCTTCAGTGTTACTATGAGCTTCTTATACTCATAAGCTTCTTCATGACTTTCGGTATGCTCATTGCCATCTTCATCGGTATATGTTTCCGTAACCGTCCTGTATCTGATTTCAATTTCTTCTCGATAAGATAAATCATACATCTTTGTAAAAATGTCATGGATGATACTTTGAACTTCCTTTGAATCCTTAATTTCTCCACATCTTGAAGTGATGTAGGATAAAAGCTCATGGGTGTTGTGTCCGATTTCTCCCTCTTTTTCTATGAGATATTCATCATAGCCGGGATAATTTTCTTCTACGGAACTGATTTCATCTTGCAGACCTTCTTCCAATCCCGAAAACTGTTGATTGATTTCACTTAGTACATTTTGGTCGGAAAGATAGGTTGTAGTTAATACGCCGCTTGTAGAGTTTATCATTCCGGTCATGGAGGTGCCTGCAAATTGAATGATAAAAGTCCCCAAAATAATAAGACCTATGAAAATAATCATAAGTCCCTTCGCTTTTCTTAATATAACTTCCTTTGAACTTTTAAGACTTCCTATAAGCCCTTCCTTAATGCGATCTCTAAGCCTTGACTTATTCTTCCTTTTAATGGAATCTTTCATCTGCTTTCGCTTCTGAAATCGCTTAAAGTTATTTGCTTTTTGATACTCCTGTGTCTTTTTCAGCTCCTCTTTGGCATCTCGAAACTCAAGTTTGGATTTTCTCTTTCTGATTTTATAGTCCTTATTCGTAAGGTCATATCCTTTTTTTGCTTTTTTCTTATCCGAGTAGTTCTTAATGCCATGAATGAGCTTTGAGCTTGTATCTGCTGTCTTCTCTCCTGCCTCTACCCCTTGATTTTCATCGCTTCCATGAGATAGGTAATCTCTTACGGTTTCACTTCCTTTAGCAAGTCCTGATAAAGCGGACACTTTAGAAGTCTTATTCTTAAAGGCTCTTTCCTGTTCTTTAGAAAGCCTGTTTTTCTTTTCTCTATCAAGAATGGCTTCTTTTCCGCTTTTTTTACTATCCGCCTTTTCCTCTTTGGCTTCTTTATCCTTTTTTCTGGTATAGAGCTTATCAGAATAGTTTTTTCTCTTATAATTTTTCTTTTGAGCTTTTTGGCTTTTTGAAAAGCCTTTTGTATCTTCTACTTTATGTTGCAGATTATCCTCTACATCATAGGTTGACTCAAAATAGTCGCTGTCCCTAAAGTCATTGTCATATCTGTCTATGATTCCGTCATTGTCGAGGTCTTTTCCTAAAGGATCATAGATTTTTCCATCCTTAACCTCAGTATCATAATCCGCTTTCCCGATTTCTTCCTGACTTACACTTCCTGTTTCAGGACTTCTATACCTTGCATTTCTTTTAGAAGTTTTTCCGTTTAAT